>JBDKGA010000037.1:0-3889 GCA_039798465.1 Candidatus Parcubacteria bacterium | reverse complement strand
ACGCAACACCTTCTTCACCTCTTCCATGCTTTCGTCATCTAGTACAGAAATGGGGGTAGCGATTATCTTTGCCTTCTTCAGCTTCTTTAGTTTTTCGTCCAGCTCTTCGGGAGTAACCATGTCGCTCTTGGTGAGAAACACGTGCTCCGTCTTTTCGCCAAGCGCTGTGTCGTATGCCTCAAGTTCGGTACGGATAGTTTTGTAATCACGTACGACATCGTCGCTCTCGGCAGAGATGAGGTGAAAGAGTGTGCGCGTGCGCTCGATGTGCTTCAAGAACTTATCGCCCAAGCCCTTGCCCTGCGCTGCACCCTCGATAAGCCCGGGAATATCCGCAATGATGGTGCCATAAAAATCTCCCAGGTGTGGCTCGAGTGTGGTAAAGGGATAATTCGCGACACGGCTCTTTGCATTAGTAAGAGCATTGAGGAGCGATGATTTGCCGGCATTGGGTAGCCCCACGAGTCCCACATCGGCAATGAGCAACAATTCAAAATGAAAATCTGCGGCATCACCCGGTGTGCCTTCTTCAAATTCCATCGGCGAAGTATTCGTAGAGGAACGGAATTTAAAATTACCGCGACCACCCTTTCCCCCGCCAGCAACGAGCAGACGCTCGCCCAGCTCACGCACCTCGCGCACAAAGCCTGTCTCGAGATTGGTGATGCGGGTACCGCGCGGAACTTTGAGTATGAGGTCTTCTCCGCGTCTACCGTCGATGAATTGGCCGCGACCATTTTTACCATCTTCCCCCTTTATCTCTTTGCGGCTCGCAAACACCGCAAGTGCGTCTATATTGGAAACACCCTCTACATAGATAGAGCCGCCATTGCCTCCATCGGCTCCTGTGGGACCCTGCATGAGGCGGACCTTTTGAAAGGCAGCGGCACCTTTGCCGCCATTCCCCGCAATGAGCCGGACCTTTACATCATCGATAAGCATGGAGCCATGCTAGCACAAGATACCCTTTTCCTTATACCCCTGCGTTTTTAACATACGTTAGAAATACGGGGGCACAGAGACATGCCGATGTGGCACGGAAACGTGCACGCGATATACTACCGCGCATGAGCCCGATCATCTCGTTTGAAACCCCAAAACACTACCGGCTCCAGGGCTTGTGGCTTGGAAGTGCCCGCGCGCGCACGGTATACATATTTGTTCACGGTCTCTACGGCAATGTATTCTCGCAAGCAGCAACTGCGAATTTGCTCTCCCAAACAGGAGCAGCATGCCTTCTCTTCAGCAACAGAGGAAATGGCTACGTATCAAAAATTCGGCACACTAAAACACGGAATAACAATGTGGCCATCATTGGCGGATCCCACGAAGTATTTGAAGAATGCCGCGACGACATCGCCGGCGCAGTCGCCTTTGCAAAAAGCCGCGGGGCTACACGCATCATACTGGTAGGTCACTCCACCGGCTGCCAAAAATCAATATGGTACCTCGCTGGTAAGCCCTCACCAGAGGTACGTGGTGCTGTGCTGCTCGCACCCCTGAGCGATTATGCGGCTATGAAAAAAGAAATTCCTCCCGCCCTGTATCGCAAAACACTCGCGGCTGCACAAAAACTCGCACGCACAAACCCACATGCACTGCTCCCCGAGTCGCTCTCTCCGGTGCCCTGTGATGCACAACGCTGGCTCTCACTCTACACACCAGAAAGCAACGAGGAGATATTTACGTACGCCAGCGACAAAACCCCTCGCACACTACGCAAGACACATGTGCCGCTTCTCGCCCTGTTCGCCTCCGAAGATAAATACGCCGATAGGCCGGCACACGAACTAGCACAATGGTGTGAACTCGCACGCCCCTCGCTCCCGGTGCGCGCACATGTAGTGCGCGCACCTGACCACAGCTTCTCTGGGCGTGCACGCGCGGTCGCAAAACACATTAGTGCGTTTGTTGCAGCGCTGTAGACTTACATCCACTCTGTCGCCACTTCTCGTTTCTTTTCGATGATGGCACCAAGCGCCATAAGCATAACGACAAACTTGATGAGGCCGCCTACAAGCGGGATTAATCCTACAAGCACATAGATGAGTGCGCCGTATATAACGTGCTGCCACGTGAGTGCGGGTGTTCGCTTAAACCACCATTTTTCGACAAGCGCCCACGCGACTATCGGCGCAAATATCCACGAAAACACGAGCAAGACAACATACCCTGCAAGCGCCACCACACCGAGCGGCACCCCAACTACCGTGAGGAACATCACGAAAGCGGCTGCCGGAATAACGACGAGTGACACAAAGCCACGCCACGCAAAACGCGTCGGGTATGCGGCAACATCACGCGCAAGCAGAGATGCGTATCGTTTGAAGACAACAAACATAATGAGTGCACACACGACGAGCGAAGCAAGCTTCGCAATAATCCAGATAGAGAAGAGCGCGACCGCAGCGGCTGGTCCCTCGCTCACATTTACAATCGGCGTATAGTCGGTCTTTCCTTTTACGCTCGCGCCCTCGTGCATCACCGCAGTCTTTGGTGCTTCGTATGTCAGGTTGCCCATGATAACTGCCTTGCTGCCCAAGGTGAGAGATTGTGCATGCACTTCCACATTGCCCGCAATCGGTGCGTCGATAGTTACCGCGCCTCCCGATATGCGCACCGAGCCACCGACTGGCGCAGCGAGCTCAACAGTGCCTCCGGCAAGCAAAGCATCTCCCCCAACCTTACTGCTCGTTATGGTGATTTGTCCGCCCGCAACAGAAATATCATTTCCGATTGAACCCGATACTACAATAGTGCCTCCGGCTATGCGTGCATCATCTTTGATATCGGCGAGCGCAGACACGTTGCCTCCTGCAGCCAACAAATCGCCACCCACCGTGCCCTGCACAACAATGGTGCCGCCTGCAGCAGAAAGGTCTCCAGGAATAGAGGCACTAGAAATAACAGACCCTCCCCCCAGGTAGGCGTTTTTGGCCGTACTATCTCCGGCTTTCAGCGACACTTGTTCGCCTGTTCTAAATTCAGCAGCAAAAATAAATGCGGGAGTACACACTGCCGCGATTGCAGCAGCGATAAGTCCGCTCGTAAAAAACATCCTATGAGTCATATAGCGCACGTATGAATCGGATAAATCTATCCTCATGGTACCACGAGAGCCCCTCTCGTCGAGAGCACCCTATTGATACTGGATAAACGAAGGCTGTGGGGTAAGCTTGAGCACTTCGGCGGGCGTCAAAAGCCCGCGAGACGGTGGCTTGCGGTCATTTTTATAAAAAATCTTGAAGCCGGTAAACTGGACCGGTTCGGGGTAAATAATGTGTTCGTGCGTATCGATTTTCTGTTCAGGCGGCCCCCATCCGTCCATCACCATAACAACCTGCACCTCGGGAAGTGGACGAATCGCCTCGGCATTACGTACCATGTCGGTAGTAAAGCGGTGCACGAGCAATACCTTGGGGGGCAAGTCGTACGTACGCACCAGGCCAGCAATGTATTCTGCCGCATAGTTAATATCATCCGCGGTCATAAACCCTATCACTGTGCCAGGCGCTGATTTTTTCATTGCAAATTCTGGGTCAAGCGCTAGATGTACTTGCGGCTGCTTGAGAAATGATTCAAGCAGCGGGAGCTCTTGGGCGAGAGTGCTCTTGCCCACCTGTACTTCGAGAAACACAATTCCATTTATCTCACGCGCCATATCGAGCGCCTTTTGTGTTTCGGTATCGGGCATACGCAAACGATACATGCCATCTTTCCCCGGATCTGCCTGCGCGGTAATTGCAATGTAATCTATGGCGGGAATCACCGGGGTCGACGGATCTGCTATCTGCCATTCAGCAACGGCGGCTTGCAATTTGGCGAGCACTTCCGCGCGCGGGTATTCTCCCAAAATACCCATTTGGCGCGAGAGAAAATTGCCGTAGTA
>JBDKGA010000036.1:0-6835 GCA_039798465.1 Candidatus Parcubacteria bacterium | reverse complement strand
GCAAAAAAGCAAGGGCACCTGTGGATGAGTATATAATAGTGCAATGCATACCCACGCATACCTTGCCGCCGGTAACTCAGAGAGCATCGGTGCTGCCCGAACATTTTTAGACAACCTTGGCGCCGACACCAGAGACACCTTTAGCGCAACCTACTCCGATATGGGGATAGAAGAGGCGCGCGATATTCGTGAGCGAGCAGCCTTGCGTGGCACCGGTAACGGCCGCGTGTTTTTTGTTGCAGCGGCGAGCATAACTACCGAAGCACAAAACGCGCTACTCAAGACGTTTGAAGATCCCGGCAGCGCCACGTTTGTACTTATTGTTCCCGCGCCCGATACGCTGCTGCCCACTGTGCGTTCACGCATGCAGCGTATTTCACTGCCACTAGTCGCGACACATTCTCCAATTGACGCCGCGCGATTTCTTGCCGCATCTCCGGCATCACGTATCGAATTGCTCAAGGTACTCACTGCCGCGGAAGAAAAAGATACAGCGGGGACCATTGCCTTTCTGGCTGCACTCGAGAGCGAATTTGCAGCGCGGGGCGCGATTACTGCGCGGGAGGGAATAGAGGCAGTGTATCGTGCGCGTCGTTACCTGCTCGACAAAGGCGCACTCCGCAAAGCCCTCCTCGAACAGATAGCACTTCTCGGATAAGTGCGTGGTATACTAGAGCGTATATGGCATACGATTTTTCAGTGCTCGAACAAAAATTGTCGGATTCAAAACAGTGGCTCGCCAAGGAGTACCAAGGCTTGCGTACCGGGCGCGCAACGCCTGCAATACTCGATAGTGTGAGTGTGCAAGCATATGGCTCAAATATGCCACTCAAACAAGTCGCAAATGTTGGCGTCGAAGACGCCCGCACGTTGCGCATCACCGCCTGGGATCAGGGATTGGTCAAAGATATAGAGCGCGGAATTACTGCCGCCAACTTGGGGCTCGGTGTTGTTGCCGATGGCGCCGGTATTCGCGTTATGTTTCCCGAACTTACCGCAGAACGCCGCGAGCAGTTGGTAAAAGCAGCAAAAGCAAAACTTGAAGAGGCTCGCGCGGCAATACGTGTCGCACGCGACGAGTGCTGGAAGGATATTCAGGCAAAAGAAGAAGAGGGCGGCATGGGCGAAGACGAAAAATTCCGTCTCAAAGACGATCTTCAGAAAAAAATAGACGCCACCAATGCAGACCTCGAGAAATCGTTTGATAAGAAAGAAGAGGAGATGAATTCATGACCGCTCTCATCGTTGTTGCCATTTTTGTGGCGCTCATTGTCATACACGAGCTAGGGCACTTTTTTGTTGCCAAATGGCTTGGCGTGCGCGTCGAAGAATTCGGTATAGGGTATCCGCCACGTGCCCTCTCTTTTGGGCGCTGGGGCGGTACGGAATACACCATCAATTGGCTTCCGCTCGGTGGATTTGTGCGTTTGTATGGCGATGAGGAGACAAAAGAGCACGGCAAAGGGAGCTTTCAGGATGCGTCCCGTCCAGTACAGGCTGCAATACTTGTAGCCGGTGTTGCGATGAATGCGGTACTCGCCTGGGGACTGCTTGCGTGGTCGCTTCACTTAGGCGTGCCAACAATTGTGGGGGAACCACAGCACGGAGAGCAGGTACAACTTTTCATCGCAGATGTTGTGCCAGGTTCTCCTGCTGCCGCAGCGGGGATTTCTGCCGGAGATGAGCTCCTTTCTATTGCAGACAAAAACGGAAAGCTCGTCGCGCCACTTACACCAACTGCCGTTTCGGCTTTTGTAGCTGCGCACCCAGGACAAGAACTCACTGTTACGTATCTCCACACTAAAGCAACTACTACAGCGCTTATTCGTCCGGCCAATGGTGTAGTTGCTGGTTCTGAACACAAGCCAGCACTCGGTGTAGCGCTTGCACTCGTTGCGACACGCGCATTGCCGTGGCCAGAAGCTATCGAAAAATCGGTGCCACTTACGCTTGGGTATTTCAAGGCCACATTTGATGGTGTCTGGCAGCTCATTTCTGGCGCCTTTAAACTCAACGCACCTATTGATCAAGTTGTTGGGCCGGTGGGACTTGTATCGGTGATAGGAGAAGCGGCGCAAAACGGTTTTGGCAATGTGATAAAGCTTGCCGGATTTATTTCGGTAAATCTCGCCATCATCAATCTCATACCTATTCCTGCGCTTGATGGGGGGAGGCTTGCGATTCTCGGCGTGGAAGCGGTATTGCGCCGTCCTGCTCCACGTCTCGCAGTGCAAATCATCAATACGATTGGTGTTGCCTGCCTCATGCTCCTCATGCTTGTCGTTACGTACCAGGATATTGCCAGACTTTTAGCTTAAAATCGCGCCACAGAATAGCTGAAGGTCAAGTTGGGGATTGAGTGAAATAGGCTAGAATGCATGGACTATGCGTCAATCTCAATTGTTTACAAAGACAAGGAAAACCGCACCAAAAGATGAGGTTGCAAAAAACGCGCAACTCCTCATTCGTGCCGGCTATATCCACAAAGAAATGGCGGGTGTCTATGCATACCTGCCGCTCGGTCTGCGTGTTGTCGAAAACATCAAGCGCATTGTGCGCGAAGAGATGAACGCCATTGGTGGCCAAGAACTCATCATGACAGCGCTGCAGCGCAAGGAATTGTGGGAAACCACTGACCGATGGGACGACGAAAAAGTAGATGTGTGGTTTAAGTCTGCGCTCAAGAGCGGCGGTGAAGTTGGATTTGGGTGGTCGCACGAAGAGCCCATCACCGACATGATGAAAAACTTCTTGAGCAGTTACCGTGATATGCCGGCATATGTGTATCAATTTCAAACAAAGCTTCGCAACGAGCTGCGTGCCAAGAGCGGCATCATGCGTGGTCGCGAATTTGTCATGAAGGACATGTACTCCTATGCCTCCAGTGATGAAATGCATCAGAAATTTTATGACGCGACTATCGAGGCGTACCACCGTGTCTTTGCTCGTGCGGGACTCGGCGACCGCACCTATACCACGTTTGCCTCGGGAGGTGCTTTTACGCAGTTTAGTCATGAATTTCAAACCATTTCTGAAGTTGGAGAAGATACTATCTATGTGAGCAAGGATAAAAAGCTCGCCGTAAACAAAGAAGTGCTCACCGACGAAGTGTTGGCCCAGCTCAATCTGTCTCGTGACGAACTCGAAGAGGTTGCTGCAGTAGAGGTAGGTAATATCTTTAGCTTTGGTGGCATGAAGAGCGAGCAACTCGGTCTGTACTTCAAAGACGAAACTGGCGCCTCAAAACCCGTTGTACTTGGCTCATATGGCATTGGTATCACGCGCCTCATGGGTGTTGTCGTAGAAATTTTTGCCGACGACAAGGGATTGGTGTGGCCGAAAGAGCTCGCGCCGTTTGCCGTACACCTCGTGTCTGTCACCAGCGGCAACGAGCAAGTAACAAAAGAGGCCGACAGACTCTATGATCAGTTGCGTGAAGCGGGTGTCGAAGTCTTGTACGACGATCGTGATACTCGCGCGGGAGAAAAATTTGCCGACAGTGACTTGCTGGGCATTCCGCTGCGTTTAGTTGTTTCGGAAAAGACCATGGCAGAAGGTGCGGTAGAGGTGGTAGAGCGAGCAACTGGCTCTAGCAAACTGGTGCCGGAGAGTGGCATATTAGAATTTTTGCAAAAATAGACTATGACACTCCGCACGCGCTGGCTACACATTCGTGAAAAAGTATCGAATATCATCTCGAATGATATTGGTATTGATTTGGGTACCGCTAATACACTCGTGTATGTAAAGGGTCGCGGCATCGTCATAAACGAGCCCTCGATAGTAGCCGTGAACCAAAAAACAGGAGCAGTCGTTGCGGTGGGTCAGCAAGCAAAAGACATGCTTGGCCGCACACCGGCACACATCACCGCGGTGCAGCCAGTGATAGACGGCGTCATTTCCGATTTCGAAATCACGTCTGAGATGCTCGGCTACCTCATTCGCAAAGCACAGGCAGGTCACACTAAGCTTCTGGGTCCGCGCGTCGTGGTCGGTGTTCCGTCGGGGATTACTTCTGTGGAGGTGCGCGCAGTGCGCGATGCAGCGCGCGCCGCAGGCGCGCGCGAAGTTCACGTTATCGAAGAGCCCATGGCTGCCGCTATAGGTATCGAGCTTCCCGTGCATGCTCCGTCGGGCAGCATGGTGATAGATATAGGAGGTGGCACGACCGATGTGGGTATTGTATCGCTCGGTGGTTTAGTGAAAGCAAAAAACATTCGCATCGCGGGTGACAGATTCAATCAGGATATTGTGAGCTATGTACGCAATGAGTTTAAAATTCTGATCGGAGAAAAAAGTGCAGAAGAAGTCAAAATTGCCATCGCATCAGTGTTGCCCAACCGTACGCGCATAGAAGCCACTCTCCGCGGCCGTGATTTAGTGACGGGGCTTCCGCGCGAGATAGTGATTAGCGACCATGATATTCGCAACGCTATCGGGCACTCCGTAGAAGAATTGGTTGAATCGGTCAAGGAGGTTCTCGAAAGCACGCCGCCGGAAATTGTGGCAGACATCATGCAGCAGGGTATCTATCTTGCTGGTGGCGGCGCCTTGATTCGCGGTCTTCCTGAATACCTCACGACAGCTCTCGGTGTGCCGGTAGTCGTTGCGACAGATCCGCTTACGGCGGTGGTGCGCGGTACCAGCGCGATTTTGCAGGACATGATTCTCTACGATGAAGCACTTTTGCGCAGCGACGACGAGCTCGCCCCAACAGAATGAACACAAAACGCTATTATAGTAGGGACATAGACAAAAATACTCGTACGCGAACATTGCTTCTCGTTACGCTTCTTGCTGCTGCTGTTTTGGCGCTCGATTATTTTTCTCTCGGATTTGTACGCACTCAGTTGTGGAAAGTCGAGCGTGTGTGGCATGCCGCCTCGGGCAGTCTTGTGGCGAGTGTTGGTGTCGTGGGGTACGTGGGCTCAGAAACGACTCTCGTGCAAGAAAACGAAACATTGCGCGCACAGGTGGCGCAGTATCAGACCCTCGCACTCTCTGCGCTTCAGCTCAAAGAAGAAAATGAGACCCTTTCTAAGCTCGTGCACTTGGCCCAAATTCAGCCCGGTGTTACGGCCCCTGTTGCTTCAGAAGAGTCTAGTACAGGAATATTTATAGTCGGTGCGGGTAAGCGCGAGGGTGTTTCGGTAGGAGATTTGGTTCGCGCAGAAGATGGCTATGTGTTGGGGAAGGTGCTAGAGGTCTCTGCTACCGCTTCTGTGTGCCGCGTTGTATTTGCGCCCAACAGTGCCACTGAGGCGCTTGTAGGAAATACTGCCGTCGGTATGGTTGGGCGCGGTGCAGGAAATGGCTACGGCAAAGCACCCCGTGATGCGGATATTGCAGTGGGAGATGTTGTCACTGCGGCTGCGTATCGCGGGTATCCGATTGGCACTGTTGGTCATGTAGAAAGTGATGCTGCAGGTGCCTACAAAGAAGTATTTGTTCGCGCATCGAGAGATGTGGGAAGTGTTCGTTTTGTGTACATCGAACGACCATGAGTTTCTGGTATGTCATACGTGCGTCGCTCGTCCTCGTAGCCGTGTGGGCTCTTTTGAGCGGACACACGGGGGTGCTCGTGAGTTGTGTCATTGCGCTCGCCCTTGCGTTTTCTGCGCTCGAAAGTGTCGCACTCGCCCTCTGTTCTGATTTGTTGTGGCATGCGCCCGAGACCATACATGCATGGCCGTGGATTACTGTACTAGCGCTCGCATTGTTGTGGGCAAGTGAGCCCATACGACGCGAAATTTTGTCCTAGCACGCAGTCTTGATACTATGCGCACATGAGGCGCCCGTACAAAGATGTAGCTCCAGAGGATATCTTCATCGACTCAACAAATTTACCGGCGCACGAGTTTGGTCAATTTGAAGGAAACGTTGAGCGCCCCATCTCGCAGCGCGCAATTCTTGGACTCGGTATCGTATTTCTTGCGGTTGTTGGCGTGTTTTTTTCGCGATCGTACGCGCTACAGATTCAGCAGGGAAGTGAAATGGCGGCAGTTTCAATAGCAAACACTATCGATAGCTCACTCGTATTTGCTACGCGCGGCGTTGTGTACGACCGTGTGGGAACCGAAATTGCATGGAACGAGCTCGATGAGACTGCCTCGAGCACCATACCGTATGCATTGCGCAAATATGCGCCACTGCCAGGCCTTGCGCATCTTTTGGGGTGGCTTCGTTATCCAAAGAGTGATGCCTCCGGCGTGTGGTGGCGCGAAACATATACTCCTATGGCCGGCATAGAGGCCAGCTTTGATGATTTTCTCCGTGGAACAAATGGTCGCTCAATGGTAGAGGCAGACGCACGTGGGCGTGTTCAACGTGAGAACATAGTGTCTCCTGCCATCAATGGTACCGATTTACACTTATCGATAGATGCCGAACTTCAGAGTGAGTTGTACCGTGTTTTGTGGCGCCATACGCAGGCAAATCATTTTCTTGGTGGTGCGGCGGTGATTATGGATGTGCACACGGGCGAGGTCCTTGCGCTCACTTCCTTTCCCGAGTACGACCACACGGCATTTACAGAAGGCGATTCGGAGATTGTCGCTCGCGCATATAGTGATGAGCGAAGTCCGGTGTTAGATAGGGCTGTTAGTGGTGTTTTTGCGCCGGGCTCTATTGTAAAACCCATGTTTGCTGCAGCCGCGCTCAAGGAAGGTGTAATCACGCCAGAAAAAGAAATTGTATCAACAGGATTTATTTCCATCCCTAACCCGTATGATCCGGATAAGCCCACCATCTTTCGCGATTGGACCGTTCATGGACCTGTGGATATGCGCACCGCTATCGCAGTATCTTCCGACGAATATTTTTATACGATTGGCGG
>JBDKGA010000035.1:0-8582 GCA_039798465.1 Candidatus Parcubacteria bacterium | reverse complement strand
TGTCCGGGTCGGCGACGCGGCGCCGGACCTCCTGGTCCTGCTGGACGCGGGTGAGGTCGTGGACCACCGGGGCGCGCTCCGTGAGGCGGACGCCCTGCATGTGGTCGCGCAAACGGACGCTGTGGTCGGCCGCCAGAGGACGGCTCAGATTGAGAAAACATAATGAATACTTACAAATACTAATATTAATAACAATAATGATTATCGAGCGAAGAACTCCCAGACGCGTTGTGTTTCGGTATACCACTCGTACGCTTCGAGAAAACGCTCCGCTGGAGTGGTAAGGGCGCCAATGCGCACACCCTTTAGTTCGCCAGGAATTATATACAAAAACTCAGGGGAATACAAGAATGCCGCAGGAGCATCTGTTTCTACAATATCTGCGAAACGCGCAAGAAATTCGTCTCGTTTTGAGCGCTGTGTCGCGGTGCGTGCCTCGGAGAGAAGTGTGTCGGCCTTGCTGTTTGCATAGAGGGCAAGATTGAGACCAGGATCATTGCGTTGACTGGAGTGCCAGAATGCGTACAAATCAGCATCGCGGCCTACCACTTCTCCGAAAAGAATCGCTTCATACTCGCGTGGGCGGAGAATCGTATTGTTGAACTCAGACAGCGGATACACATGTACTGATACTTCTACACCAAGTGTGCGCCATGTTTCGGCTACGGTGTGCGCTGTGGCAACGAGTTCGGGCGCGTCGGCGGTTGCAATTTTTATGGCGAGACGAGTATCTTTCTTGGACCACGCGTTGTTTGCCTCATCATACTCCCACCCCGCTGCGCCGAGGGTCTTTTTTGCTTGTGCTATGAAGAGTGGGTCTCCGACAGCGGTAGAGGTGCCGTTTGGGGTAAAGATTACTGCCGTCGAGGGAGTAATTGTTCCCAGTGCTCCTGGTGGAATGGGGCCAGTGAGAGGAATACCAAACCCACCCAAAATGTTTGTTACCAAAGCTTTTCTGTCTATTGCTTGCGCCAGCGCGGCGCGAACACTTGCATCGGCGAGAGACGCTTTTTTTGCTTCATTGAAAAATACGCCGAATACTCGCGGGAGAGGTGCTTGGATGAGATGCACCGGCTTTGAGAGCAAGAGTAGTTGTGTGGGTGATATACCCGCGATGCTGTCTATGCGCCCTGTTTCGAACGCCTTGAGCAGTGCCTCATCGTTGGGGAAGAATACAAAAGAGATGCGCGAGAGGTGCGGTTCGCCGAGAGCAAAATTACTAAAGGACACTAAATCAAAGCTCGTGGCTGCGCCAGTATCGTCGGTTGAGGTGTTCTTTGCGCGGAATGGACCAGTCCCGATAGGGTGTGTGTTGTAGGTGCTAAAGGGGAACTGATCAGCGGGGATAGATTCCCACACATGTTTTGGCATGATGCCGAGCGTGGCGTTTTCCATAAAGGGGGCATAGGCGTGCGAGAGGGTAAACACCACCGTGCGTTCGTCGGGAGTTGAAACAGAGACACCTTCCCAGTCTGCTCGACGCGGACTCTTGATGTCTGGATTTTGGGCGAGCGATATTGTGTATGCCACATCGGCTGCGGTCACTGGTGTGCCGTCGTGGAATGTGGCTCCACTGCGTAGGGTAAATGTATAGGTGGTGCCGTCGGGGGATATGGTGTAGTGCTCGGCTAAGTCGGGGATAAAGCTGCCGTCTTCTTGTGCGCGAACGAGTCCCGAATACACGAGCATCGTAATATCAAGATCTGCCTGAGAAATGGCAAGTACGGGATTTACAAATCGTGCAGGCGCGGTTTCTCCTTCTACGAGGTGCCCGCCGCGTGCAGGGATTTCAGTGGTGATGGATTGATTTATCGCGGCAAGAAAAAGGGCAACACTGAATCCGAGGCCAATGGTGAATCCATAGAGGGCCAGTCGTTCAAGGGGAGTGAAACGCTTGAGTAATTCTTCAAAGAATCCAAAATACTTGTGTGTGCGATGACGGGTGAGTGCGGGTTGTGCAGGAGCACTCACGTCTGTAGCGACGCTGTGAGTGGGTGTAGTTTCGGTATGAGTGAAAGACTCCATAAAATGGGCGAGCTCATCAGCTGATACAGAGCTGATGTGTTAGCTCAACAAGACGTTTGCCAATGCCGTAGCGGCAAAGAGGACTCCCAGCGCTATTGTGGCGTAGAAGAGCGTGCGCTCCGCACCGCGGCGCGTATGAAAACCCGACGAGAAGTTGTCGGATCCAAATGCGCCCCCTAAAGACGCTCCTGTGCGTTGCAGCAAAATAGCCGCGATGAGGAGAATCGAGAGGACAATCTGCACGTACGGCAGGGCCGTGAGTACCATGGCCACTATCGTAGCAAATATGTTCCGTAAGTCAAAATATGCTTCCGTGTATGGGTGTCGCGTAGCGCTTGCTCGGCGAGTCATGTATAATCGGCACACTTTTATAAGCACGTCATTATATTATTGCTATGGCAAAAGAAAGTAAGAAAGTAAGTATTAAGCCACTTGGCGATCGCGTGCTCGTAAAGCGCGAAGAGGCCGCTACGAGCAAATCTGCTGCGGGCATCATCATCCCTGATACGGCGCAGAAAGAAAAATCCAAGAAAGGCACCGTGATTGCGGTCGGTCCTGGCCGCATGAATGACGAAGGCACGCTTATTCCGACACTCGTCAAAATCGGGGCGTCGGTGATATTTAATTCAGGGTGGGATAACGAGGTTGAAATGAGCGGCGATGATGCTGAGTATTTCCTCGTAAAAGAGAATGACATTCTCGCGATTATTGATTAGTTAATACACTCACATATCTATGGCAAAACAAGTGATATTTGATGCAGAAGTGCGCAATGCGCTCAAGCGCGGCGTAGACATTGTCGCGCAGGCGGTGAAAGTGACGCTCGGTCCCAAGGGTCGCAATGTGGCACTCGATCGCTCGTGGGGAGGCCCGGTGATCACCAACGACGGTGTTTCTATCGCAAAAGAAATCGTTCTTGCCGACAAATTTGAAAACATGGGCGCTGCTATTCTCAAAGAAGTCGCCACAAAAACAAATGACAAAGCTGGCGACGGTACCACCACTGCGGTTGTGCTCGCACAGGCGATTATTCACGAAGGCCTCAAGCGCACGGCGCTTGGTGCAAACGCCATGATGGTGCGACGCGGTATCGAGGCTGCGGTAAAGGATGCGGTAGAAGAGCTTCGCAAAATGGCAAAGCCAGTGAAAGGCAAGGAAGATATTCGCCAAGTAGCAACTATTTCCGCCGAAAGCGCCGAGCTGGGGAAAACCATTGGCGATATTGTTGAGAAAGTAGGCAAAGACGGCGTGGTTACGGTAGAAGAGTCACAATCTATTGGTATCGAGAGTGATTTTGTCGAAGGGATGGAGTTTGATAAGGGATTTGTGTCGGCCTACATGATTACCAATCCCGATCGCATGGAAGCCGAGGCAAAAGACACTCCGATTCTCATTACCGACAAAAAGATTTCTGGTATCAAGGAAATTTTGCCGATTCTCGAAAAAATTGCACAGCAGGGCAAAAAGGAACTCGTCATCATCGCAGACGATGTCGATGGGGAAGCACTGACCACCTTTATCGTCAACAAGCTCAAGGGTGTCTTTAGTGTGCTCGCGGTAAAGGCTCCTGGCTACGGAGATCGCAAGAAGGAAATGTTGCAGGATATTGCGACCACTGTCGGCGGTTCGGTAATTTCTGAAGATTTGGGCGTGAAGCTTGAAAACGCGGAGCTCTCTATGCTTGGTCGCGCTACACGCATCGTCGCTACCAAAGATTCCACCACCATCGTCGGCGGCAAAGGTAAAAAAGCAGACATAGAAGCACGGGTGGCTGCACTCAAGACTCAGCGCGAAAATACCGACAGCAAGTACGATAAAGAAAAGATAGACGAACGCATCGCCAAGCTCACGGGTGGCGTTGCTGTGCTGCGCGTGGGTGCTGCTACCGAGACGGAGATGAAATATCTCAAGGACAATATAGAGGATGCAGTAAATGCTACCAAGGCAGCTATTGCCGTGGGTATTGTGCCGGGCGGTGTCGCGACGCTTGCCAAGGTGGGCGATAAGCTCATGAAAAAGATGGACACAAAAGCGCACGATGAATTCACCATCGGTTATCGTGTCCTCGCGTCGGCTTTGTCTGCGCCACTCATGCAAATTGCAAAAAACGCAGGCCGCGAAGACGGTGCCGTGATTGTTCGCGACGTAGTACAAAAGGGTGGCACGTGGGGTTTTGATGCTGCTGCCGATAGTGACGAAAAAGCAATCGTCGACATGATTGCTGCGGGCATCATTGATCCCGTAAAGGTGACGCGCAGCGGCGTCGAAAATGCTGCCTCTGCTGCGGCAGTACTTCTCACTACAGAAGCTGCAGTCGCTGACATTCCCGAAGAAAAGAAGGCAGGTGCTCCTGGTATGGGGGATATGGAGTAGGGGAGAGGATAAAGTATACGAGAGCGGCCGCCCTCTGGGCGGCCGCTTCCGTAGGTCTTGTTGTACTCAAAATAAAATGAGACGATAAGACTATGTCGTTTGAAAAAATGGTACGTATTACTGCAGCTGCAGCCGCGCTACTTGCCGGGGCAGAAAAGTTACCAGGGGCTAAGGTTCCATGCGATCAATCCGCTGCTGGGCAGTCTCAAGATCTAAAATCATACAATAGCCGAGGTCCTGAATTGCATGGCGGAGTGCGAACACAAGAAACGGATGAATTGATATTAAATAATGCGCCAGACAAAAATACTCCCTCAGAATCTACGCCTCCGCTTTCACCAAAAGACTGCCCGGCACCAATATCTTCAGTGGAGCACGCATTTACTATTGCGCAGGCTGACACTGTTGATGCGCAGCAAAAGGAGATAGAAAATGAGCTTCCTCATATTTACGATATTCCACACGAGACAGATCCGGTAGAAGATCTTGATACTCGTTTACCTGCTCCCGAGATGCCGGATATCTTTGAACCACAATCGGATGAAGATGTGACTATCCCGCCACCGCCTTTACACCAAAGCGCATAAAGCAAGAAACCCCTCCGAACAAATGTCGTGGGGTTTCTCTCGCTCCTTCTCATTCTTGCACGATGTACGTCGTGCCGGCCGCCGTAGTGTGGCACCAGTCTGCGGGTAAATCGGGTGTCTTGAATCGAGCGCGAAGCTCGATTGTAAGGCACGTGTCGTCTTTGCGAGATGCTTCGGTTGAGCGACGCATCTCTTTTTTTGCATTGGCGACAATATCACGAATCTCTCCTGAACTGGGACGCCATTCATCGGCGAACGATGTGGAATTTAAAAGAGCGAATAGTAGTGCAGCAGCAATGTACCGCATGATCTCAGGGTCCTTTCAGCCCGTGTTGATGCACCTATAATCAAAATACAACAATACAAGCATTTTGACAAGTGGTAGGGGAAAGTGTTATGCTTTTTATAACCATCACTCAACAATCTCGAAAGGAGGTGTGAAATGAGCAAGATGGCACTGTTTCTTGGAGCGATTTTGATACTGTCGGGGGTATTCGTCCCAGGGCAAAACGAGACCGAGATTCCCAAAGGGATTCATGCGAGCGACATGTCAGTTGCTCGTGACCCTGACACGGGACTCCCTCTCGTTAACCCGGTAAAGGGACCAGCTCCCGAACACGCCTCCCCGCGAGGCGATAGACTCTAAAGAAAACAGGACAGAGAGCGCACTTAGCAAACGCGGTGCGCTCTTTCCTTTTGTCGGACGCACGCTCCTCGTGCTCACTGTTTTCATTACGCATGAGGTTTTGCACAGGTATTCATTCGTTGCTCATACTGCCCCTTAAACACTGATAGAATAGATTCAATGCGGACACATTCGCGGTGGACAGTGCTATCTATTTTCATCCTGATGCTTGCTACAAGCGCACAACCATCTGTCGTTTTTGCGGGCAATGCTGACTGTACGGCGGGAGACTATACGTGTGACTATCCTGCAAAAAAGCAGCCAAATATAAATAGTAGTGCCACTATACAGTGTATGCGCAACAAGAAGTGCAATACAACCGTGCAGGGCGCGATTATCGAAAGCGTTTGTACGGCCGAGAATGTATGCAAAGCCGAAAAAGCTCCGAACACAGAGGGCAAGAAAGAAGACGTAAATAACAATACGACAGAGATACAAAAAGGTGCACAAGAAAAAGCAAACGAAGTGAACAGCGAGCCAGCTAATCCCAATAGTGACAAGTTTCAGGGTCGTTTAGGCGATGATCCAACAGCAGGAATGCAAAATGCCACAAAAGCAGGAGATGCTTTTGAGAGCGAGCCCAACACGGGCACTAATGCAAAAGGCGAATCGTTCCAAAGCACTCGCCCGGGTTCGAATTCGGGCGCTCCCGATAGAGGGTGGGACAATCTCCTCAATGAGTCCGCATCAACTCGTGACCAAATTTTTCAGGCACGCGATACTTATACGCAAGAGGCAGGAAATTCTTCGTACGACTTGGGAGACTTGTTCTCGGAATCAGAGCTCTCATCAATGTTGTCCTTCCCCGACTCCTCCTCTGCCTCCTTTGGCGAGGATTTTACGAGCGGACGTATTTTTGATTACGGTTTCAATTCGGGATTTGATGGTGGGTTTCAGTCCCAGCCAGTTTTTATATCAAATGCTGAGCTGCGCGCTGGTGGATGGGGCGGCTCCTCAAACATAGGTGTGGGAAGTTATTCTGGGGCAGGGTCAGCTGATTTTAGTTATCAAATGGATGCGGTCAGTGCTACTGGTTTTGGCAGCAATCCAGCATCACCGTTTATTTCTGGAGGGGGCGGTGCCAATATTCCCACCTTCAACAACGGCTCTCTTACCCAAGCTGCTTCATACCAAGGTAATACCAGTGCGGTGGTGTGGGGTTCGGGGGCAAACCCAAGCCCGTCTGCATACGATGTGTTTCGCAACCAGGCCATGGCAGATATGCAGGCACAGACCAACGCCCAGAACGCGGGGACTATTTCTGGATATCTCGCCGATGGAACACCTGCGCCTCAAACATTTGGCCAGTATGTAGCGCAGGGACTAGAAACTGCATGGGAAGGTACCAAAAGCGCTGCATCGGCAATCAGTGACGCATTTATTACTCCCGCTGCGGCTGAGCCAGCGCCGAGTGGAGAAACTAGTGTGTGGGCCAACGCATTTAATGAATCTATTCCTGCTGGAACAACAGGTGTTCCTGGAGCGAGCTTTGGCTCCTCAGGCGATTTACCTGGGATTGCAAATGGTGTAATGCCATCCGCTGATGTTCCAGGAATAATTTCTCCACCTGCCGCAACATATATCCCCACCGACATTTCTCAGCAAACACAATTACCAGACTACACAAGCCCCGCATTCAAGGAGGCTGTTTTACCTGATTACGCACAAGGATTGCGTAATGCACAAGCGGCACCAGCAACAGAATCAGCTTCACCCTTTGGTATTCCGCGCGCAACACCGACAGTAAACCCCATGAGCGGGATTACTCTTGAAGTTGATCGCTCGGGTGTTTCTCCGACCCCAGTGTCGAGTGTAGATACGAGCCGTAGCCCCTTTGATGGATTCAATAATCTCGCTAGCCAGGGTTTCAAAAACACACCTATCGCAAATGCGGATTTTCCCGGCGGAAGCGATTCCGCAGGTACTCGCATGCCAGTGAATCCCGGCGATATGTCTGGTATACCGGATATGTCGGGCGCAGGCAGGGGCGCACCGGCGGCACCCGCTGCTTCACCGAACGCCCAGGAGTCTTCTGGCGGCGGGGGAGGTGTTGGTGATTTGCTCAAAAGCATAATGGGCATGATGAAGGGTGGAGGCGGGGGAGGTGGTTCGCAACAAGCGTCTGCGCCGCCTGTTACTGCTGCTGCATCAACCATTCTGGCAACACCAGTACCTACTACACAGTTTGTCCCTCCCGCACCTCTCACTCCCGCGCCGCAGGTGTCCCTCATTGCAAACCCTAATCCTGTTGAAAAAAACACCGGCGCTATTATTTCGTGGACATCGGTGTGGTCACAAGAACAACCCGCTACGACCACGCGCGAATGTGCCGTTATCGACGCCGCGGGGAGTGCGCTTGCCGACCACGCATCGACCACTGGCTCATACGAAACACAAACTCTTTCTCGTGCGACGTACTTCCTTGTTGGCTGCAAACAAACCGGTGGCAAACTCGGTAGTGCGCAGGTACTCGTGGAAGTAAAAGGGGATACACAAGCCCCTCTCGCTCCACCACAAGAAGCCCTGGCATACGAGAGCACCAATGGTGTTTCTACGGCCGGTGCGGATCTTTCTCGAGCAATAAATCCAGCACAACCTACGCAGCCTACTCAGCAAGTGGAGGTGGCTTGTGATCCAAACAGCAGTAGCTATTTCGACTGCCTCACCAGCAAAATGCAATTTGTCGATAAGCTGTACTAGTAGTGGTATAGTAAAAGGGCACTAGCAGATAACTTTTCTTTGCGTATGAATATTTCACTCATTGTTCTCGGGGTTGTGGCGGCGGTTGTCGCTTGGGCAATCGGTATGTACAACCGCTTTATCACGCTTTCTACGCGCATTCAGGGTGCGTGGGCAGATATAGATGTGCAGCTCAAGCGCCGCTACGACCTTATTCCAAACCTGGTGAATAC
>JBDKGA010000034.1:0-18664 GCA_039798465.1 Candidatus Parcubacteria bacterium | reverse complement strand
GGCGCTCTTCTTTTCTCCTGCGCAAGGCTCGTATGAAGTAGGGAAGGCGTTTGAACTTTCGGTGCGAGCAGATGCCTCGGGGCATTTGGTAAATGCGGCTGAGGGTGAGATACAATTCGATACTCGTGATATGCGAGTTGCAGAAATACGCGTTGACGGCACCCTCGTCTCGACGTGGTCTACGTACCCGCACGTTTCGCCCGACGGCACAATTCGCTTTTCTGGTTGGCTCAACGAGCGATACACTGGTTCTGACGGCGCGCTATTTTCGATAGTATTTGTTCCGCAGCGCATTACCTCTGGACGCATTGATTTTGTTTCGGGGACCTTGCTTGCCGCGGATGTGCAAGAGACAAATGTTCTCGCATATATGCGTGCTGCAGGATATACCGTGCAGGCAGAACGAATAGCGCCACCACCCGCGCCAACCATTCCTACTACGCAAGCAACCTCCTCACCGGTCGCTGAGACTCAAACGGAGCCATCACTGCCTCCCGTGTCTCCGCAGGTAGTGACCGAAGCGGTAGCTGCAGAAGTGAGTCTTGCACCTTCGAGTCAAACAGCAGCATCGGCCCTCGCTGCGCGGTTTGGTGTGTCACCGAGCACAGAACTTCTCTTGGTAGCCACCGTGTGCATGGCATTTCTTTTTGGATTTGTTTCGTTTCGTGCAGTGCGTGGCTAGCGCATATGCGCAAGAGAAACCGATAGATCGGCGATGGAGATAGATCCATCATTATTCAAATCGAGGCGCGCTTCGTACGGCTTTTCAATACCCATCAATAGTATCGATATGTCCGCGAGAGAAACAAATCCATCACCATTTATATCGGGTGAATGAGAAACTGGGGGCAGGGGAGCCTGGTTTGTTCCGCCTCCTCCGCTGAGCGTCGGCGTCTGGATGTGGTATGTAAAAGGAGTGCCGACACTCTCGACAGTGGTTCCGTGGCCATCGCTGGCGAGAACATGTGCTTCTTTAAAATATATCTGAGCACTGCCGGGATGCTTAGCTCGTACCGAAATAGTAAGAGCGGTTGTGGAACCGGTGATGCCGCCGTGCTCTGTAGTGCCGCCGCTAAAATGTATCTCACCGCTATCTTCGCGAATAACCGTCTCCTCGGTCCATAGAGTCAGAAATGATCGCTCTTTGCTCATCCCCACTATCTCTATCATGTCGGTGGGGAATGAAAGGGTGACGCTAAGAGCATTAATCGGTGTTTGCGTAGTAAGCATTACGTCCACATCGGTTGTTTGGCCTATCGCAAGGGCGGTATCACCTCGTGGCGCGAGAAAAAGGGTGGTGCTTCCCGTATCAAACGTTACCGCGCTTGAAGCGAGCAAGGTAAACACCACTACCGAGTGAGTAAAAAGTATTTTGCGCTTGTGCCTCCGCACGACGTGCAACATAGCAATATTGTATCATCGGAGAATCTCTACGGGAGCCTCTATGGAGACATCTTCGCCGATGCGCGAGAGGGTGGTTGTTGAATGGTAGCTGGGCGCATGGAAGGCGAGGCGAACCGGTTTTGCTGTTTCTATATCAATCCACACCACGACGATGCCGTTTTGTATGTGAGACAGAAGAGCCTGGAGTGTGCCAGGTTCTTCCGTAACAGAGTGAGCTGTAAATGTGTACCGTGCCAGTTTTCGGTCTCCTTCTTGTGTTCGCTCGGGGTAATTATTCTGAACAATATACGTGCCGACCGTGTTTAGGATGCGGAGATTGTCGAGTATAGGGCCGGGGACAGCAATTCCTTGATAGGTTTCTGGTATAGCATCTGCCGAGAATCGCTGCCAGGTGTCTGTGGCGGGTATAGTGCCTTTGAGCACGGGGGAAGAGGTGTGCACGTGCACGTAAACAAAACGCCCTATGGCAGTGTTGTGGAGGCTAAATGCGATGTTTTTGGGCCCACCCGGGAAGGAGAGAGTCGTCGTGGAGATTCCCTCATATCTCCCACGGAGTCTGTCTACCCGATAGATTCCTTGTATAGAAAGGCCGCGCCCAGGGAAGGCGGCTTCTGTTTCCACGTGCTGCTCATAAGATGCCACGTTTGCATGCAGCTCAATGCTCCGAGCCAAAAGCGCATCAAGCTCGGCGTCTCTTTTGGGGATAATACTTACAAAGAGACTTGTTCCCGCAGCAAGTACGGTAATCCCTATAAGGGACCACTGTCGATACGATAAAGAGGGGATGCTCCCCAAATATTTCATGATGAGAGGGGCCTCTTATTGGCCATGAAGATAAGTATACGTGGGTAGTTTTTGTATACAAGGGCGTTTTAGTTGTCCACAGGGAGTAGTTTTGGTAGGGCGGTCGAAATATATAATAAACACATTGAATCTCGAGGGTCGAGATTTGAAAAAAGGCATTTCTCGACCCCCGAGATTGGCTCTATGGAAACAAAAAACGAAGAATTTATCTCTCTCCGCGAAGCAGCCAAGATATCTGGCTATGCTCCTGACTATATAGGTCAACTCATACGAAGCGGCAAACTGGAGGGGAGGCAAGTGTTTTCAAATGTGGCATGGATGACCACCGAGGACGCGTTGCTCGCATACCTCGCAAAGGACACCAAGAAGACCGCTTCGAGTAGTAGGCAAAATGTTTTTGGTCAACTTACTTCGCCAGAGGCTATTGAATCCTATTACCTAGCCTTCAGTTGGCTACTCATTGTGTGCTCAAGTGTATTCATACTATTTTTGGCATATGTTGCCGCCGTGAGCATCGATCACACAATCGAGCAGCGGTACCTCAAGAACATATCAATAGATCATGACACCTAATAACCTGCGCACATCACTTGACCTGTGTGCGCAGGTCGTTACGCTAATCACCTTGGCGCTCTTTTTGGCGGTGCCAGCTGGTTTTGTTGCGGCTGCGGCAGGTGTTCCAAAAATTCTCAACTACCAGGGGCGGTTGATGGATTCATCTGGAGTGCTTTTGGGCGGTACTGGCACGCCCTACTGTTTTAAATTTTCTATCTATGACGACGCAACAGTTGGTTCGGGAAGCAAATTGTGGCCAGCGGGCTCTCCCTCTGTAATGACGGCGACTGTGCGCAGCGGTGTGTTTAGTGTTGGTGTGGGTGACACGGGGATTGGGGGCGATGTACTGGACTTTGATTTCCAGAGTACCGACACCGCGTTTCTCAATGTTGAAGTGGCAACAAAAGTTGGTCCGACGTGTGCGCCCGGCGACGGTGCCGAATCGTTTGAAACTCTTTCGCCGCGCAATCGTATTGAATCTGCGGGGTACGCAGTAAACGCCAGCACTGTTGGTGGGTTTACACCAGCCCAACAAGCGACGGGGAATCAGATTCCGGTCCTTTCCTCAAACAGGCTCGTCCTTGGCGGAGTAGGAGCGGGTATTAGTGCCACGAGTTCCAATGTACTCACGCTCCAAGGTTCGGGAGCAACGGGGAATATTAATTTCTTTAATGGCTCAAACACACTCTCGGCAAGTGGTGATTTGACCCTCGCAGGTCTGCTCACTACTGATCGTATTGTGTTTGTGAGCGGCACGAGCA
This sequence comes from Candidatus Parcubacteria bacterium, assembly GCA_039798465.1. GTDB lineage: Bacteria > Patescibacteriota > Minisyncoccia > Phycocordibacterales > UBA2100 > UBA10103. The sequence continues at coordinate 15,140 of JBDKGA010000034.1, read as the reverse complement.
CGAACTTCTTTTCAGATGTACTTACTGCGAATCGTGCATCGTTTGGCGCAACGGCAACATCATCGTTTGGCGTGAATGGTGAACTCACTCTCGCCGGAGGATTGAATGGTCCACTGCAGGCAAATGCGGGAGTTGTGTCGGCAACGAGCACGATTGGTGTTGCATACGGCGGGACGGGGATTAGTGCTATTCCCACCTTCGGCCAGCTTTTGCTTGGCACTGCAGCGGGCGGGTATTCGCTCGCGGCGACTTCGACTCTCGGACTCCCTACGTTTGCGTCACTCGCAAGCTACTTTTCGCTCGCGGCATGGTACGCAACCACGACCGATGCTCTCATAGAAGGAGGGACCAACAAATACTTTACTGTCGATCGAGTGGCGGCGGTGCTTGCGGGGACGACAAGTGATGCTCTCGCAGAAGGGACGACTAATAAATACTTTACCGACGCGCGCGCCAATACAAATTTTGCAAACAACCTCGCTGCTACTACCACGACAGCTCTCGCAGAGGGAAGCAACCTGTACTTCACGACCGCCCGTGCAACAACGAGCTTCGTGGGCAACCTCGCCGCCACGACGAGCGTCGCGAGCATCACCACGCTCCCGAATCTTTCCGTCACCAACTCCCAAGTATCTGACTTCAATACGGGAGTGAACACCTACGTGGGTGCTTCTACAACAATCGCAAAAACCTACACCAACAACACCTTCACCGGTACGCAGACGTTCCAAAACGCTTCCACGACTAATATCTCTGCTTCCTACGCATCATCTACCGATTTGCGTGCGGGTTCGTTTACCATCGGCACACTCACGGGTATCCTCAAAGCAACGGCAGGTGTTGTTTCTACCGCACTCGTTAATTTGGCAAGTGATGTGACGGGCATTCTCTCTGTTGCAAATGGAGGCACGGGCTGGGCAAACATTCAGGCAAACACCCTGCTCACGGGTAATGGGAGTGGGGCAGTGGCGACGACTACTATAGGGAATGGTCTCTCTCTTGCTGGCGGCATCCTTACTACTACGTTTGGTACCACAACAGCCAATACCTTCACTGCGCTACAGCAATTTGCAGCAGGAGCATCATCTTCTGCGCAATCGACGCTCGATTATGTCGCTGTAGGGCGCAATGCCACAACGACTATTCGCGGAGAGACAAATGCCACATCGACCTTTGCAGGTGGTGTGGAGGCACGTGCACTCAACATTACATCAACAACAGCGACGTCGACATTTGCAAACGGTATTGATTTGGCAAATGGTTGTATTTCTGTAAACGGTACGTGTATTAGTGCTGGAGGTGGTGGCGGTAGCGGAGTACTGGTGAATATTCAAACATTTACCGCAAACGGCACCTATACTCCTTCACCGGGGGCAACAACGGCACAGGTAATAGTCACGGGTGGCGGCGGCGGTGGTGGTGGTATTTTGGGAACTGACACGACAAACGAAACTGTTGCTGGCGGTGGTGGTGCCGGTGGAACAGCGATTGATTATGTAGATCTCACCAATGTAACTTCGGTCGTTGTGACGGTAGGAACCGGTGGTGCAGGTGGTGTAAACACTGGAGGCACTGGTACCACGGGTGGGTCTTCATCGTTCGGCGCTTTTGCGAGTGCAAACGGCGGCGTTGGCGGCGTTGGTTCTGCAGTAAATGCGACTGGTTGTGCTGCTGTTGCTGGTGCCATGGGTGCTGGAGGTGCAGGGGGAACAGCGAGCCTTGGCGCGATAAACATTACCGGCGGACATGGATTTGTTGGTAGTTGTTTGGCGGAAGTAGTAAACGGTGGCGCAGGTGCCGCGAGCTATTGGGGCGGCGGTGGTCCTGGTGCACTCGATCCAAATGCAAACTCTGCGGTTGCTGGTGGTAACGCGAACGCATACGGTGCCGGTGGTGGTGGCGCCGCCGAAGAAGATGCAACAACAGGTGCTACTGGTGGAACTGGTGCGGGCGGTATCGTCGTTGTGTACGAATATGGTCCGCACACGGGAGTAACAGCAATAAACGATGGCGGTACTGGCACCTCGACCGCTCCCGCATACGGCCAGGTGCTCGTGGGCAACGCGCTCGGCGGGTACGATCTCGTGGCCACTTCGAGTCTCGGCAGTACCGGGGGCGGCGCCTCGTTCGACTATCTGTTCCCCGGGAATGCAACGACCACCAAGATTGATTTCAATGGCGGACTTTCTGCATCATATGCTTCGACGACTGGCATTTCTTCAGGCTACGCATCCTCCACACAAGGCTTCTTTGGCTCACTCTCTGTTGGTAATCTTTCGGGTATCCTCAAAGCAACTGCTGGTGTCGTGTCTACCGCACTCGTTAATTTGGCAAGTGATGTGACGGGCATTCTCTCTGTTGCAAATGGCGGTACGGGCTGGGCAAATATCCAATCAGGCACATTGCTTACGGGTAATGGGAGTGGGGCGGTGGCGACGACAAGCATCGGCTCTTCACTCCAGATTTCTGGCAGCACACTCTCGCTCAATCTTGCAAATGCAAACGTGTGGAGCGGTTTGCAGACATTTAATAATTCTTCGACAACCGTTATCTCTTCATACCGCGCATACTTTGGCGGTAGTGCAACGACGACGATTGATGGCGCAGGCAACGTGGTGGTGGGCGGCTCACTTACTTCGACCGCAGGGGACACAACACTCGCATCCACTTCCGCCACACGTATTGCTGCCGCATTCGCAACGACTACTAATGCAACTTCGACCAACGCTTTTGCACAATCACTCGTCGCTACCGGTGCTACTTCGACGCGCTTATACGTATCAAGTTCGTTTATGGGCGCTGGTCTCTCTACCTGTTCGGCATCGGGCGACAAACTTTTGTGGAATGCAGCGACAGGACAATTTACCTGTGGCGTGGACGCGGGGGGTTCGGGGAGCGGTATTACTTCGCTTGGTGCAGCGGGGCAGGGGCAGACGGGTGCCACGCAAACATTTGCTACATCTACCGACACCAACATTGGTCTCACCATCACCTCACTCGCAAATACGCACACGTTTACCACCATTTGGAACGGTATTCTCTCGGTAGCACGTGGCGGTACGGGGTGGGAGAATATCCAAGCGGGCACGCTCCTTACCGGCAACGGCACCGGCGCGCTCGCAACAACGACCATTGGCTCGTCACTCCAGCTTTCTGGCAGCACACTCTCGCTCAATCTTGCAAACGCAAATGTGTGGACTGGTTTGCAAACGTTTAACAGTGCCTCGACGACACTCCTCGAAACGGTTACTCAGTGGGCACGCACTATTCAATCCACCTCTACCAACGCACTCGCGCTTCGTACGAATCTCACCGCGACAGCCGGCCTCACGCTCGGTTCCACTTCTACCCCACAAATGTTTGCGCTCGATACGATAAACAATCGTACTACCATTGGTACTGGTGGCGGCACGCCAACGCTCTTTGTGATAGACACCAAAAACACAGCAGGGGATCCTTCGGGGGTCGATGGCGCATCGTACTACAACAGCAACAGTGGATTGTGGCGTTGTTACGCAGGTGGCTTGTGGCGCACCTGCGGCGGTCAAGCGGCAAGCTCGACGGGTGCAGTGCAGCTCAGTGGCAGCGATGGCGGACTAGGCGGCACTGCAAACTTTGCCTGGAGCTTCCTCACAAATGGCCTCACCATCAAGGCAACCTCGTCGGCGCAAACGACCGACTTGCTTACATTCGCCTCGACGACAGGGAACGCGATGTTTGCGGTGTCGAGCAATGGTGTGCTTGAGCTTGCGACGACGACAGACACAGGAGCTGCAGCAAGCGGGCAGCTCAATATATATGCGAAAGATATTGCGGGGCGCGTGATGCCGAAATGGGTTGGTCCTAGCGGGGTTGATACACCATTCCAACCATTCATTGGCTTTAATAAAATATCTATCTGGACCGCTCTGGGAAATGGCACTACGGTGAGTAATATAAACTTTGGCGTAACTAACACAGGCACGCCCACTGCACGTAACGTGGCCACCACTAATTTGTTTACCACGATGCGCCGGCTCGCTTTCGTGTCTGCGGCAACTGCGGGGAGTAGTGCTGGCACTCGTCACAACGCGCTGCAGTTTTGGCGCGGAAATGCTGCAGGACTGGGAGGTTTCTTTTACACGGCTCGCTTTGGTATCTCCGATGCGGCGGCTGTGGCAAACGCACGCATGTTTGTGGGCCTGTATGGGAGTGCCGCTGTCATTGGCAATGTCAATCCAAGTACCCTTACTAACATAATTGGTGTTGGCACCGATAGTGCCCAAACTACTTTGCGCATCATGTATAACGATGCTGCTGGCGCAGCCTCCACGATAGATCTCGGAGCCAATTTTCCAGCCAATACGCTCAGTACTGATATGTATGAACTCGTCTTGTATACACCGCCAAATGGCAGCTCCATTAGCTACCGTGTTACCCGCCTTAACACGGGAGACAAAGTTGAAGGTACACTTGCTACTGATATTCCCGCCAACACGCAATTGCTCTCGCCACAAGTGTGGAGAAATAACGGCACAACCTTAGCTGCAGTCGCAATCGATCTCGTAAGCCAATACATAGAGACTGACAATTAATATATGAACACATCGAATTTATTGGAAGGAAAGAAAAAAGAAAACCGCCGGCAGAGCCAGCGGTTTTCGTACTCAATTTTACAGCCCTTAGGGAGTAATCTTGTATGGCAAGGTTACGGTGTTGGGGTCGAAGGGCAAGGTAACGGGGCGCAGTCTATGGAGATTATAAGTGACTCCACCAGTGTCCTGGCAATCTTGTTGGTTCGATTGCACCGATTCAACCTGAGTGACCATTGTCGAGGAGGCCACTTTGTAGAAAGTGTTGCCACCATTTGGTGCTACTATCCAAGGATTAATCCAGGGCTGATTTGGATTCGCGTATACGTATGCTTTCCCAGTGCAGCCGGGGAACTCATAAAGTACTTGATCTGGAATATTCTCAAAACGTCCGTTCGAGTCAAGCTGCACGATGCCATCAATGCTCGGGACGTAGATTACATAATGTATATGCTGCACTCCTTCGTCATAGTTAGTTCCCAGCAACTGTCCCAAATACGTTCCACTTCCATCCTCCAGTCCTGGACCCGTCGGCGTAATCGCACGCGCTATCGACGAATGGCTAGTAATAATTGCGGCGCCAAACACGAGCACGGCCGCGTAAAACATATATCGCTCTTTCATATGTTTAATAATTATCCGCTAATATATACATTGTAATATGAAAAACTTCTTCACCCTCTCACTCATCTTCTCCCTCTCATTCGGGCAGGTGGCGCTCGCGCAGGAAACTGCTGTGTCAGAAGCCCTGACACAAGAAGTGGTTGCGCCTGCTCCCACAGAGGTATCGTTAGTAGAGTCCGCACCTTCAGTTCCCGAGGAACCAGCTCCGCAAGGTGGCACTTCTCTGGAAGAGGTGGTTGTGCAAGATACTACCAATACGCAAGACACCGTTACCATCGACGTGCTGCAGGGGACCGAAGATCCGGTAGAGCTCGCTACAACAACAGTCGCCATCGAATCACCAGCGACCACAACCGAAGACATCCTTATTCCTGCAGAAGAGCAGCCAGAACCTGTGCCGCTCGAAACCGAAACAACGCTCGACGTAGTAGCCGAAGATGTTGTTGCCGAAGTTCCAGTGGAAGAGGCGATTGTTGAGCCGCTCGCTGCAGTGCCGGCGCTCTCCGAAGAAGATTTGGCGCCCAAGCCTGAATACACGTTTGCTATGACCGGGAAAAAATTAGCAACAAAACGCACAGTAAAAACCCCTGATGGCAAGGAGCATGCCGAAGATGTTGCTGTAGCGGTGACGCCCGAGATAGACAACACTACCGGTACCATGCGTATTGGCGGCGCATGTGATGATGCGTATTTTGTCGTTCTTTTGTTCCGCAACCAAGACGATTACGCACGTGATCCACGCTCCTACATACTCAACAAGGCATTCCCGTGCGAAAATAAGTCGTTCTCCTACGACATTAGCGATTTACCGTCTTCGCTTTCAAACGGGACGTACTATTTGCTCGTCGGTTCACAGGGAGAGCGCGGTGCTTGGACCCCGATAACGGGGCTGACCGAGATTACGATTAATCGCACACAACTATAGCTATGCTCGACTACATTCTCGAACGCAGTATCAAGGCATTTGTTTTTTGGTTGGTCGGGCTTTTGGTATTGCTTGCTGGCGCGTGGACCGCGGGGCTCTTGCCGAGCCAAACATTCCCACAGGTACCAATAGACAAATGGCAGGCAGTATTTCTGGGCAATGGCCAAGTATATTTTGGTAAATTAGCCAACGAAAGCACTGAGTATGTCGCACTCTCTACGGTGTACTACTTGCGCACGGCAGGGGACTTAGAGCGCAGCGATTCCTCTATCAATCTCATAAAGCTTGGTGGTGAATTGCACGGCCCCGAAGATACTCTACACATAGCAAAGAGCCAGATTTTATTCTGGGAAAATCTCAAAGATACTTCGAGCATTGTGCAACGTATTCAAAGCGCTGCGCGTTAAAGTATGGATCACACCTCGGGACATGGTTCAGTCATACGACTCTCGCGCGTGCAGCCGGTGCAGCAATCTGCACCGCAGCCAGTAATTCCTCCGCCGCCCAAAGAGTCGCGTGAGTCTCCAAAACAATCGCGCCTTCCGCGTCGTACGCTCTTGTGGGCACTTCTTGCTCTTGTGGCGACGCTCGTTGTGGTGGTGGGTATTGGTGCACTCCTCCGCTCTTCTTCTCCCGTGACTTCGGTTTCTAGCACAGGAACCGGCACTGCCAGTGGAGTTCGCACCGATGTTGCTGAAGCTGTCGCCAAGCTTATGTTGGTCCCTGCAGAAACACCAACCGTCGCGACGGTGAGTGATTTGGCACCACTGCGCGGGCAGGCATTTTTTGCAAACGCTCAGCTCGGTGATGCGGTGCTTATGTACCCGAAAGCGGGCCGCGCAATCTTGTACCGCCCGACAACCAACATGCTCATCGAAGTTGCGCCGATCGCGCTCGATCAATAGCGTATGATTTTTTCGCGCACCGTGTCGTGGATAGGCGCGAGTCTGATTATTGCGGGCTTGTTTCCGACGCTTACGTTTGCTGCGGATATTTTTAGTACTAGTTTTCTTGCAAAAAATCCGATTATTGACGCGTTTGGCGGATTTGGTTCGTCTACTGGGTTTTCTGCGTTTTGGAGCGGATCACAAACAGCGACTGGTGAATCGGCGAGTACCAATTTTGCACTTGCTGCGGGGTTTCTCTATTTCGATAGCTTTACGCCCGAATCACAACAATGGCGCTGGTACAGTGATTACTCAAGCGAAACGCCGGCTACGCCGCTCGGGGCAGAAAATTTTTCTCCGCTCAATATAAACAACGGCGATACGCTCAAGCTCCGTATTACCGTGAATGAAATAGCAGACATTGGTGCAGCGGGGGCAAAATTTTTTTTACAATACTCAACCTCGTCTGATTTCTCGACAGGTGCTTTGTGGGTAGTAGAGCAGGGAAGCTGCACCGGCAGTTCGCTCTGGTGTTATGCCGATGGTGGCGGTAGCGATAATGGCGTCATCACCACTGGTTTACTTTCCGATGCAGATTCTTGTGTTGCGAGTGTCGGGAGCGGGTGCGGCACACACAACGAATCCGGCGCGAGTGTTTCTAGCTTCACGCACCAAAGAAGTGCCGCAACCGAATACGAATTTACCGTCGTGCAGTCGGGTGCACCACCAAATACCACCTATTTTTTCCGGCTCGTAAATGCCATGGCCAGCACGAGTGTTCCGCTCAAAAGTGGTGCGAGCTATCCGAGCTTGGCCACAGGGGGCACTACACTTTCTGCTGCCATAAGTGGCGTTGCCTCCTCGACTGCGGTAGAAGGAGTGACAACTGACATAGACACTACTGCGACTGGCGTGCACTTTGGCGCACTACCACTCGGTACGCCGATTACGGCAGCTCAGCAAATCACCGTTTCCACCAACGCTAATTCTGGGTACCGTATTTATGCGTTTCAGAGACAAGGGCTTCTTGATGCGGCGGGGAGTGAAATAGACCCGGTCGCAGGAACCAATGCCTCTCCCTCTGCGTGGACCAGTGGGTGTGTTGCCGACAGTGGCTGCTACGGATATCACGCGGGAGACGATGTGCTTTTGGGTGGTTCTGCACGTTTTGCTCCCAACGACACCTACGCCGCATTTACGGCGAGTGCCGATGAGGTTGCGTACAGCGCAGGCCCGGCCAATGACCGCACTACCAATATGGTGTATCGCGTAGAAGCACGTGATTTACAAGAAGCGGGACAGTACAGCAGTAGTATTGTCTATATTGTTGTGCCGGTATTCTAGCTGTGTATATATGCCTACCACTAATCTGTTATCCTATAGCTATATGCGTCGCCTACAACAGGCTGTGATATTTTTGCTACTTGCCTGTTTGTTTCCATTTGTTGCGCAGGCGCTTTCTTCAGACAAGCTCACCGTTACGCCTGTTGTCATTGATGCAAAAGCAAAACCGCGCGACGTCTTAAAGGAAACCATCACTGTCACAAATACCGCCGATCATCTTCTTACACTATATCCGGGGGTTAACAATGTAAAACCAGAAGATGGTGAGCAAGCGTTTGCCGCTGCCCAATCATCCCTCGATTTAGATGACTCACTCGCAAATTGGATAGAACTTTCGCGCGGTGTCATAGAACTAGAGCCAGGCGAACAAAAAGAGGTTCCGTTTATTATTCATGTAAACATGAATGCGATTACCGGCGTATATCATGCACAAATCTCATTCTCACAAGGTACCACTCGCGCGGAAGCAGAGGCAGCTGGTCCTCTTGCAACAGTAGCGGTCAATGTGGAGGTACAAGAGGACACAAAGGAGGTTTTGCAGCTGGGGAAATTTACCACCGGTAAGTTCTTCCTCGCCGGCGACGATGTGCGCTTCGATTATTTGCTCGAAAATATTGGTAATCAGGAGCTGCAACCGCGCGGCGAGATTCGTGTGTACGATAGAAAAGGCCAAGAAGTAGCATCTGTTGATGTAAATAAAGATGGCAAAGCGGTTTCGCCAGACCAAATGGCACAGCTCGCTTCCGTATGGGCAGCCGCCGAAGGTTTTGGGCAGTACAAGGCGTTGCTCACGGTGTATTACGGCAAAAGCCAGACGGCGAGCGTGCAAGATACTATCTTTTTCTGGATAGTGCCGTGGAAACAGCTGCTCGCATTCTTTATATTAGGACTCGCAGGCGCGATATTCGCTGCGTTTTACTTCCACCGCATGATTGAATTGCGTCATGCGCGCTTGCATGGTGTTCCTGTCGCCGCAGTATCTGCTGCTGTGGCCGTACCGAGCGTATCGTCAAACACGCCGCACACACGCCGCGCTCCACGCATACCGCTTGGCAGCCTGGTACGTGCGGTAGGCAGAGGTGCGGCGTTTCCGTTTTCTTATGTAAAACGCCTTAAGCGGGGCGAGCATTTGCCGGTACAGCGTGAAATAGTTGCGCCTACTGTCTCTGTGACACCTCCACAAGCACCCGTGCCGACATATACAGCCTCGTCGGGTACCATCGACCTCAAAAACCTCTCGCGTCGGGCGCCAGAACAGACCGTCACTGAAAGTCACGTTATTGATCTCAAGCGACGCTAATATGAGCACCTTCGTGCGTCTCGTGGTTCTGACATGCATCGCAGCGTGCGCGCTACCCGTTGCAGCGCGCGCACAAGAAGCACTTGCAGTTACTGTTTCGCCCCCTCTCATTCAGCTCACTATCGGCCCGGGAGAGACATGGTCTAGTGCTCTCAAAGTTACCAATACAAACAAACGCGACGTAACGTACTACGCAACGGTACTTGATTTTGAAGCGACTGGTGAAGAAGGGGTGGGAACATTTATCCCGCGCGTACAGCTTGGCGCACCAACTGGCCCTACTGGGTATTCGCTTGCGAGCTGGATTGTAATGGCGAGCACCTCGGTGACCATCCCAGCAGGCGAAAGTGGCAGTGTCCCATTTACGGTACAGGTTCCACAAAACGCAGAACCCGGTGGCCACTATGCGGCGATATTGGTTGGAACGCAGCCAGGTACCGGAGAAATCACTGGCCCCACTATGCAAATATCGAGCTATGTATCGTCGCTTATTTTTGTTCGACTCCGTGGTGAAGCGATAGAGAGTGGTCGCATCCGCGAATTTCGTACCGAACAGTCTGTGTATGATACTGCCGACGCAAATTTTCTTTTGCGATTTGAAAACACCGGGAACACACACTTGAAGCCACAAGGAGATATTGTGATTTACAACATGTGGGGCAAAAAGCGCGGAGAGCTTGCCGTGAACCAAGAACGACACTTTGGAAATGTTTTGCCGCAGAGCACTCGTCGTTTTACCTTTGCATGGGCAGGGGAGGGTAGTCTTGCGGACATTGGCAGATACAGTGCCGTCGTAACGCTTGCGTTTGGTGATGGTGATAAGCGCAACCTGTCCGCCATCACGTATTTTTGGGTAGTACCGACAGTACCGCTTGCTACCGCACTCGCAGTCATCGCTGGTTTTGTGCTCATTATTGTCTGGTTTATTCGTCGCTATGTGCGCCGCGCACTTTCGCTTGAGCGCGAGCGACTGGGTACGATGCATGCACCAACAACTCAACCAACAGCTAGCCTTGCCGTTTTGATGGAACCCCTGCGGGAAGGGGTAGTTGATTTGCGCCGCGCGACGGGTACGCAGATGCAGCAGGGGGAGATAACTGCCACTCAGCCTCGTCCTGCCTACGCGCCACTTTCATTCATCGGATTTTTATTGAAATACAAACTGTTCTTTGTATTCATTGCTCTTATGCTCGTCGCGCTGTGGGGTAGTGTCGTATATGTACGCTCTGCTCTTGTTTCGAGTCGGACATTTCAAATATCAGACGTACGCATTGAAGAAGAGCGTATAGAAAATAACAATTTGTAGAGCCATATTTTTATATTGGTCAGCAAGACCAATAGCTAACGTACACGTGGGTTTGATGTCAGACCAAGTTATCCACACGATGTCTAGGGTACGCGTCTTTTACTTGAGAATAAGGGCTATAATTCACACCGTAGCCATTACTATATCTTTATCATCAATTCGACGAGGGAATAAACATCAATTCGACGAGGGAATAAACATCTATGAGTACCTATTTTGCCCGAAAGAGTCCGACAGCACACTTCCTCGCTTCTCCGCTCGCCGCCATTTTGGCACTGGCTCTTGTTCTCTGGGCCACTGGACTCCCTCTCGTTTTGCGTTCCGCTCACGCAGCGCAGCTCACCCTCGTGAGCGACACTCTTTCCGACTCAAATCTCAGCGCCCTCTCTCGTCACGTGATTGCCTTCACTACCTCTTCTGGCGCCACCGCTGGGCAGACCATCAAGATTCAATTCGACCCACTCACCAGTCTCTTCTCGCAATCATTTTCCACGGCCACTACAACAGACATTACAGCCACGGGCATGACCGTTGTTGCCAACGTGGGTGCGTGCCCAGGATCTGGTAACAATGTCTATCCGACCGGTAACTACAACGGAGGCACCGATGAAAACATTACATTTACTGTATGTCCGTCAAACGCGGTTACTGCTGGTGCGAAAACAATCACTCTTGGTGCAGGCAGCACAAACCTTATTACGAATCCGTCTGTCGCAAGTTCCTACCGCATCCTCATCGGCGGCTCCTGGGCAGATGGCGGTGAGACTCGTGTTGCGGTTCTTCAAAACGTAACCGTTACCGCTTCTGTCGATACTCGATTTACATTTACCGTTACGGGTCTTGCAAACGGATCCACCATCAATGGCACCACCACTTCTACCACCACCTCTGCAACAGCTCTTCAGTTTGAGACTCTCACGCCAGGTGTCCCTAAGTTTCTCGGTCAAGAATTGGCCGTAGAAACAAACGCGCGCAACGGCTTCGTCGTGACAGTACAGGAAAACCAGCCACTCACTTCTGCGACAGGTGCAACCATCGATCTCTTTATAGATGGAGCAAGTACTACAGCGCCAGTGATTTGGACACCGCCAAGCAATACACTTGATCAGCCCTGGACGTATGGCCATATGGGTGTAACGAGCGATGATACCGATTTGAACTCGGGAGAATTTACGGGAACAAAGTTTGCAGGAAACATTCACAATCCTCGACAGGTGTTCTCACACACAGGCCCGTCTGATGGTCTTACACAAGACAAAGGCAAGGCACGTGTTGGGTATGAAATTCAAATCGGTACACTCCAGGAAGCGGGAACCGACTACACCAACATCCTTACGTACGTAGCGACACCAACCTTCTAGGGCTATGCCCTTTTTGCAACACAGCCCCCGCATTCACGCAAGGGGGTTGTGTTGTAAGCAAAAATACTATTGAATATAAGCACCATATGAGATATCAGATACTCCGAGGACTCATCGCAGGTGTGATACTGACCGTCCTCCCTGGGGTAGTCTTCGCGCAGACTGGGGAAGGTCTCCAAATAACCCCGGCCGTCATCGAAGATGGGGCGCGACCTGGGCAGGACTATGCATTTAGTCTCAAGGTTACAAACCTTGGCGAGACAGAGAAAACACTTTCTATAACCGCCCAAGACATCAAGGGTCTCGACGATCAGGGTAAGCCTATTTTCACTAGCGAAGGAGAGAAGACGGAATATGAACTCAGTACCTGGATTACTCTTTCGCAGAAATCAGTCACACTAAAGCCGAAAGAAGTTCGCTCAGTACCTCTGACAGTGCGCGTACCTCTCTCGGCAACACCTGGCGCTCACTTTGGCGGCGTATTTTTTGAAGTAGGCGCGTCTCAGCTTGATGAAAACGGTGCCGCTATCGGATATCGCGTGGGAACCGTTATTTCACTCAAGATAGCAGGGGATGTAATAGAAGATGCTCAGCTCCGTGAGTTTGCGACAGATAAACTCGTCTACAGTGTCCCTGAAGTTTTGTTTAGTGTAAAAGTTGCGAATCGCAGCAATGTCCTTGTTCGACCGCACGGCATTATTGATGTGAGTGACATGTTTGGCAAAAAAATCGGCTCGATTACCGTAAACGATGAAGGTGCTCCTGTCTTTCCTGGCTCGGAGCGTGCCTACGCGAGCCAGTGGACGTACGATGGTTTTGCGTTCGGTCGCTATCAGGCGGTGACAAGTCTGGTATATGGAGAAGATGGTCGTAAAACAATTTCCGGCGCCACCTCATTTTGGGTACTTCCCCTTAAACCGATTCTTGTAGTTGGTGGGGTGTTGCTCGCGGCGGTCCTCGGGCTGTTCTTCGCAGTACGTTCTTATGTTCGCCGCACGTTGCGCGCTATGGGCGCATCGTCTACACGCGCTGCGGATCATGTTGCCTCTCGTCGTGAGCGGGCTGCTTCGCGTCTTATGATGCTCTCGCTCTCGCTTTTTGTATTTGCTCTACTCTTTCTCGCAGTATTGTTTGTGATTTTTGCGTAAACACGTGTATGGCTTCTCGTGCTCGTAAAACCAGAGTGCGACGTGAGCTTGCTCTTTTGGGTCTCGGTGTCGCGCTCGCCGGCTTCGGTCTTGCGTCATGGAATGGTGCTGGAATGATTGCACAAGAGGCGAGTATGCTCGCAAGCGCCACTGTCAGTATTTCGGCACAAGTACCCTCCAATCCTGATAATACGCTCGCCCAAGCGCTCCAGGAGAAAGAGAATGCGCTTACGCAGCGTGAGGCTGAGCTACAGGCCGCACCAACGCGTAGTGCGATTGATACTGCTGCTCCGTGGGGCTTATTGAGCTTTCTCATGAGTATTGCACTGTTTATCCTTGTTGCGGCAAATTTTTATCTCGACATGCAACGGAATGCACCAAAATCTCGTTCCCCATTTGCAATCGATTTACGCAATCGCTAGGCGAGCGTTGAGTTATACTTGAGAGGTGTACGCTTTTTTTCGCACCATTCTCTGCGTCATAGCTGTGCTTCCGCTGTCGGCGCACGCGTCTTCGCTCACGTTTGTGCGCGATACGATTACTAATTCTGCACCCAGTGCAACGTCTACTCACACGATAGAATTTACACTCACGCATGCGCTTCCGCCGAATGGGCAGATTGTTGTTACTCCTCAAGACGGTCGTTTTACTATTCACCCCGCGTTTACGTACACAGATGTTGATTTTGCGAGTGCGCCCGGCATGATATTTTCCGAGCATGCTCTCGCTTCGGTAGAAAGTCCTACAGAGCATGGCGTGTATGTGACTACCGGCACACATGGCTCGATACGATTTGTTCTCAATTCTTCTAGCGGTCTCAGTGCGGGAGAACGTGTTCGTATTATTCTTGGCCAGGGCGCGGCTTTTGGTGCGGTCGGTAGTTCTACTATTACGAATTATTCGGTCGCGGGCTCATATCGGATTGGCATCGAGACACAAGACGCGGTGGGGAATCGCATTGATCAGGGGACTGCGATGATAGCCATTGTGCGCCCCATTGCAGTTAGTTCGGTTCCTATAGCCGTTCCACCGACCCGCTCTGGCGGGCTCCCCGCGGGTACTATCGAAGCAAACAGTCCAAGTGTTGAATTATTTTTGCAGACAAACTTACCGGCGCGGTGTAGATATTCAACCGTACCAAACACCCCGTATGCATCTATGACGGGCGCACTCACTGCGTCGGGCTTCGATATGGTGTTTACTACGACTGTTACCGGTTTATCAAATGGAACCACGTACACATACTATGTACGATGTGATGCGGTACAAGGCGCAGTAAATACCGACGACTATGTTATTAGCTTTACTCTCAAGCCTACTCCCTCTAGCAATACATCGGGAGATGGTGGTGGCGGGGGATCTTCAGGCAGCGGCGGAGTCGGCCCCTATCCCGGCGGCAGCGCCGTTCTCTATAAATCAAATGTCACGCTCGCAGGGTGGACCTCGCCAAATGGCACTGTACGAATTTTGCGTGACGGAACAGTATCAGCTACTACGCAGGCGACTCAGTCGGGAAGCTTTAAGACAGACATAACAGGTCTAGAGCGCGGTGTGTACACGTTTACCCTTTCTTCGAGAGACGCCGAAGCGCGTGATTCGGGAGCGGTTTCAACTACGTTGACACTAAACGCGGGTACAAACAACACGGTGACCGACATTGTGCTTCCGCCGACA
>JBDKGA010000033.1:0-13014 GCA_039798465.1 Candidatus Parcubacteria bacterium | reverse complement strand
TTAATCTTCTGTACAAGTTCCGCAAAGCCTTTTGCTTTTCCCATTGACTGTTGATCACTACGGACATTTTCGAAATATGCCTTGAGCATTGTCGCCCACAGCTCATCTTTACGACTCTCCGCAAAATCTAGCAAGCGGTCAACCTCCCGTCGTTCATCTTGATAAAATGGAGACCCTTCATATTGTTCGGAGTTATCGCTCTGATATCCACTAAGCATTAAGGCCAGCTTTTCGGTCAAGGCCTCGTTAATCCACATCCCGTGCCTAGACCCCGAGAAAACCAGTCCGGAGCGTTCTGTGTTTACATCATGTGTATCGCCCCGCTTCTCGTCAGATGTTATTCTTAAACTAAGTGTCTTTCCGGCAATTTCGTGCATTAACTCGTGAAATACGGTATGACGTAATCGCTCGGGTCTTCTCAGGTTCATTCCGCTTGCATTAATGCTGCCATGTGCTCCAGCGGAGCCTTCAGCCGAATACGCAACCATATCCATGGTGTCGCGGAACTGGAAGTGCACGGAGTCAACTCGTGCGAGATTACTGAGTGTATCTGGTGGAAGCTTTTCTTCACGCACAGCATGTATTACGGCATCCTTAAATTCATTACGGAATCCTTCACATAATTCGTGGAATTTTTCTGCGTCGTATTTGGTCAGCTCTCCGTTCTTTCTTGCAATGACGAGCATCGTGTCGACATCTAACTCTCCGCTCTGAACCTTCTCCATCACGGCGGCAGGGGTAAAGTTACCTAACCCCTCGCCAAACAAGTTTTCCATTTTTTCTGCCACTTCAGGACAAAGAAATAGTTCACGGAGACGTTCTCGAACAAATGCAGTCTTCTCTGGGTCGGCAAAAGGTCTACTGAAATATGCAGCCAGATCCTTCGCAAGATACTTAAAATCTGCTATTAGCCCATTCCCTTTCTCCGCATCGAGCTCGATGAGAAGTTTCTCTTTTCTGTCTATCTCTTCCAACACTGCTTTGTGCTCTAGGTCGCTTGGATCAAGTTTGGCCAAATATTCGCGGGAACGAATGTTTTGTTCACGTAGATAAGCAATGCGATCCACTAGGGCATCGTGCGTGCTTAGTCCCGAGCTACCGAACACCCCCGCAAGGCCGGAACTCTGTCCCCGGCGACGCAGGCGCTCCTCCTGTACCCGAGTATCTTCTTCGGGAACGTGTTTTAGATGCATTACCTTTTCCACGCACTAGATTATAACAAAAATCGCCCTTCGGCGATTTTTGCTCTGCGCGGCCGGCCGGACTTGAACCGGTAACCTCCCGCGTGACAGGCGGGTGCTCTAACCAGTTGAGCTACGGCCGCAAGTGAGGACTGAAACGAATGTTTACATTCGTTTCGTCCGAACGCCGCGGCCGAAAGCTTTGCTTACGGCTGCAAGCGAGAAAACGACTTGCGAACCCGCATACAATACCCTGTTTCTGCCCGTATTTCAATGTGTCGGGGGCGAGATTTGAACTCGCGACCTAGCGCTTATGAAACGCTCGCTCTAACCAACTGAGCTACCCCGACATGTGCACTGTAGGAAGAGAATACACTATTTTTATCCCGGGCTCCACAAACAAGCCCCGATACCGCATACTAGTGCTATGTGGAACAAAATACTGGGGTTTAATACTCTCGTCCTGTGGCCTGCGACGGGTATATTTCTCACCTACTCAATAGGCCGCGCACTGCTCTACGGAGACTGGGCACTACTCGGTATGGGAATCGGCCTATTCGTGCTCGCAGTAGTAGTGCAAGTACTTTTGGGGACCTTGAGTGATAGATAGCATAGAAAAGACTTCGTCACTCGAAGCGACGAAGTCTCTCTGGCGGTCTTCGTGAGACTACCACCATTTCACACAGTAGCAGCCGTTCGGTCCGCACTGCAGCACCCCTTGTGTGTACGGGTCGCAGTAGAGCCACTGCTGCACCGGCGGCTGTGGAACCACATAGTACCCTCCGCCTCCATAGTACTGACGACGGTTGTGCCGATACGGATCGTGATACTGATGACCACGCCATTCGTGGTGCCCCCGGTAACGATCGTGAGCGATCGAAGCCGACGAGGCAGTGAGTGCGCTGAGCGCACACAGAGTAAACAAGAACTTTTTCATCGTACTCTCTCCTTCTAGCGGCCCCATGGCGACATGCCATACATAGGCCGAACTGCCGGCACTCTACCAACTGCCAAAAAAATTCGCTAGTCTTATCGCAAGAGGGTGGGAATTCTTTACTGCTTCTGTAGTCGCCACTCCAGAAGCAGTAAAGCCGGGATTGCGCTGTCCCGCGTGCTCGCGGGCCCCACGCGCAATCCTGCAATTCCCACACGCAGGAGTGCCCCGCACTCCTGCTCCCCGCAACACGCGAAAAGACGCCTTGCGGCGTCTTTTCGTTACGTGTTGCGGGGGTGGGAATTGCACCCACGACCTTCAGGTTATGAGCCTGACGAGCTACTACTGCTCCACCCCGCTGCGCGAGAGTATACAGTATCGAACTCAATTTCCAAAATCTTACGCAACAAAATCAAATTCACGAAACACAGTGCCGTACAAATCAATCACACGCTTTGCTTCGCGATGCGAAAGCGCGAGCCCTGCGCCTTCGTGCGCAACTTTGTTACGCACCTTATGCGCTTCCCACGCCATATCTATCGAGCGAAAATCACCCCGCTCGACAGTACGCATTTTGTCGGCCATGGTTTCTCCTCGATACCCGAGCTTATCAAGAAGCTCGCCCAGCATGATATCTGCCTCCAGAATGGCGAGCCGCCATGACTGGTGATCCTCAGAAATTATCTGTTCTTGTATCCTGTCCCAGCGCAGATGTGTTTTGGGGACGTCCGCATGCAAAATCGTATGCTGCAGATGCTCTATGTGTCGGGCGTGTCCCCTGCGATGCTGCACGATACGGATAAAACAGTAGATAAAGAAGGCGCCGAAGAGAAGAGAGAGAAATGTGGATATAGCAACAAATCCGCGCCACATATCCACGATGCGCATATATAAATCTGGGTCGGCAGTAATGTGCAAAAAATCTACAATGTCACCGGTAGTGACGGCGTGCGTAATCACTGGCACAGGTGCCACGGCAACATCATCGCCTCCCTGCGAGGTGGCGAGCGAAACAGTAACACCGGGTATCCATTTAAAAATGAGCTCTCCGAGATACCAGAGCAAGTATCCCGCAGTGCCCGCAATCGAGCCATCGGTACTCATGGAGAACAGTATACTACGCGCGTTCGGCAAGGGCGCCTATAGTAAACAGGGTATCTTCGGCGCCATGCGCACCAAGAAGCTGAAAACCTACCGGGAGTGCAACCCCTTCACGCGCCACAGTTCCTGCACGAACGGATATCCCAGGAACACCGGCAAGGTTGGCAGTAACACTAAAGATATCTTCCAGATACATGGCGAGCGGGTCGTTGGTCTTCTCCCCTATCTTAAACGCAGGGTTAGGTGCTGTGGGGAGTGCTACCGCATCCACTGTCTCAAACGCATGCTCAAAATCTTTTCGAATTAATTCACGTACGGCTCGTGCTTTGCGGTAGTATGCATCAGCATACCCAGACGAAAGAACGAAGGTGCCAAGAATAATACGGCGACGCACCTCGGGACCAAATCCAGCGGCACGCGTTTTTGTGTATACCTCTTTTATATCGTCGGCCGCCACCGAGAGTCCGTAGCGAATGCCGTCGTAGCGAGAAAGATTGGTGGACACTTCCGCGGGGCACACCACGTAATACACCGGCAACGCGTGCGGCAAGTTTGGCATCTCAATATCTACCAATTCATATCCGTGCGCGACGAGTCGTGCGAGAGTGTCTTCAAATACCTGCAACACATCGGGGTCTATGCCTCCCGAGAGAAAAGCGCGAGGAACGCCAATACGCTTGTGCACTGGGCGTAGTGTATAAAATCCATCAGGTGTCGATGTGCTATCGCTCGCATCATGGCCGCGAATCGCATCAAAAACAATTTTGGTGTCTGCTATGTTTTTGGTGAGCGGCCCTATTTGATCCAAGCTACTACCCATCGGCATGAGCCCAAAACGAGACACCGCGCCATAGGTAGGCTTGAGTCCTGCCAAGCCACAGTGTGACGCTGGCTGGCGTATGGAACCTCCCGTGTCACTCCCAAGCGCAGCAAGTGCCATGTGCGCGGCAACCGCAGCGGCAGACCCCCCCGACGATCCTCCGGGTACGCGAGTTGTATCTAGGGGATTTTTCGTAACACCAAACGCAGAATTTTCGGTAGAACTTCCCATTGCAAATTCATCCATGTTGGTGCGACCAAGAAAGACTGCTCCCTGCGCCCTGAGTTTACGAATCACTGTTGCGTCGTAGCTGGCGCGATAATGTTCCAGCATCTTCGATGCCGAGCTCGCGATACGTCCTTCTATCAAAATATTATCTTTAATCGCGAGGGGAATTCCGGTGAGCGCCTGCTGCAGACCCTGTGCAATCAGGGTGTCAGCATGCTGCGCCTCTGCGCGAGCAGAATCGGCCCACACTTCAAGATACGCGTGTATCTCTCCGTCTTTTTTGGCGATAGCGTCGAGGTAGGCATTGGTGAGCTCGAGAGCAGAGTATTCTCGAGCATCAAGTGCAGTGCGCGCCTGTGCAATGGTGAGTGTGGAGAGATCAATCATAAACTAGTGCGATGATTTTGAACGACTGACCACCTGTTTAACCTCTACCTGATTCCCTACTCGTGCTGGCGCAGCCGCAAGAAGCGTTTCGGTATATGTTCCTGTCTCATGTGCACCATCATCTGCTCGCATAACATTGCGGTGCGCGGGAGAAACCGCCTTTGGCATATCCGCGGAGACCTCGGTAATCTGTGCGACAAGGTCCAAAATGCCCGGGATTTCTGCTTCAAGCTTTTGAACCTCGGTCTCCGAAAGTTCTAGGCGTGCAAGTTGTGCAAGGGCACGAATATCGATAGGCGGCGTTTCACTCATGACGCTATCATACGCGCAAACTCATCTTCTGACAAAACCCGCACCCCAAGCTCCCGAGCCCTCTCAAGCTTGGAACCCGCATGTTCGCCGGCAACCACGTAATCCGTCTTTTGGGAAACCGAACCTGCTACCTTGCCTCCCCGCTCGCGAACTTTTTTCTCGCCTTCTTCTCTACTCATGTGCACGAGCGTGCCGGTAAATACAAACGTCTTTCCTGCAAAACGCGTATCGGCATTTTTTTCGGGAGCTTTGACTTTTAGGTGCGTGAGGAGTGCGTCCAAATAAGAAGCGTTGTGTTTGTCGGCAAACCACGTGTGCAGTGCGCGAGCCACAACATCCCCAATGCCATTAATGTGTTGCAAATCGGATATCTGCGCCGCACGAAGCGCCTCGATAGAGCCGAAGTGGCGCGCAACATCGCGCGCAGTCTCCTCGCCTACCTGCGGAATCGAAAGTGCGGTAATTAGTCGCTCAAGGGACACGTTGTTTTGTGCCGTACGAATAGCGTCGATTACTTTTTTTGCTTTGACCTCGGCAAACTTCGGCAACTGAAGCAAATCCCCCTCTTCCAACTCAAAGAGTTCGTCAAAGGTTTGTACCAGGCCCTCTTCGATAAGGAGAGCGGCAGTTTCTTTTCCCAATCCCACTATATCGAGAGCGCTCTTGCCAATAAAATACGCAAAGGCGCGTTTGCGACGCTCGGGAGAATCGGGATTGACACACCGCCATGCAGCTGCGCCTGGAATACGTTCGATGCGCCCGTCGCCGCCACACACCGAGACACGTGTGGGCCACACGTATGGCTGTGCGCTGCGTGGGCGCAAATCTTTTACCACACTCACAATGTCGGGAATGACGTCTCCTGCTTTTTCGAGTACCACCGTGTCCCCGATGCGTACATCCAACCGCGCAATTTCATCTTCGTTGTGGAGTGTCGCACGAGAGACAGTTGTCCCGGCAATATGGACAGGTCGTAAATGCGCGACTGGCGTGAGAACACCGGTGCGCCCCACTTGGAGCTGAATATCTTCGACAATAGTTGTCGCTTGCTCCGCTGGAAACTTAAACGCAACAGCAAAACGGGGCGCCTTGCCGGTGTACCCAAGCGCTTCTTCATATGTTCGCTCATTTACCTTGAGAACAATACCGTCTATCCAGTACTCTTGGTGCCTCCCCTTTTTCTTCCACGTGTCCCAAAAAGAAATAGCTTCTTCAATAGAGGCGGCATACGCATGGTGCGGGTTTACCTTAAACCCAAGTTCACGCAAATAATCGAGCTCGGCTATTTGTGTTTCTGGAAATGATTCGCTGGTCTGAGCCACATCATAGATATACATGTCGAGCGGACGCGAAGCAGCGATATGTGGGTCAAGTTGGCGCACTGCGCCAGCTGCAGCGTTACGCGGGTTTGCAAACTCTTGTTCACCACGGGCACGCTGTTGTACGTTTAATTTCTCTAAGCCGGCGGTACTCATCCACACTTCGCCCTCGACAATAATATCGATGGGGCGCGCGAGTGCGAGAGGAACCGATTCTATGGTACGAATATTGTGCGTGACATCCTCCCCCACTTCACCATTCCCCCGCGTGGCGGCTGTTTCTAATATTCCTTTTTTATAGGTAAGCACTATCTTGAGACCATCTATTTTTAGTTCACACGCATACGATGGCTGTGCGGCCGGATACGCCTCCTTGAGAAAACGCTTGATGCGCGTATCAAACTCCCGTGCCTCTTCTTCGTCAAAAATATCATTGAAAGACCATTGCGCTACGGTGTGCCTAACCTTCTTAAAGCCCGGCAGTGGCTCCCCCGCAACGCGCTGCGACGGGCTATCGGGCGCAAGTATCTCAGGATAGCGCGCCTCTATTTCTACCAATTCATGCTTGAGGGAATCAAGCGCCGCCTGAGAAATCTCTTCCCTGTCGTAGACGTGGTACGCGACACGGTATTTATTTATCACCTGCACGAGGTGTGTATAGCGCTCGCGAATCTTCTGCGGAATCATGCCCGCATCATACCGCACCCACAGAAACTCTAGTAGCGGAGCTCGACCGAGCGCTGCAACACGCGGGCCTTGGTAGTTAAGGTAGCACAGGAGGCGCTGTAGCCATCCGCGTGGATAAGCGTATGAATTTGTGCGGGCACGACTGGTGAGCAGGTGCCATCAGTGGTTATGGGGCCATCGCATTTCATGACGCTCACGTTAGTGCAGTACCCGCCTGCATCAATCTGAAAAGCCATAGTGTAGGGATAGCTGGTCGAGCGCCCCGTAGCGACAAAAGATTGTTCGGCACAGCGGGGGTCGGGGGCAACAACACCCACCGGCGCCACCGTATCAAAATAATTGTGACGAATATCCCAGTACAGGGCGCATTCTGCGCCAGTGTCTGCGGCAAAAAATGCAAACTGCGAATCACGTCCCAGCGAAGAAAGCGCAAGCTCTTTTACCACCAGACCGTAGATAGCAGCACCCAGTGCAAGCACTATCGTTGAGACCAGGGCGGCGAGGAGCAAAGTGAATCCTTTTTGAGAGCGAAGAGGGTGCATATTAGTTTATGGCGCCAGTACCATCGTTGACCCAACGATAGAGATTTTCTGAAATACTGACCGAACGAGACTTAAATCCGCCAGAGACCCACGAAACAGTTACGGTGAGTCGTATCTCATCGGTCGTTCCTGCAACAAAGGCAGCAGTGAGGGTGCGGTAAAAATACGTTGAATTCCAGCCGGGGTCAGTGGTCGTGCAGGGGCCTGCGCCATGTCCGTAAAATGCGCCGTCGGTCTTGAGCGGCTGATTGGTACAGGTGGTCCACGTTTGATTGGTGCGAGTATCAATAACAAACGGAACACCAGTCGGAATACCGTCGAGAAGATTGATGCCGGCGCCCTGTGAATCTTTGAGTACATTGCCGTCACGAATACTGCGCACCGCCTCAATACCTTCTTGAGCCAAATAAAAGGCGGTTACCTGATCGCGCGCATAAAAAGCGCTCGCAAGCGACTGTGTTGCAAGCGACATTGGTGCCACAATCGCGACCGCGAGAAGCGAGATAGCGACCATTGTTTCGATGAGAGTGAATCCGCGTGTCATAGGTCAAGAAGTCTTTGCACAGCGGTAACCTGTACATGGAATGTTGATTTGGCTCTATCGGAGCCAGCGGTTCCCTTTACCACCATAACCACCTTGGGCTGTACAGTGTCACATGGGGCAACAGTACATCCGCGATCACTGCCCACGACGTAAAACTGGAAGCTGTCGATTGAAACTTCTGGCGCTGTTATCGCAACAGGTGTCGCACCATTTTCTGATTTATACAAACGCTTGGTGACGGGGTCGTATGAATAGACCCATGGCTCTTCCCCGGCATCTACGGGAGATGTGCCATACGGGAAAAACGCAAACACGTAGTGGTTTGAGGCCGCGTCGGTGGCCGACGAACAATCACTCGTGATGCGATTATTTCCTCCCCCGCAATGGAAATTACTACCCATACGTATCGCGCGCTCCATGCCATCGAGTGTGATGTTGAGATTATCCATCACCGACTGCAGCGATTGTACTTTGCGATTCGCACCCACGAGTGCGAGCAGTGCGCCGACAGAAACCATCATCACCACCGAGAAAAGAGCCGTCGCCACCAGCATCTCAACCAACGTAAAACCTCGATTCGAATGGCGTGGTAGGTGCATATTATCGATTAACGGAAACTTGTCCGTTTATATCTACAACGAAATCAGATCGGTCACCCGAGGGAGAGACGAGCCCGATGCGTGCGCTTTCTTTGCAGTTGCCCGCAGAGACAGTACACGAATTTCCATTCGCGCTTATCCATGCATCCGGTTCTGGGCGCTTATACAAGACATCGAGTACTGAAACACTGGTGCATGACGCGATATCAGTACCTGCGGGTGTGCATAATTTCTCGATTCGGTACCCACGATCGATGGAGTATGTTTTGACCGTCTCTCCCGCGGTAAAGAGCCCATCTACCTGAATCGCATCACCAAACAGCGTATACGATGTGGGTGTCGAGACAGCAAAATGCATTCCATACCCTGCCGTGTAGGTGCTTGCGCCGAATCGAAGTACCGAGATACCATACACCTGCGCTTCACGCATCGAAAGAGCCATGTCGTATGCCAAGTTCTCAAGCAAAATTTTTCCACCAAATCGCGAATGATTTGCGAGCATGAGTCCGGTAATCACGATAAGAATACCCGTGACGACCAAAAGCTCAATGAGAGAGAAGCCGCGAGAAGCACCCTGAGCTACCACCCGACGAGAGCGGGAATGTCGTAACCATAGAGAAGAGATATCCATACAATGAGTGTGCTCGCGACAAGGAAGGGCCCAAAGGGTACCTCGCTCTTCATTGTAAGCCCTTGTTGCCGATAGTGGTGTCCTCGCATGTGGGTAACCAGGCGAGCAATAAGCATCGCCGGAACAAGAACCGCACTCCCAATCACAAACGCAAAAAACGTGGCAAATAATCCCGTAATGGGACCCAAGAGAAAACCCATGCCAACTCCGAGCTTCACGTCACCAAAACCCATCCACCGACCTTTTGAAATTCCCCACAATGCAAACAATGGAGCTGCAGTTGCTATTCCCCCCAGAAGCACACCCCATAAAGGTAGGGGGACTAAAAATACACTGACAACAAAAGAAAGAGCCGCAAACAAATACGCCCATGCATCAGGAATTATGGTGTGGCGGAGATCATACACCGTAATCACGACAAGCAGAGCTGCAATAACGCAAAACAGCACACGCACTTCTATTCCCACCGGAAACGGGGCGGCAAAAAATATTCCAAAGAGCGCGGCAGTTGCAAGCTCAACGAGTGGGTACTGAACCGAAATGCGCGCGGCACAATACCGACACTTCCCCCGCAAGACAATCCACGAGAGCACCGGCACCAAGTCATACCAAGAGAGCGTATGCATGCAGTGTGGACACGCACTGCGCCCACCAATGCCGCGAACCCCTTTGCGCAAAATGACCACATTGAGAAAACTCCCCACAATGAGCCCAAACAGAGTAGCGACAAGGGTCAACATGGTGCAATCCTAACATGCAAAAGGCCCCGTACGGGGCCTTTTGCCAAACCAATTACTGAACTTACGGACGGACGTCGTAGACTGCTGTTGCAGTTCCATCAAAGTCTGCCGCAGAACCAGTACAGACAGGACCATCAGATGAACCGCCGGCAACGGATGCGCCAAATGTTCCACCGGTGGCACCGTCGGTATCAGTAGAGAGCGCGGTGTTGCTCGTGTTCTCAAGTGTTGCACCGAGGTGGTACGAGGCACAAGTTGCTACAGATGCAGCAGAACCCTGGAGGGCTGCGTAATCATACACGGCGCCAGATTGCGGATCGGTTGGAATTGTCGAGATGAAGTTGTTGGCGACAAGTGTCGAGGTCGAAAGCGCAGTAGGAAACGCGTTGTACTGGTCGTAGTAGAGTTCAAGCGCCAACTGGAGCTGCTTGATGTCTGCGACACGGCGAGCGTCGCGGCCCTTCTTACGAGCAGAGTCGAGAGAAGCGAGCACGATAGAGGCGAGGATTCCAATAATAGCGATAACCACCAAGAGTTCAATCAAGGTGAAACCGCGTGTATAAGATTTCATCATAATTTTGTGATGAGTACTAATTTACGCGCTATTGATAAATCGCCTTAACGGCTCGTGTCGCGTACCACCCCATTGTATACCTCACAAAGGCCCTCAAAATACGCCTGTGGATAAGAAAAAGCTAGAAGCTGCTGGTGATATTGTAAATCGGAAGCAACACCGAAGCCAAAAGAATAGCGACACCAATAGCAAGTGCGACAATCATAATAGGCTCAATGAGACTTACGAGCGTATCAACTGCATTATTTACCTCGCGGCGATAGAAACGAGCCATGGTTTCGAGAATTGCGCCCATGTTACCTGTCTCCTCTCCGATCTTGATCATGGCGACTACGATACCCGGCATTTCAGGGTGTTTACGAAACGCTTCAGACATAGGAAGGCCCGCCTTCACATCTTTTGCAACAGTAGTAATGATTGCTTCATACACTGGGTCTTCTACCACGGTCGCGGTAATCTCAAGCCCGCGCAATACCTGAATACCACTCTTGAGCATTGTTGAGAGGTTGTCGGTAATACGAGAGAGGAATATCTTTTTGTAAATGGTGCCTATTGCGGGGAACTGAAGACGTGCGCGGGCAAACAACAGTCTCCCCGCTTCTGTCTTGCTATATTGAAAGAGCGCAACACCTCCCATCACCAATATAATCAAAATGAGAATGATGTACTGCGACAAAAACTCACTCATGCCAATCACAATGCGCGTAAACACAGGAATATTTTGCCCAGAATCTACCAGCATTTGGGAAAGCTTTGGTATCACAACAGTCATCATGAGCGTCATGACCGCAAGGAATGTAAAAATGATGAATGCCGGATAAATGAGCGCGTTCTTCGCCTTTTGGGTGATTTCGTAGTTGCGATCGAGGTGATCGGCCAAGAAACTAAATGTTTCGTCGAGCTTGCCGCTTTCCTCGCCAGCACGAACCATGTTTACATAAAAGTTTGAAAATACGCCGGGATGCTTTCTGAGTGCGGCCGCGATGGTGCTCCCCCCTTGGATGTCGTTTGCAATGGTGTTGAGTATTTCGCCAAGCTTGGGTGTACGTGCCTCTGCTGCCAAAAGCTTAAAGGCGCGTAGCGCCGAGACCTGTGCCTCAAAGAGCGTGGTTATTTGACGACTCACCATCACCACATCTTCGTTTTTTACGTGATCGAACAGCGCAATACGTGTCGACAAAAGACCGGTGGCTGCCCCCGCCTCTTCTATTTTTGAAATAATGAGACCGCGACGCTGAAGCGCAGCGATAGCGAGATCGGTATTGACGGCCTCGATGGTTCCAGTGCGTTCTGCGCCACTTTGCTCGAGCGCTGTGTAGGTATACAGTGCCATACTACAAAAGTCGCTGGAGAATATTAGGGTTGAGCGAATATTGATACGCTGTCTCCACGGTAATCTCGCCCCGTGCGACCAATTCTGCCAAAGAGCGATTCATGTCTATCATGCCCTCGGTGGAACCCGTTTCGATGACGGTATTTACCTCGTGGGTTCGCTTCTCGCGGATAAGATTTGCTACAGCTTTGTTGTTTATTAGGAGCTCATATGCCGGAATGAGTCCGCCCGACACTCGCGGTACAAGACGCTGCGAGAATATACCCGCGAGCGAAGATGCGAGCTGCAATCGTATCTGGTCTTGCTGCGCAGCGGGGAAACTGTCGATAATACGATCGATGGTTTGTGCAGCGTTGTTGGTGTGAAGCGTCGAGAGCACGAGGTGACCTGTTTCGGCTGCCGTCACCGCTGCCGAGATGGTTTCGGGGTCACGCATTTCACCAACCAAGAGAACATCAACATCTTGGCGAAACGCAGCAACAAGTGCGGTATGGAAATCCTTGGTGTCTATCTTTACCTCGCGCTGGTCGATGAGGGACTGTTTTGGCTCAAAAAGATACTCGATTGGATCTTCGATAGTCACAATGTGCTCCATGCGCTCGGTATTGATAACCTCGATGAGCGCAGCAAGGGTGGTGGTTTTCCCCTGCCCCACCGGACCCACTACCAAGAAAAAGCCTTGGTTCTTTCGCGCAAAAGAAAGCAGCACTTCTGGAAGATTGAGCTCCTGCACTGTTTTGATTTGTTTGGGTATCAAGCGAAGCGCGACAGAGACAGAACCGCGCTCATAAAATGCATTGCCACGGAAACGGGTACCGTCGGCTGTTTGGTACGCAAAATCGACTTCTTGGGTAGCGAGAAAGTTTTTTAACTGCGCGTCGCTCATGAGCGCCTTTGCAAAACCGAGCGTATCTTCAGAGGTGAGTACGTCTTCCTTGAGCATCGGCGCGAGCGAGCCGGTTACGCGAATGGTTGGATGGGAGCCAGCAGAAAAATGCAAGTCAGACCCACCTTCGTGTTGCAAGACGGTGATGTACTTTTTGAGTGTTGCAGGATAGTCCGAAACCATACAGGTATTGTAG
>JBDKGA010000032.1:0-4716 GCA_039798465.1 Candidatus Parcubacteria bacterium | reverse complement strand
ATGCAGAGGGTATAGAAGCCACGTCGGGCACACGTAAGTACACCGAACATTGCATGGTGCGGTTGTCGACCGCCCACTCGGTGCATGTGCTCCAACCGCCGCCCCAAGGCCAGTCACCCTTCGCCTCGTGTATGCAACGCGTACGCGTCTGAGGCAATGTGAAGGGGTCCCCCCACTGAGCTAGCTTTTGCTGGTGGAAGTCATCGGCAAGAGCCCATTGGGGACTCAATACCGCAACCAAGGTTGCACATAGAAGAGTGCCCTTCTTCATGCGTAGTACTCCTTTTAACGAGCTTAAAACTGCGTACCACCATTGGTACGCAGTTCGTGAAAGATAGTTCAACTCAATACGCGTGTCAAAGAAGCGTCAATAGCGTAAAGATGCTTTTCCCTTCTCATTCCACCTACACGGGGTAACCTCTGTGTTGCCTGTAGACCCTGTTTCCCCTGCTGCAGGTTTACTGGACACAGTATTTTAAATGTGTTCATATGTTTGCACATGACAAAGCGTGGAAAAAAACGCCTCATTGAAGCTGTGGCCACATTCCTTGGTTTTCTTGTTGTGTTCTACTGCGCGACATGGCTTGCCTCTGCTCTGTGGAGTCTCATCTCGCCTGCCGCGCTCTTTCTGCTAGTGGTTTTTATCTTTGGAATACCAGCAGCGTGGGCTATTCGTCGATTGCAGCAAGAACTACACTCAAAACGCAAGATTCGCAGCTATGCCAATGTGCAAACACTACCAGAAATGCGTATGCTGTCGCACACCGGTTTTGAACACTATGTTGCCACAATCTACAAGGCACAGGGATATAAAACTGAGGTTACTCCCGCGACTGGTGATGGGGGCATCGATGTTGTATTGAAAAAAGATGGCCGCACCACAGGTGTCCAAGTAAAGCACTACGGGCCCAATTCTTCGGTGGGTAGACCAGATGTGCAGAAACTTGTCGGGGCTTGTGCGCAGAAAAACTATGATACTAGGCTGTTCGTTACGACCTCTTATTTTTCATCCGATGCGATTGAGGCCGCGAAGGTGCTCAATGTCGAATTGGTAGATGGTACTCAGCTCGAGCGGCTTGCCAAGGAGGCTTTTGGGAATAAATATCGAGAGAAGACTATCTCGTTTGATATCGAGCGACGCATGCGAGGATTGAAGTAATTTGATATATACTTCACACGTTACTTTCAACCTCATCTATGACCAAAACACTGACGTGCACAGAGCTGGGTGGCGTATGCGAGGCAACGTTTTCGGGAGACACTCTCATGGAAATTATACAAAAAGGAATGCCTCATATGATGTCTGATGAGGCGCACACAGAAAGCATCATGAGCATGGAAGCTCGCACGGGAGAAAACAAGGAGCAATGGATGGCGCGCATGCAGGGCGAATTTGATGCAAAGCCAGCGGATGAATAATTGATTGATGGCTCTAATGTGCAGGGCTTGATTTTCTGGAGATGCATGAGATTGTGTGCGCAGAATGTTCATCGACACAGCAGGAGGATGTCATGACAGACACATGCAATACACTTACTTTTCCATGGTTTTCTATCGAAAACGCTGAATCTTTGCGACCATGGCTCGACCTGAGGGAGATGAAAGACGTGCTCCTGAGAGGAGGCTTTAGCATCATAAATATCCTTGATACTCAAGGTCAATTTCTCGATCCGACGATTAGTCGGCCATCGCCAGAGCTCGTACGGTTCGAGGTAGCGTTCCCTACCGGCTGGGCGATTGTCGAAGGTTTTGATGGGTATGGCCTACGTGATCGAGCCCTGATGCAGATTCTTGATGCTGCGGGCCACTTGCGCGGAGAAATTTCGCTCGATTGGCGGAATAATTTTGAGCCGATACAGGCGGTATTCTATTGCCGCTATGTGCTCAATCCCTTCGATGGTTTTTACAATAGGCGCCTGGTCGAATCTACACCAGATTCTATTGTAGACGTTGTCATCGATCGGGCGGGTGTTGACCGAAAAAAGCCGCATGATTTTCCGACTGTTGTGTATCACAATAGTCGACCAGCAAAAAAGGGTCCATTGGTGCCGCCCTCGGGTGAAGACATCAAGAAGTACCTCAACGAAGAGTTTGCGCGCATAGATGCGGGGAGACCCAGGCTTGATTTACCCGTGTATCGATGGTTGCATGATACGTATCCCAACTGGCAAGACCCGTTCTGCTATTGGTGATATGTCGGAGCGAGCCGCCTAGTAGCGAAAGCGAACGGCGGCTCTTTATTTTGTTCTGATTATTCGTCGTGAGGTAGGGTGTGTTCAAATGTCATACCCACATGCTAGCACGGGGTGGTGTGTGGTATGGAATATAAAAAGGCCGCGCGAGAATACGCGCGGCCTCTGTGGTTTGGCGAGCAAGAAGGGTCAGTCCCTTCCCTCGCGCTGATGTTGCCGCCACGCATCCGAATCAGAAGCAGTTCCTCTGTCTCGGTGCGCACGCTCGCGCTCGTTGGTGCGATGCAGGTCGTACGATGTGCGGCTGTCGTCGGGCGGAGTGCGAGCAAGACTGCGCGATGCGGCCTTGTCAGCATCCGACTGCTTTCGTGCCATTGCCAGTAATCTCCTCTAGCGATTAACGACCGATGGATAATACAACACTGTTTCATTTTGGCAAATCTTTAACACTGCCCGCGTAGCAAAAACAGCCCGACACAATCTTGTGCCGGGCTGTTTACTAGTGCGCGTCATGAGCTACATGTCGGCGAGAATGTGATCGACACAGCCCCAGCCTGCGAGTAGCCAACCGCGCCGATTTTGTTCGAGCCAATGCAAGGCTTCGTTTATGTCGGTGTTGTGGCACACTTCTCCATCAGGCGGTGTGAGATAGTGTGTTTTCCATTCGGCACGCGTGGATGGATCGCAGGTGAGTAGGCATGTACCCGGGCGCAACGGATTATCCGGGTAGTCCTTGTCGCAGGTTCCCTTGCAGTAGTGGAACTTGAGCGCCATTCCAGGACGTCCGTCGGGAAGCCTAATCACAATCGTGCATCCTTGTTTTGCCGTGAGGCAATTAAAGGGAACCTGCTGGTGTGGTGCCCCATGCTCCTCTGCGCTAGCAGTAGTGATGCTTACACAAGCTACGGCGACAGCTGTCAGGATTCGCATGTCTATCTCCTTTCGTATGTCGGAAGTAGTCTCCTTGTTCTGTATTCGCTATACAAAGAGCGGTGCGGAGGTAATCTCCACGCCCCTGTGCATTATAGGTGGTGAAAGAGAAAATGCACGTTTTTGTAGAGATATTGAGTGTTTTTTGAGTAAAGACATTTTATGATACGCTAAATACAGGCAAGCTCAATAGGAGGTCCCCATGAGCCCGTCTGTTCCTTTAGGTGACAAAGGTCTTACCCAGCGAGAAATCGCCATGATTGCGCAGTGCATTCAGGCGCAAAAACCAACGCACGAAGAACTGAAAGCGTTTTTCGACCCACTGATGATACAGCAACGCATCAGCGAATGGTTTGCACGTTTTCGTGCTGGTGAATTTGCCCCAGTGCAGCAAATGCAGGCAAGTACATTGCCCATCTTGCAGCAAGACGCAATCGTCGAGCCGCAGTCGTGAGACAGAAAAAACGAAGCCGCGAGTATCACGCTCGCGGCTTTTCTTGTAAGTTAGTGTAGTTATACGCGCAACAGTTGTTTTTCGAGTTCGCTTTCTACCGCATCGCGATCTATTTCTTTGAGCATTTCTTGCAAATCCGTATCGGTCGAGAGGTCTACTCCCTGCTTTTCGAGCAGTACGGTGAGCAAATACATAATCTTGGTAATTTCGTGCTCGGCGTAAGTATTTATGTAGAGCTCCATTTCTTCGCGCAATTCTGCGACATGTGCCTCTCTGTTTTGGGAGATAAGTACCACAATGGCAAGGAAGATTGCTTCGAGTGAGACAATCATGGTCAGCAAGCCAAAGGGCGCAGGATCTACTGGCGCGGGGCCAGGAATGTATCCTGCGTTCCATGACATCCAGAGACTAAAAAAAACAATATTTGCGGCGAGAAATGCGACGGTGCCAGAGTATGCAGTAAGTGCATCAGCTGCCTTGTCCCACATGGTGCGTCTGCTATCGGCCTTAGCCTTGAAGCTACGAATTTGTTGGCGTCGTTCTGCAGCGGTCTTGGCGAGCGCGGGGTGTATGCGTTTTGTCATGGGCATATGATACCACAACGCCTCGGCATACACCGAGGCGTTTTTAGAGTGAAAACGATTTTACTTCTTCGTTTTCTTTGCGGCCTTTTTGGCTACTTTTTTTGCTGCAGGGGCTTTTGTGGCTTCGGGTGTTTTTGTTGAAGGTGCGGCAGCAGCTGCAGGAGTAGCAAGCTTGTGCAGTGCCTGTGCGAGCGCATCGAGCTTGGTGCCGAGCATGCTTACTTCGCGCACGAGTGTATCGATGCGGTGGTCGGGTGCTGCGGCGCGTGGTGCGGGAGCACCAAACGATTCACGGCGTTCAAATGAGCGCTGCGGGCGTGGTGCAAAATCGCGATCACCTCCGCGCGTGTCGCTGTGATGCTTGGGGAAGCACTCTTTGCAGTAGACGGGCTTTTTGCCGTTGGGGCGAAATGGTACGTCGCAGGTGTTGCCACAGTCGGCGCACACTGCGGTAAAGCGTTCGCCACCGCGTTCTTCGCGTGCGCCGCCAAATCCACCACCGTGTCCCCTGCCGCCACCAAACGAAGGACGACCGCCTGGGCGGAATCCGCCATGC
>JBDKGA010000031.1:0-6159 GCA_039798465.1 Candidatus Parcubacteria bacterium | reverse complement strand
AGAAGTAAATCACGGCAGCTTGAATCACAAACGAAAGCAACGCATTTACAAAATTGCCGTACATAAACTTGCTGCCGTTTATCTCAAACGCGAGCGTCGAGAAATCAGGCAACGAGCCAAGCGCAGCAATAAGCGGTGTTACCAAATCCTTGACCATTGAGTTCACCACCGCACCAAACGATGCACCGATGACGACACCGATTGCTAGGTCGACAACATTACCGCGGAGAATAAATTGCTTGAAGCCATCCAAGGCTCCTCCTGCTGCTTTCATGTCCATAAAAATAGGAACAAACTACTATGCGAATAAGTCACCCCATTGTAGAGAGTCCGCTTGCCGACGTCAAATCAGCGTTATACTGGTGCCATGACAGAAGCAACACTTGAAACTGCTCGCGCACTAATGGGCGATACATTAGCATTCCATATTCTTTTTGCTCTTTTGGGTGTAGGACTTCCCTTTCTGATGTCGGTGTTTGAAGGTCTTGGCCTTTGGTACAAAGACGAAGACTATCGCCGCACAGCGCGCACGATGGGCTTTGCAGTGACAGCGCTGTTTGTTACCGGTGCTGTATCGGGCACCATTGTTTCGTTTCAAATAAATCTACTGTGGCCATACTTCATGCAATTTGCCAACCCGATAATCGGCCTGCCTTTTGTATTGGAAGGGTTCGCTTTTTTGGTTGAAGCCGTATTCCTCGGCATTTATCTGTACTCATGGGACAAGCTCTCTCCTTTTGCGCACTGGCTGTGCTCATTTCCCTTGTGGATAGGGTCGTTTGCATCTGCGTTTCTCATCACCACCGTCAATGGGTGGATGAATAATCCCCAGGGATTCACTCTCGCGCCGGATGGGACCGTCAGCAACATACAGCCGTGGGTTGCCATGTTTAATCCAACCGCCTTTTATGAAATCACTCATTCCCTCCTCGCGTATTACCTCACCGCTACGTTTCTTGTAGCAGCCGTGTTTGCGTGGAGATTATTGCGTATCAAAAAGACAGGCGGCAACGAAGGCTACTACCAAAAAATGCTTACCCTTTTGCTTTCGCTCGCACTCTTTTTTGCAACAGCCGTAGGTATCGCGGGAGACAACTCAGGAAAACACATCGCACAAACACAGCCGATCAAATTTGCCGCCGCAGAAAGCGTATATAAAACAGGGGGCTACCAGCCGCTGGTATGGGCTGGCTATGTCGTGCCAGTGCGCTCAGAAACCGAAGACCCTGATATTCGCTACGAGCTCTCCTTCCCCAACGCGCTTTCGTGGCTCGCGTTCGACAATCCAAGCGCGGTTGTACAAGGACTTGATGCATTCCCTCGCTCTGAGTGGCCGCCACTCTATATTCACTACTTTCTCAACATCATGATTACTATCGGTATCTATCTCGGACTCGTACCGCTAGTGTTCTTTCTACTGCGTCATTCGCCGTGGCGCGCATATGCATTTAATCGACCGCTTTTGTGGGCAATTGTCGCCGGGGCACCGCTTGCATTTCTTGCGGTCGAAATGGGCTGGATGCTCACGGAGATAGGCAGACAGCCCTACATTATCAAGGGAATCATGCGTACCAGTGAGGCAGTTACTACCAATACAGACATGCTCATCTTTGCGTGGATATTTCCGTTTGCGTATCTCGTCTTGTTCGCATTCACGTGGTGGATTCTGAGATATCATTACATTGTAAAAGCACGCACATGACCGAAATCCTCCTTCCGTATTTGCCGATTCTTGCGTACACATTGGTACTTCTCTTTATCACGCTCTATGCAGTGCTTTCATCGATAGAATTTGGTGCGGCAATCTACCTGGCTCTCCCGCGCCCGCTTATCACACGAGAACAGGTCGAGCAGTATTTTGGGCCAGTATGGGAGAGCACCAATGTCTTCCTGATTTTTTCATTGGTCGGGCTGGTGATGTTTTTCCCCGCCGTCGTACCGTATCTAGCAGAACTCTACGCTCTCGCATCTATCGCGCTCCTCTTTTTTGTTGTACGTGTACTAGGGATTTTTGGCATCTTTTATGGAGATTCGAAGCACCCTGCTTTCAAGGCATTATTTGCCATCGGCTCACTCGGGGCTCCCCTAGCTCTTTCGGGAGCATTCTATGTATCTCTCACCGGCACTGCACCCGCCGTTCTGCCCACCACACTACTGCTCGCGATTTGGGGTGCTGTCGTGAGTGCAATATGTATACTGTCGGCAACCTTCATTCTGCATGTGGCACGTTCTCAGGTAGATACGGCTCGATTTGCTCGCACTCAGCTGGTTGGCTCCGGGGTATTCTTGCTGTGCGCCGCACATATCTTGGCTTTTTCTCCCGCGCTCATCCAGCCAGGTATCGTACCTCTACTTGCATTTACCGTAATACTTTTAAGCACCTCGCTTGCAATCGTGTTGCGAGAGCGGACACATCCACTTGCCGCCTTTCTTGCACACGCACTCGCAGTTGCCGCCCTCATTTATGGCACGGCATTGTCACATCTTCCATATCTTATCTACCCAGTACTGAGCATCGAAACAGCATTTACCGCACCAGAAATGTTCCTTGCCATGTTGAGCGTGGTACCCTTCGGACTTTTGATAGCAATCCCCACCATTGGTTTGCTATGGCATCTCTACGCACGTTCTTCTATACTGCGACAATGAAAACGCTGCTCGCTACTGCTCTCTGTGCTCTCGCGCTAGTGCCGGTGCAGGCGTCTGCACAGGCGCAGGTAGAGCTGGATACAGTGGGATTTTTTAGGGCACGCGTGCTGCAGACATCATCTGCGGGCACCACCACTGTTGCCGGTACTGACACGGTAACAGCCGTGCAAAAAGTAGATGCGGTAGTGCTCGAAGGTCCGCTTGCCGGCGCCTCTATTTCTTTTGAAAACGACTACACGCCGCTCAGCACAGGAGACACGTTTTATGCGCGCCACACGACGCATACGCTCGACAGTATTGATATGTGGTCTGTCGCCGATCCCTACCGCCTCCCAATCCTAGGTTGGCTCATTGTAGTGTTTCTGGTACTCGTCGTACTGTTTGGCGGATTACCCGGGGTTCGAGGTTTTGCAAGTCTCTGTGGCAGCATCGTACTTATATTTTGGCTACTTATCCCGGGTATTTTGGGCGGATATTCTCCCGTACTAGTATCAATTGGTGTTGCATCACTCATTATTATTGTTGGGTCGTATATCACCCATGGATTCAACAAAACCACCACCGCTGCAGTGGTGGGCATGATAGGGACCGTGCTACTCACCGGGGCTCTCGCCTATTGGGCCGTGAGCGCAGCACATCTCACCGGCTACGCTGCAGAAGAAAGTATTTATCTCACGTTCGATACGCGTGGTGGCATCGATTTGGTAGGCCTTCTCTTTGGTGGAATCATGATAGGTCTTCTGGGTGTACTCTACGACATCGCAATCGGCCAAGCAATCGCTACCGAAGAACTATTTCGCGCAGGACATACCAAAGACCGCTCTTATGTATTCCGCCGTGCACTGCGCATAGGGCGCGAACATATCGGCGCTCTCGTCAACACACTCGCTATCGCATATGTAGGCGCCTCGCTCCCCTTGCTCCTTTTGGTCAGCAATTCAGCAACAACAAGCCTCGCCTTTACACTCAACAGCGAACTATTCGCAACAGAAATTATTCGTATCCTCATTGGTTCGATTGGTCTTGTACTTGCAGTCCCCATCACCACACTTATTGCGGTACGCATGCTCGATGGAACCTCGGGTGGCACGCATACGCACTCACACACACATTAGGATTTGTTTTTCTTACCCAACACAAGCTTTGCCTCATCTGCCGCGCGCCAGAGGTACCACGATGCAAGTGAAGCATGCATGCGCCAGGGGCGGGCCAGCTGCTCCATACGCTCATGGCTTGGGAGCGCACGCAGGCCATACACTACTTGAAACCCTTTTTTGATACCCAAATCGAGCGTGGGCAATACGTCGGGCCGGCGCAGCGTAAAGAGCAAAAACATCTGCACTGTCCACACTCCCACGCCTTTCACCTGCGTGAGTGCAGTAATAAGTTCTTCGTTTGTCATGCGCGACAATTTCTTTTCATCTATACTGCCGTTTGAAAAGTGCAGCGCCAAATCATGAAGGTACTTTGCTTTTTGCGGCGATATACCCGCCGTACGCAATCGTTCTGCGGGCATTGCTGCAAGTGCCTGTGGCGTGGGCAGCTTTCCGCCAAAGAGCTTCTTGAAGCGGGTCAAAATACTCGCCGCAGCACTCCCTGATATTTGCTGATACACGATCGCTCGCACGAGTGCATGAAAAGGCCGCGTTTTATCGGGTGTTTCTGGGAGTCCGTGCTTTTTGATAAGCGGGCGAAATTCTGCGTGCTTACTCAGCGCCTTTTTACTAATCTCATTCATGCGCGCATGCTACCACCCCTTACGATATACTGCAGCTATGAATCTCGCTCGCGAAATAGATGCGCTCGATGCAACCCCGCTGCAGAAGAAAGTGTGGCACGCACTCTGCACTATTCCGCGCGGTTCGGTACTCACCTACGCGCAGCTTGCGCGCAAAGTGGGCAAGCCGCGTGCCGTGCGCGCCGTTGCAAATGCGGTGGGCAAAAATCCGCTCGCACCGCATGTCCCCTGTCACCGTGTCGTACGCAGCGACGGCACGCTGGGCGGCTACTCGGCCAAAGGCGGCATACGTACCAAACGCGCGCTGCTGAAAAAGGAAGGTGTGAGTATTGCCTAGTCTCGGCACACTGCCTTATACAGGGATAGTAGCGAGACCGCTATGAAATAGTGGTGAACACATGGTGCTTCCAATTGTATTACTCACGTACCCGTGGCAT
Source organism: Candidatus Parcubacteria bacterium (assembly GCA_039798465.1). Lineage (GTDB taxonomy): Bacteria > Patescibacteriota > Minisyncoccia > Phycocordibacterales > UBA2100 > UBA10103. The sequence goes on along the minus strand of JBDKGA010000031.1, from coordinate 1,335 downwards.
AGTGGCCGCAGACACAGCACACTCTTTGGAGGAATCCGATGAAAAAAACCGTCGCAGCCGACGTGTGTCCCACCATTTCGGATGAAGTCCGCGAGTATGTCTACGGACAACTGGCCCAAGCGGCACTCATCAATGTAAATGAAGGACGAGACCCTGGTTCGTTTGTTGTGTTTGCAATACACGTCGACCCAGGCTCGCGCTGGCACTGTATCGTCAAGCGAGTATTTTCACCCAAGCAGGTAGCAGAGGCAATGAAAGATGGGCCGCCCGTGTTCATCTATGGAGATTTGGACATCGACATCTTTCTCGAAGTATTTGGTGAGGCAGACGAAGAGCTTGAAAACAACGTGCAAGCCAAGCGCGACGAAGGAGACGTCCGGGCCGTAATCATTGGGCACGACGGATTTTTCTTTGCGGACATACAGCCAGTGCTTATGTTCAATTGAAAAAACTTGAAAGGAGCCTTCCATGCCGAAATGCACAAGGCAACGTGAGACACGGGAAGAAGATTGCCTCAAGAAAAAATACCCGATGGCAGTTCAAGAAGCTCAGGGTATGGGTCTTGATGTAGCCAACATTCCCCCTGAAAACCTGCAAAAGATGCAGAGGTTCGCAGAAAACAGACTGGCGAGAACAATTAGTCGTTGTCGCTAGGTCTCTCCATTCAAGCGCTGTCGCCAGATATCCATGGTGGCAGCGCTTTTCATTAACCCTATCGGTGCGTGCACCCTGCCCAGCAGCACGGACGGCGCATACCCGAAAGCATTTTTGATTTACCGACCTTGATGCGGCGCTCGCGCGTCTCGGCCTTCTTTGCGTCCTCTACCCAACAAATCCACTCATTGCGCGCAAGTGGTGTAATGTCTTCCCAGAGCGCTTTCACCTTTGGCGTACTCTCTATCATCGCCCGCAAGTCTTTGGGGAGTTTGTGCACCGTGCCACTGGGTAGTGCGTTGATCATATCTATTTATATCATGTTCGTACTGTGAGCCACCTCAAGCAGAACACAGCATGCCACACTGCATCTATATAAGTTCACTCATTCGACTATGAAGACAATGACCTGTGCCCAGATGGGAGGTATGTGCGAAACGCCAGTACAGGGCGCAAGCGCCGAGGAAATTATGCAGAAAGGTATGGTGCACCTTGAGGAGGCTCACCCAGAAATGGCAGCTACCGTAAAGGCAATGCCAAAGGACGATCCGGCCATGGTTGCCTGGAACGAAAAGTTTGCCGCCGACTACGCAGCGCTTCCCGAAGACAACTAGTCTTTGTACATTCTCACCAAAACAACACCCCGCGGGGTGTTGTTTTGTGTATATGGATTATTGGTGA
>JBDKGA010000030.1:0-4721 GCA_039798465.1 Candidatus Parcubacteria bacterium | reverse complement strand
AGGTAACGGGGTGCCCGTGGGTGAGGTGCCCGCCGTGCGAGAGATCCATGCCGAGCACGGTGTCGCCAGGCTCGAGGAGTGCCTGGTACATGGCTATGTTTGCGTTTGCGCCGCCGAGTGGCTGCACGTTTACGTATTTCGCGCCAAAGAGTTTTTTGGCCCTATCGCGCGCAAGGTTTTCGACGGCATCGGTGTACTCTTGGCCGCCGTAGTAGCGCTTGCCGGGGTAGCCTTCGGAATATTTGTTGGTGAGTATCGAGCTGTTGGCCTCGCGTACCGCCATGGATACATAGTTTTCGCTCGGGATGAGCTCGAGGCCTTCGGCTTCTCGCTTTTCTTCGCCGATGAGCGCCTTGTAGACATCTTTGTCTTGCTTTTTGATGTGAGTATATGAGTCTGCCATAGAATGGTAGTTAGGAAATAAGGATATGGCAGAAGAAATTAAATCATACGCAGGTTATCGAGTGTCGCCGGAGCTTTTGATAACGCCGCGTGCGCGACGGTCCATAATCTTCTCTATGTTTGCCTGTGCGGCATCATCAAACGAGAAACCAAGTACACGCGAGAGCTGTGAGAGGTACCAGAGAACATCGCCGATTTCTAGCTTGAGAAGGGCGCGGGTTTCGTCGGTTATGATTCCGTTGTCGTTGCGAATCATCTTTTTTATTTTTTCGGCAATTTCGCCGCTTTCGCCGCAGACACCCAGTGCCAGGTACATAAGCTGGTGTTCTTCTTGTTTGCCGGTGAACGTTGCCGTAACACTCGCTTTTTCCTGGTACTCGTTGAAGTCCATATCGTAATGCTAACGCGGAAGTACGCGTGTCACTATTGACAGCACCTCCTCGTGTATATCCTCGCGTGAACGAATAGTGCCCGCAGGTGCGCATTCGATACGCTCCCAACCCTTTTGGTGTTGCATGAGCCACTGCGCGCTCATTTGAGCGTGTTCGAGGTAGGCAATATCGAGCTCGACGGTGTCTTGCTTGTCGCCAGTGAGGTAGCTGCTCTTCTTTTCTTTGGCGCGCTTGTCTTTGAGCAAATCTACCGAAAGTTCGGTAGGCATGCGCAAATAGAGAGTGAGATTGGGGCGGGGGAGGCCAAATACTCCGTACTCGAGTTTGTCGAGCCACTCAAGGAATGCCGCGCGCTTTGCATCATCGGCAATTTTACCGCCCTGGTGGATTTGATTCGCGCTCACGTACCTATCGAGCACTACTGTTTTGCCCGCGGCGAGCCAACTCTCTATGAGGCCCTTGGATTCGAAGCGGTCGGCGCCGTAGAGCACCGAGGCCACAAAGGGGTCGCTGTGGAGAAAATCGCCATGTTCGCCAGCGATGCACTCGCCGATGAGTTTGCCGACGAGATTGTCGGCATAGCGGGGAAAATCGAGGGTTTCGGTATCCACACCCTGCGCGCGGAGCTTTTCTACCAAGAGCTTGGTTTGGGTGGCCTTGCCCGAGCCGTCTGAGCCGTCTATTACGATGAGCGTTCCGCGGGACATGCAAAGGAGTATACTATGGGTATGGCTCACATTCACGAAAAGATAGATTTCACCGCCAGTGTATTTATTGTCCACGAAGGCAAAGTGCTTTTGCATATGCACAAGAAGATAGGTAAGTGGCTCCAGCCGGGAGGGCACATCGAGCTCGATGAGGGGCCCGATGAGACGGCGCGGAAAGAAGTACGCGAGGAAACGGGGCTCGAAGTTGAGCTCATTGGTAGCCGTGCAGCAGACCCATCGATTCCTGGAGATATCGTGCCGCCGGCGTTTATCAATCGACACCATTTCAATGAGACGCACGAGCACATCGATTTTACCTACTTTGGTCGCGTCATTGGCGGAGAGTTGCGCCCGGAAGAAGGGACACATACCGCATTTTGCTGGCTCTCGCGGGAAGAGGTAGAGGCGAATCCCGAGCTATTTCCCGCTACCAAGGCGTATGCGCTTGCGGCGATAGATGCGCTTGCTTGATTTATACAAGCAAAGTGATGGCGATACACGAAACAGTAATGGCAAACATTTTGCGCATGTTGATGTGTTCTCCATACCACCACACCGAGAGAATGATGGGAACGAGAATGTAATGTGCGTGTATCACGTACACAAGACTGACGAGTCCGGTAGAAAAGGCACGGAGGAGGGAGTAAAAGGACACAAACCCCAAGAAGCCCGCGATAAGTCCGAGACGTATATCAGCCCGCGTTATGTTGCTCCATGAAGTTGCATGTGAATTTCCTGCGCGCATATACATAATCCACGATGAGACTGCTCCGGCAATCTGAGACAATCCCATCATGAAGAGTACGGTCGGGTCATAGTCTACACCCTGCTTAGTAATAAGCATCGAGACAGACGTAAGTACTGTGGAAGAGACGAGTAGCCACAGCCCGTGGCGTAAATCGCTTTGTCGATGTTTTTCTGCCGCACTTATAAGAAGAAGTGGTACGGTAAGGCTCAGTGCGATGCCAATATACTCTTTGGTCGTCAGTGGATCACCAAACCACCAGAGCCCGCCAATGACGACGACGATTGGTCCGAGAACTTTGTTGAGAGGAAAATAAATGACGCTGTCGATATATTTGAGCGCCTCAATTCGCATAAAATTTCCCACGGCGTGTATTGCACCCGACACGAGCGCGAACACAAGGACGAGTCGCCATGTTTCGGGAATGCCATAAAACAGAAGTAGGGCAGTGAGAGCTGCTGCCGCAGACGAGCCATACATAATGAGGCCGTTGAGTGCAGAATCTCGTTTTTCTTGCGCGGCGACCTTTTGGTAGAACAATTGAATACCAGAGAGTACTGTTGCTGTTATCGTCCAGAAAAAGGTAATACTGTCCATATAAAAATCAAACCGGCAGTTTATTCAAACTGCCGGCCGATGATGTTCTCGGGATGTGCTTTGTTGAACAGCGCTTCGCTGTTTTTGAGTAGGTACACGTCGCGGATACCGGCAGCTATCATCGCGTCCCAGCACGATTCGCAAAACCACCAGTGACCCCAGAGATAGAGATCGGCACCCTGCGTATCGACGCCACGTGCGCGGGCATCGGCGATAGCGCTGGGTTCGCTGTGGTTCTTGGGGTGACACCCCTCACAGAGCTCGTAGCCTTGGCCTGTGGGGATGCCTTGGCGGATGCGTTCGCAGCCGTGCAGCTCGTGGTAATCGCTGCCATTGGCGCCGTGAGCGATAATGATGCCGTCTCTCACGAGTACAGCTGCCCCTGGCATTGCTTTGTCTTTGGACTCGGCCGCGGCAAACGCTTTGGCTGCCGCCATGAATTCGTTTTCTGCCGAGACATACCCAATGGTGCGGCCCTCGGGCAGGTAGGGGTACTTGATAGGTTTGTTTTCCATGGTCTAACTCCAGTAAGAGCCTACGCAGTATATACCACAGACTTCGGCCGATATATACTGCCCGCATGAACGTCTTTGAGAAAACCTACCAAGACATGCTTAAGCGCATCATGAAGGAGGGTATCGTCGAGGTAAACAAGCGCACGGGGCACGAGGTAAAGGCGCTTCCCGGACTCCACTTTTCGCACGATATTGAGAGAGATGGCTTTCCGCTCCTTACTATCCGCAAGATTCCTATCAAGATGTTTGTGGCCGAACAGGTGTGGTTTGTGTCTGGTGCGCGCAAACCCGCGGATTTTTTGCGCGATTTTACAAAAATATGGGATGCGTTTACGAATCCTGCGGATACTGTCACGGTGGCTTACGGCTATCGCTGGCGCAAACACTTTGGGCGCGATCAGTTGGGCGCGCTCGTAAAATTATTGAAAGCCGATAAGTCATCGCGCCACGGAGTTATCGTTACGTGGGACCCAGGAAGTGATGGGCTCGGCGGCACACTCAAGAAAAACGTGCCATGCCCGTACACCTTTACGGTCAACATCATTGGCGGCAGACTCAATTTGCACAACATGGTGCGCAGCAATGATATGGTGCTCGGTTTTCCCGCAGATGTTGCGGGCTTTGCTTTGCTCCAAATGATGCTCGCGCAAAAGCTCGGCGTGAAGCCAGGTGTGTATAGTCACTCTATTTCCAATGCGCATATGTACGACAATCAATACGAAGCGGTACAAGAAATGCTCAAGCGCAAAAATACCCACAAGCCAGTCAAATTTGAATTGCCCAAAAATTCCTACGATAGAGCCGAGAAAAAAGACAAAAAGCTTGTCGAAGAAATCGCTGCGCGCATTGTGGATCAGTACAAGCCGCAGCCCGCGATTACTGGCTTACAGATTGTGCTATAAATCTCGTATGGCAATTCTTACTCACCACGAAATACTGGAACGCGTAAAAGCGGGGAATATCGGCTTTACTCCTGCGCTCGATGCCTTTCAGGTGCAGGCGCATGCGGTAGATTTGCGTCTCGGATTTACGTTTCTCATCCCCAAAGTTTGGCGCATGACAAACGCTGGCCGGGAGGCGTTTATGATTGATCCGTTGCGTGACCACGGACCAGAATATTTTGATGTCATCGAGCTTGAGCAGGGGCAGCACTTTGATCTCTTGCCGCAGGAATATGTGCTCGTGTCCACCTTTGAAAGTGTAAAGATTCCGAACGACTTGATGGCCGTTTTGTATCCGCGCTCATCAGTGAATCGCAAAGGACTCTCAGTAGATCTTACGGGCATTATCGATAGTGGTTACGAAGGCCCGCTTACACTCCCGATACGTAACAACACTCGCAGCCAAGTGATTCAAATACACC
>JBDKGA010000029.1:0-8967 GCA_039798465.1 Candidatus Parcubacteria bacterium | reverse complement strand
GCCCAAAACAAAGACAAAGCAATCGAGCTCATTCGCAGCAAGCTCTTTGCCCTCAAGGAAGCCGAAGCGGCGAGCGCCGCGCGTGGGCTTTCCGCCGGGGCCTCGACCAAGATTGAGTGGGGGAGTCAGATACGCAGCTATGTGCTCCACCCCTATCAACTCGTCAAAGATCATCGTACTGAGCACGAGCGACGTGATATAGAGCACGTGCTCGAGGGAGACATTCAATCATTTATCGATGCTGAGAAAGAGCTCGCGTAGACACTGGTGCTCTCCTGGTGGTTTTCATAAAAAAGGGCGACCGCACGCGGTCGCCCTTTTCTAACAGTTTTGCATCAAAGAACCTAGAAGCGCACGTGCAGACTTCTTATGACGCGCGCATTGGTAGAATCAAGGCTCATGCCATCGGGCGTGAAGCTAATCGTAGCACTGCTCACGATGGTTTTACCAACACCAGTAATGCTGCCGTTGGCCAGACTTCCATAGAAGGAAATACCGACACCGTTTACGCTTTCATGGCAGCGACCTGATACAGAGCCGCCCGTGTGAGAGAACGTACACGATAACTTAATCGGTGCGTTCTTGCTCGCGCAGCTGATATTCAGCGTAAGGCGCGTGCCATTCGGAGTACCTGTCCGATTGCAGGTGGTGCGTTCGGGTGTACCTGTTGCAACTGGCGTCACCTTGCCGCTGCCGCTTTTGGATCCGCGGAAGGTATCAAACGGACCGCCTGCCCATACCTGGGTAGTGCACAATGCGAGCGCGAGGCTCGCCAGTAGGTATTTTTTCATCAGACTCTCCTTGGGTTTCTACGGGTTACAGTTCCCGTTTCTCATCCAACTGTATACCTCGCATGGTGTTTGTGAAGGATGCAGAGTGCATAGAATACATCCGCACGAGTCGTTGACATTTGGGTGCAGAAGAGTAGGGTGGGGGCATGAATTCTAGGCAAGCACTTCCGTTTTGGCTTCTCTTGGTGCTCGCTCTTGCGTGGACATTCCTCTCTCTCGATTGGTACGTGTGTGGCATCAAAGGTTTTTGTGGCGCACCGCGTCATCCGCAGGTTTTTCTCATGCAAGAGAGGCCAGCGCGCACTGCGTGGGGTAGGGAGCACATGCGGCGCGATTGCCTGCATACGCAGCGAGAGTCTTTTAATTATTATATAAACGACCTATGAGACCTTTCATGATTCCTCCGCAGTTTGCATACACGGGAGCCGATGCCACCCTTGAGATACTCATCATGCTCGCTGGCGCCGCACTCCTGGGCTACCTCTTACGGGTGCTTATGGAATCACATTGCGCACCTGCAGTTAAGACACCTGCGGCCACTGCCCCTATTGTGCTTCCTCAATCAATGCGCCCTGACGACCTCAAGCTTATCGAAGGCATTGGCCCCAAAATAGAAAAAGTATTGCAAGAAGCAGAGATAAAAACATTTGCACAACTTGCGAGCAAAACAGCGCAAGAGCTGCGTGCCGTACTCGACGTATACGGTGACCGTTTTGGTTTTGCGGCAACAGAAACCTGGCCAAAGCAGGCTGCATTGGCCCGCGATGGCAAATTTCCCGAGCTTGAGGAATACAAAAAACGCCTCTATGGCGGAATGGAGCCACGTGCATAATTGTTCACGCTTTGACGTACCCGCTCATGCGGTATAATGAGTCTATGTTCTCTGTGCATATAGTAGTTTATGAAGCAGCAATTGCCTGAGAATGTTCCTATGATCTATTTCGACAAAGTATCGAAGTATTATGTTAATGGCGGACCTCCCGCTGTGGCGGATATAAATTTGGGTATCGACCCTGGTGAGTTCGTTTCGGTAGTTGGTCATTCGGGAGCAGGGAAGAGTACTTTGCTTAAAATGCTCTTTGCCGAGGTGCTTCCCAGTGAAGGGTCTGTCTTTTTTGGGTCACAAGATATTGCAGGACTACGCAATGGTGATTTGCTCAAATTGCGTCGCAATATCGGCACCATCTTCCAAGACTTTCGTCTGCTCCAAACAAAAAACGTGTACGAAAACATTGCCTTTGCGCTAGAAGTTGCGGGGAAGACCGACGAAGACATTCAGGCCGATGTCCCGCATGTGCTCGAGCTTGTAGGCCTTAACGACAAAATTTGGAGCTTCCCGCACGAGCTTTCTGGTGGCGAGCAGCAGCGTGTTGCGATTGCGCGCGCTATTGTAAATCAACCCGACGTGCTCATCGCCGACGAACCAACGGGTAATCTCGATCCCATCAACACCCACGATGTGGTAGAGATACTCAAGAAAATCAACGACCTCGGCACCACCGTGCTCATCACGACACACAACAAATCTGTTGTGGATTCTGTCGGGCGCCGTGTGGTGACCATGGATCAGGGTCGCATTGTGCGCGACGATAAGCAGGGTAAATACGTACTATAAAATACATCTATGTCTTTCTGGCTTACTACCAAACGCATCGCTCGCTACGGATTCATCGGATTCCTACGCAACGGTTTTGTATCCCTTTCTGCTATTCTCGTGATGACCATCACGTTGTTTTTGGTTGCCAATCTCATGATTGTGGGTGCCGGACTTCGTTCTGTGCTTAGTCAGCTTACGGACAAGGTAGACGTAACCGTTTACTTCATGACTACTGCAACCGATGCGCAAATACAAACGCTGCAGCGCTCGGTCTCTGCGCTCCCCGAGGTCGCCACAACCACCTTTGTGTCGCGTGAAGCAGCACTCGCCGCATTCCAAGAGCGTCACGAAAACGATCGCCTCACCATGCAGGCTCTCGAAGAGCTCGGCACAAACCCGCTCGGAGCTTCGCTTGAAATCCGCGCCAAAGAGACATCTCAGTACGAGGCTATTGCAAAGTACCTCTCTTCTCAGCAAGAGAGCAATGCCGAGCTCACCGGCGCGATAGATAAGATAAACTTCTACCAAAACAAAACCGCCATTGAGCGCCTCACCTCTATCATCGACACGTCGCGCACTATTGGTATTGCGCTCGCTATATTTTTTGGACTCGCAAGCATTTTGATTTCGTTCAACACTATCAGGCTCGCTATATACACCTCTCGCGACGAGATAGGCGTGATGAATCTGGTGGGTGCTTCGCACTGGTATGTACGTGGCCCGTTTATGATAGCGGGCGTGCTTTACGGACTTATTTCGGGGCTTTTGGTACTGGTGGTGCTCTATCCACTTACGGCGTGGGGAGGACCCGGCTCTGAGCGTTTTCTAGGGACATTCAACGTGTTCGACTATTACACAAGCGCGTTTCCAGCTATTTTCCTGGTAGTCATGATTTCAGGCGTTGCCCTCGGAAGTCTTTCGAGTTTTCTTGCCATCAGGCGCTATCTTCGATAGGAATCCCTTGCGGGCAGTGGCTTTCCGTGCCCCACTGCCTAATCCACAGGTATATTTCGGGGACTTTTGTCGCGCGCGGTGCTATAGTCCACAAGTACTAGCTAGCGTGTGTGCGCACCATGGCTATCAAGAAAGGCCGTAAATTCATATTTGTAATAGGTGGCGTGATGTCGGGAGTAGGAAAGGGCATTGCAACCGCTTCGATAGGAAAAATACTTGCCGCACGCGGTCTTTCTGTAAACCTCGTTAAAATAGACCCGTATCTCAATGTGGATGCGGGCACCATGAATCCCACAGAGCATGGAGAAACATTTGTACTCGACAGCGGTCTTGAGACCGATCAAGACATGGGTAACTATGAGCGCTTTCTCAATCGTGATTTGGGTGCCCAGGATTACATGACCTCGGGCATGATTTACAAAGAAGTGATCGATCGTGAGCGCAACCTCGGCTATGGCGGCAAATGCGTAGAGGCGGTACCGCACGTGCGCGACGCAGTTGTCGAGCGATTGTACCGATCCGCCGATTTGGCAAAGTCGGATATTACCGTCGTGGAAATCGGCGGCACATTGGGCGATTTCTCGAATGCTCTTTTTATTGACGCTGCGCGTGTCATGCATTTGCGTAATCCTGATGACGTTATCTTTGCTATGGTTTCGTACATGCCAGTGCCAGGCACGATAGGGGAGATGAAAACAAAACCGACCCAAAATGCCGTGCGTCAACTCAACGCCTACGGTGTCCAGCCCGATTTCTTGCTCGCTCGTGCACTTATGCCACTTGATGATAAGCGCAAAGAAAAACTCTCGGTGCAAGTAAATGTGCCCGCACAGCGCATTATTTCCGCCCCAGACGTTGCTTCTATTTATGACGTTCCGCTCAATTTTGAGCGTGATGATTTGTCGACACAACTACTCGCGCGACTACGCGTGAAGCCAAAACAAAAGTCTGATCTCTCAGAGTGGGCTAAATTTGCCGCACACGCACACAACGGAAAGAAGACGGTAAAGATAGCTATTGTCGGCAAGTATTTTGATACAGGAGATTTCGTTTTGTCCGATGCGTATTTGTCTGTAATTGAAGCGCTTAAGTTTTCTGCATTTCATCAAGGTGTAAAACCAGAGCTGCATTGGCTCAATGCAAAGGACTACCAAAAAGACCCAAAGAAAGTGACCGAACTTTCCCAGTATGACGGTATTCTTGTGCCAGGAGGGTTTGGCGAGTCTGGTATCGAAGGCAAGATTCACGTGATTCGGTATGCGCGCGAAAACAAAATTCCGTATTTTGGTTTGTGCTACGGCATGCAGCTTTTGACTGTTGAGTATGCTCGCAATGTGGCAAAGCTCGAAGGTGCTCATACTACCGAAATAGATTCGAAGACAAAGCATCCTGTGGTAATGATATTGCCAGAGCAGGCTGAAAAACTTGCTCGCAAAGATTACGGCGGCTCGATGCGTTTGGGTGCATATCCGTGCAAGCTTCGCTCGGGCACTATTGCTCGCGCGGCGTACGGGAAAGAAGAAGTCTCCGAACGCCATCGTCATCGCTACGAGGTAAATCCTGCCTATGTAGCAAAGCTCTCCGAAGCAGGCTTGAAATTCTCCGGCGTCTCGCCCGATCATTCGCTCTGCGAAATAGCTGAGTTGCCAAAGGATGTGCACCCATTTTTCCTCGGTACTCAATTCCACCCCGAGCTCAAAGCGCGCCCGCTTGCGCCACACCCGCTCTTTACTGAGTTTATTAAAACTGCCATTAAGCAGAGCAAATAAGGATTGCTCCGCTCCTTTGCCGTGTGCTACAGTGGGGCATGAAAAAGGTGCTTCCCGAAGCGTTTACGTTTGACGATGTCTTGCTCCGCCCGCTCGCGAGCGCTATTGAGCCGCGCGAGGCACAGCTGCACACGCGTGTCGCGGGCTTGGATTTGCAGCTGCCCATACTCTCGGCAGCAATGGATAGGGTATCGGGCCCACGCTTGGCGATAGAGCTCGGGAAGCTTGGCGGGCTCTCCGTTATTCATCGCAACTGCACCATCGAAGAGCAGGTGGCAATGGTAAAGGAAGTAAAGAGCGCTGGCATTACGGTGGCTGCGGCCTGTGGCCCCTTTGCCGCAGATCGCGCGCTCGCGCTCGAAGCAGCTGGCGCCGATGCGATAGTGATAGATTGCGCGCACGGACACAATCTCAATGTCATACAGAGTGCCAAGGATATAAAAAAGAAACTCAAGAAAGCACAGATGATTTTTGGCAACATTGCGACCGCCGAAGCCGCGCGCGCAGTAGTTGGTTTTGCCGATGCAATCAAGGTGGGGGTGGGCCCCGGTTCGATTTGTACCACCCGCTTGGTGTCGGGAGTCGGCATGCCGCAGCTTTCGGCTGTTATGGAAGTTGCCAAAGTCGCGCGCAAGAAAAAAGTAGCTGTCATTGCAGATGGCGGTATTCGCACATCGGGTGACATTGCGAAGGCGCTCGCCGCAGGTGCTTCTGCGGTGATGCTTGGTAATCTTTTTGCGGGCACCGACGAAACGCCGGGAGATATTGTCGAGGTAGATGGTCGTCGCTACAAAGAATATCGCGGCATGGGCTCAAAGGCGGTTATCGAGAGCTCATCGGGCAAAGAGCGCTATCTCACGCAAGGTCGTAAGGCGGTTCCCGAAGGGGTGGAGGCACTGGTCCCATGCAAGGGGCCGGTTGCCGACGTGGTTGCAACACTTGCATCTGGTATTCAGGTGGGTATGGGTTATCTCGGCGCCAAAACTATAGTCGAGATGCAGAAAAAAGCGCAATTTGTTCGCATCTCGCATGCCTCGGCACTCGAAGGTAAGCCACATTCGCTCTCTCGTGTGCTCGAATAGTCTCTATGAATCGCGTGTACACAGTAGCGATAGCACTCGTGTCGATTGGCATTATTGGGCTGAGTCTCTCGCGTATTTCGATTCCAGAAGAACCCAAACTAATCACTGTATTTTTTGGGGGCGACATGATGTTTGATCGCTCGGTGCGTGTCGCGGGCGAGCAGCATGGCGATGATCATTTGCTCGCATGCCTCGACCCGCTTTTTGCAGCGGTGGATACGAGTGTCGCAAATCTCGAAGGTCCTATTACTGCAGAAAATTCCGTGAGTGTCGGCTCGGCACCCGGAGGAGCAGGGAATTACACGTTTACCTTTCCACCCTCTACTGCTGCACTTTTGGCAGAACACCGCGTAGGTTTTGTGAGCTTGGGCAACAACCACATCATGAATTTTGGTGTTGCGGGCGTGCGCTCGACGCTTGCCGCGCTCGACGAAGCAGGTGTCGGCGCGTTTGGTGATCCGCTCACACATCGTGTGGAGCGTTTCAAAAAGGAGGGAATGACGCTTTCATTTATCGGATTCAATCAATTCGATACGATTGGCTACCGGGCTGCCGCTTCGACGACACTTGCACACATTCGTGCAGAGAGCGCCGCAGGGAATATGCCGATTGTGTTTGCGCACTGGGGAGAGGAGTACAGGTCAGCAACACCGTACCAAAAGAAGCTCGCTCGCGAGTTTGTTGATGCGGGAGCGAAGTTTGTGGTGGGCGCGCACCCGCACGTAGTGCAGGAGCACGAAGTGTATGCCGGTGTCCCTGTGTACTACTCGCTTGGGAATCTGATTTTTGATCAGTACTGGGATGCGACTGTGCAGCGCGGGCTCACGCTCCTGGTGTCGTTTGATGCGACGGGTGTTGTGCACGTCGCCGAGATGCCGGTGTATTTGCAGCGCGACAGACAAACGTGTCCGCGCACCAATCAAAATTTTGCGCAGTAATTTAGAGGTAGAGATTTGAAGCGGCAGAGGTATCAACAAACGCAGCCTCAAATGCCCACTGTACTGTTTGCTGTATTTGCGCGTCGTCGAGCGCACCGCTTTCGCGCACGAGCGCGAGCTCTTTGGGGAGATTGGTGCGAAGCATCGCAGGGTTGTCGGTATTGAAACAAAATTTCACGCCAGCTTTCCAGAGCGTCTGCACTACTTCGCGCAAGTGCTCACTGTCGCGAATAAATTTGACGCTCATATTGGAGCTCGGACACATGCAGAGTGTGAGATTTTTCTTTGCGACCGTGTCCATGAGCGCAGGGTCTTCGTATGCCCGGAAACCATGATTGATGCGGTCGAGTGGGAGCACCTTGAGCACGTGGGCCATCTCTTCGGCAGTACCATCTTCGCCGGTGTGTACAGTGGTCTTGAGTCCTGCTTCGCGCGCCATTGCATACAAATCCGCGTAGTCATCGTACGAGAATCCATCGCCCTTGGGGCCTGCAATATCTATACCCACCACACCGCGCCGCGAGTATTTGATTGCCTTCTTGACCATGATTTCGTTTGTCGCTTTTGGCAGACGACGATCGAGGAGGAAGATGAGTCCGGCGCGTACGGTAGGGAATTCTGCGAGTGCGCGTTCCATACCGCGCAAAGCACCGAGGATAATGTAATCCAAATCGCGTTCTCCTTGGCGATTGCGGAACATAGGATTAAACGAGGGCTCCAGAAGCGTGATACCGCTCGCTCGGTAGGCGCCAGAGACTACTTCGTAGACCGTGCGCTCCATGGCGACAGGGGATGATTGTATGAGCTCTGTCCAGTGGAAGAGTTTGTGATAGTCTTCCCAGCTTGTTTCTGTTTTGTTGAGAGTTACAAAATCATAAAACTCCTCGTAGGACTTTGAGGGGAGCTTGATACCTTGTTCGTGCGCGATGGCCCACAAAATGTGGGGCTCGACAGATTGGCCGAGGTGGAAGTGAAGCTCGGCAAGGGGGTAGGGGAATTTCTTTGCTGTTTCCATGTGCCATTCTGGCAGAAGCTATGAATCTGCGCAAGCACACCATGCGCTACGCCACCTACCCAACACATTACACATCACACATGAGAACACCCACACCCCTCACAACATATCCCCGCCTCTCCCTTCCATTAAACGTTACTATATTTCGCGGCCGCAATATAATAGTAACAATGGGGAGTATTGAAAAGAGTGCGCGTGCAAGATTGCGCAAGCAAAATATCCAGCAGGCGATGCTTTCTGCCGTGGCTGTTGCCGGTGTTCTTGCCCTTGGCATGCTTGCGCCCAATACGCTTAGATTGCTCAAATATGCACCGAAGGCTCAAAAACAATTCCGTACCAGTGCATATCGAGCACGACGCAAACTTGTGCAAGAAAAGTATATCGAGGAATCTATGAATAATGGATTTGTTTCGGTGAGACTAACCAAGAAAGGTGAAGAGTATCTAGAGCGAATTGCGGGGATTAAAAACGCGTCTCAAAAAAGAAAATGGGATGGCCAGTGGCGTGTCGTGGTGTTTGATATACCCGAGCGACGCAAAAACGTACGCGACTATGTTCGCTCTATTTTGCGTCGTGCCGGGTTCAAATTATTGCAGGGGAGTGTGTGGGTGCATCCGCACGATTGTGAGGACCTCATCGCCCTCCTCAAGGCCGATGCTGCGCTCGGGAAAGAACTGCTCTATATTGTCTCGAAGGACATTGAGGGAGATTCTCGTCTCAGGAAAATGTTTAATCTGCCAGTGAAGTAACCCGCTTTTCATACCACCTTGCTATCATCAGAGAATGTTACTAAAAACACGCGGCCGCGAAATATAGTAACG
>JBDKGA010000028.1:0-4134 GCA_039798465.1 Candidatus Parcubacteria bacterium | reverse complement strand
GCACTCGCTCCTCTCCGCTCAACAAAATCACCGCCTATACGGCGGGATTTTGTGCGAGCGGAGAGGGAGGGATTCGAACCCTCGAAGGGGTTTAACCCCCTTGCCACATTAGCAGTGTGGTGCTTTCGACCACTCAGCCACCTCTCCGTGCGAGCCACGATATCACATCTGCGCCAGAATTTAAGAGCCGCCATTACTGGCGGCTCTAGTAGTTATTGTGAAAACTCTTTTGTGCGAGGTGCAATAACGACACTGCCCTCAACGCGACCGCGGAGGCGCTCGGCCAGGGTTTCGAGTGATTTTCTCTCCCCTTCCCGACGCACCTCATCCTTGTCGCGAAAGGTAAGTTTGACCGTCTCGTGCTTGCCGTGGCCATCATGAAAATCAAACTGCACCTCGCAGTTTTCCCCAGCACCAACGTGCTCGAGACCAATACGAGTCCATCGAGACTCCTTGCTCATGAGTATTCCCCTCTGTTTGGAGCTTCCTAAAAATTCACCCTATCACCCCCGCCCGCTCTTTACAAGACTTTGTGAAGTACCCATGAAATAGTCGAAAGTACTAGCGCCCCGAGAAGAGCCGGCACTGGACCTGCCACAGTAAAGCTCGGCACGAGCCACTGCATACCGAAGAACAGCAGCGCATTGAGTACAAACGATGAAAGCCCTAAAGTAATGATAGTGATGGGAAACGTGAGAATAGAGAGGATTGGTTTTACTACCATCATGAGTGCCGACCACACAAGCGCAAGTAGTACAATATCAAGCCAGCCGCCCGATACTGCGAGACCCGGCACCAGACGCACCGTAAGCACCACAGCAGCAACGGTTCCCAGAAGTCGCAAAAGTATATGCATACCACTATAGTACCGCGTCAAAAGGTCTGCACAAACAAAAGGCGGCCCGCAGGGCCGCCTTTTGTTTGTATTCAAGAAGAAACTTATTCATCGAGACCATCATCACCAAAGGCACTTTTTTCATCAGCATCCTCTGGCTCAATTTCTGTCTCTTCATCATCAGCGTCAAAGACTTCGTCAAGCGCATCATCACTTACTTCTCCTTCTTCGTTTTCTGCATCTTCGTGTTTATGATCGTCGTCAGACATCATAGTGTTAGTGTCACTAGCCTTCTAAATACCAAACACGACTATCCTACCCAGCGAGCGCCAACACGCAAGTCCACCACATGTGTATAACTCAACAGACAGGTATAATCCGCCCATGCGCCCCGAAGACCCTATCGTCAAACATTTTCGTCTGGTACCGACGCAACAGGTTGCCTTACGCAAACTCAAGCTGAATTCTATAGAAGATTTGCTCTACCACTTCCCTGTTCGTTATGAGCACGCGGGAGGAGAAGGGCGCGTGCATGCGCTCGTCCCAAAAACAAAGGTTTCGCTCATTGGTATGTTTTCCAAGCTAGAAGCCAAAAAACTTTGGAAGAGTCGCCGCACAGCCACTGAAGGATGGTTTGAAGATGGCACCGGCAAAGTAAAGGTGCTGTGGTTCAATCAGCCCTACATCGCCAAGATGACTCCCCAAGGAGTACCAGTTCGTCTCTCTGGAATGGTCGCGGGAACACCCGAAAAACCCTACATAACAAATCCCGAAGTTAGTGTGCTCGCCGGGCACGAATCTACGGGGCTTTTTGCAGCTAATACTGATGAAAATGCAACGTCCCTATTCCCCGTATATCCTGAATCGGCCGGCATTACGAGCCGATGGTTTTTCCATGCACTGGCGCGCGTGTTTGAATCCGGTGCACACAAACTGCTCTCTGATCCCATTCCCCCAACAACACGCGAGCAACTCCATCTACCCGAGCTCGGCACCGCGCTTGTGTGGATGCATGTCCCCGAAGAGGAGCGCCACACGCAAACTGCCCGCAAGAGATTCGCATTCGAAGAAATGTTTGTCTTGCACACAGGCAAAATGCTCGAACGATGTGCCAATACACACGAAGACTCCTTCCCGATACTCGACGCACAAACACGAGTGGATACATTTTTGAATTCGCTTGAGCACCTCAAGCCGACTGGTGCGCAAACACGTGCACTCACAGACATTGCCCGCGCACTCAGCTCTCCCCACCCAATGGCGCGACTTCTCGAGGGAGATGTAGGAAGCGGGAAGACCCTCGTCGCTGCTGCAGCTGCATATGCTGCAATTACCTCGCGACCGAGCGGGCGCACGAGCGGCACCCTACAAGTTGCCTACATGGCTCCAACAGAAATACTTGCGCAGCAACATTTTGAATCGTTCATCCGCTACTTCAAGCACCTGCCAGTCTCTATCGGACTTATCACGGGCAGTGGGTGCAAAAAGTTTCCCTCAAAAACAGCTCGTGGTGGCGCGACAACCATATCGCGCAGTCAGCTGCTCAAGTGGGTCGCACAGGGAGAAATAGCATTCGTAGTGGGCACCCACGCACTCATACAAAAATCAATTCAGTTTAAGCATCTTGCTCTCGCTGTTGTCGATGAGCAACATCGATTTGGCACTGCCCAACGTCGCGCGCTTGCCCGAAAAGGAGATGCGACACCGCATTTTCTTTCCATGACAGCGACCCCTATCCCTCGCACGCTCGCACTCACTCTCTATGGTGATTTGGATATTTCTGTTATCGATGAATTACCGCCGGGGCGCGCGAAAGTAACGACACGCATCATTGGAGCAGACAAACGCGATGACATGTATACAACCATGCGTCGCGAACTCGCGACAGGACGCCAAGCATATGTCATATGCCCGCGTATCGAGGAGCCCGACCCTACAAAACTAAATGCGCTTATGGCAAAAAGCGCAAAAGCGGAAGCAAAGCGACTACAAAAGGACGTGTTCCCTGAGTACGTTGTGGGGCTGCTGCACGGAGCCATGACACCGACAGAAAAAGACACCGCAATGCGTGATTTTGAAAACGGAAATATCCATATCCTCGTAGCCACCTCGGTCGTTGAGGTAGGAGTAAACGTACCTAATGCGACCGTTATAGTTATTGAGGGAGCAGAACGCTTTGGCCTCTCTCAATTACACCAGCTTCGCGGGCGTGTGCAACGCTCATCTCATGCGCCGTACTGTTTTTTGGCACCTGACACCAAAAGCGCGCTCTCGCTCAAACGATTGCGAGCACTCGAAAAATCAAGCGACGGATTCGAGCTCGCCGAAGCTGATTTACAGCTCCGTGGTGCTGGCGATTTATTTGGTTCACAACAATGGGGAGTCTCCGACTTGGGCATGGAAGCACTCAAAAATCCGCGCCTCATCGAAGCCGCGCGAATCGAAGCGCAGCGCGTTGTCGAGCTTGATCCTTCGCTTGCAAAACATCCCGCGCTCGCACTGCGCGCTGCGGCTACTTCGCGCGAGTTGCACGGAGAGTAGAACTACGGCACTGCCGTGTATGCAACACAACCAGTCCCATCCCAGGCACATTTTTGCCACTGGCCTTGTGTACACTGCATGAGAGGCACCACAGCACTTCCTGTATATTGGCCCCCGGTAAAGAATGGCTCATACGTAATCTGCTGACCACTCATGACTTTTTGCCCACCCCACGGCGTTGTACAACTCACCCCGCTCGAAATAGGTGTCGTAATACCAGGAACATTTGCCGCATTACCGCTCCCATCTACCCATGTGCCGCTTCGACAGGTAAGACTCATCATCCCAAAATTACCGCACGAGACGCTCGCCAAATCCGTGCAGCTCACCTGCAGAGTAATGCCACTCACATACGGAACACCTGAGTACAAACACGACGCGCTTGGTGTGGTTACACTGTTGGAACCAGGAACAGTAGTGAGGCTTGTTTGTGTTGAGGTGCTGTTAGAGCTTCCCGTTACTCCTACGCTACCGGAAGTAGCAGTGAGAAACGAGAATGAAGTCGCGCTATTTGATACGGTGAATGCACCACTATCTACCGACGCGACAACTTTTGCACCAGCAACGAGTTGCGCAACAATGCTATACGAACCTGCGGGAAGTGAACATATATCCCCCACACATGCTGGAGCGGCGATTTGCGAAAGACAACCAAGAATATCTCCCGAGCATGTTGAGCCGGCCGGTGCAGGCAAAGCCCACCAATACGTGCCGACGCTTCGCTGATTGCGCACGAGATACCCGAGCGTTGTCCCTGT
>JBDKGA010000027.1:0-3106 GCA_039798465.1 Candidatus Parcubacteria bacterium | reverse complement strand
TCGTACAAGAGCGTGCTCGCATCGAGGAATTTATCGGCACCGCCCATGATGAGCACGATGTTTTTCTTTCCCTCATCGAGAGCCTTGAGCGCGGCGAGTGTTGCCTCGGGGGTTGTGGCGTTGTTGTCGTTGTAGATTTTTACGCCTCCGATTTCTCTCGCGAGCTGCAAGCGACCTTCGACCGGCTCAAACGATTCGAGTCCCGCTCGTATCTGGTCTTCGGAAAGATTGAGTGCGCGCAATGCCTCGGCGGCGAGCGCGGCATTTTCGCGATTGTGCTCCCCTATCACCCTGAGTTTCCAATCAGTAGGAAGTGGCGCAGGAACTTGCGGCTCGGCAACAGAGCGCACGGCCTCGATGCGCGGCTCTATCTGTGCACCACACACGAGCACGTCGCCCTCTTTTTGGTAGCGGAAAATGTTTGCTTTGTCGGCAAAGTATTCATCCATGTCGGCGTAGTAGTTTTGGTGATCGGGCATGAGATTGGTAAAGACCGCAATGTGTGGGCTCATCTGCAAATCACCAAAGCCCTGCAACTGCCACGAATCGAGCTCCAAGACGAGCACATCATCTGCCTGTATTTGTGGCACAAGCTCGAGCGTAGAAAGCCCGCGAATATTGCCGCCAAGATGTGCATGGCGACCTGCACTAACGAGTGTATGGAAAATCATCTGCGCCACTGTACTCTTGCCGCGCGTACCGGTAATTCCTACGATAGCTGCACCTCTGTCTGCAGCAAATTGTGCGGCAAGCGCCGTCGACATATATATGGGCACGCCTGCTTCGCGAGCCGCGGCAATTTCGGGAGAATCGAGTCGCACGCCAGCGCCTTTTATCACCATGTCGGTGTCGGTAAAATCTTGGCGCACATGCCCGCCAGCGTGCACCACGACACTTGGGGGCAATTGCGCAATAGACTCGGCAAGTTCTTGAGGGCTCTTTTTGTCGGTTACCGTTACCTGTGCACCGCACTGTGCAATACATCGTGCGTCACCCACTCCACGCCCCAAAAGCCCCAGTCCAAGAAGGGTAACTCTCTTATGGCCAAAAAAATCTTCTGGCAATTTCATAGCACACGTATTTGTGTTTTTTGCGGGAATAGCGACTCTACGCGAGAGCGAAAAATATCAGAATCTTGGGAAAGGTAGAAAAATGACGTGCCACTTCCCTCGGTGACAAATTGGATTGCCGCTTCGGCAGCGACTGCGTCAGCAGGATCCATAATCTCCACTGCACCGAGATGCGTCCACACCTCCTCTTCGAGGATTTCACGAACAAAGGGAAAATGCGTACAGCCCAGCAAAACGATGTCGTAGCGCTTTCCTTTGAGCGGCATAAGTGCTTTGCGTATCATGCTGCGTACGGCAATATCGCTCTCCCCAAATTCGATAGCGCTCGCTAAATTTGAGATGGGAAGCTGTTCGAGCTCGACATGCTGCTGTAGTGCACGCTCATAAATACCAGTAACAACTGTAGCGGGCGTAGCAAGCAAGAGGACACGTTTCCCCTTGTGGCGTGCGAGTGCGCGCGCGGCAGGGCCTGTCATTTCGAGTACGCGTGCACCGAGGCTCGCCTGTGCAAGCACCTGAGGTGCCACCGTGTCGCTCGCGGAGACTATTTCTTGGGCGCCAAATTGACGCAACGTGCGCAAGCCTTCGCTCGCGATCTGCGACAGGTGCTCTTCGACGTGCCCCGCACCAGATGCACCACGAAGTGTATCTCCATAGTAAACAGCATCCGCACGGGGCGCACGTCTACGCAACGCGGCGAGCACAGAAAGCCCGCCGATACCGGAATCGAAGAACCCAATCATGCTGCTTATTGAAACATGCTCATGCTGCTGCCACAAACGACAAAGTGGGATACGTGTTATTGACTCCGCACTCAGAGCATTGCCAAACAGGCCATTCCACTTGCAGCTCCCCACCACTCACGTACAATCGCCGTACGGTTGTCGTGGAAGTGGGGTGCGATTCCCCTGCTGTGCCGCAACGGTAATCTCTGCAAAGAGGAGCCCGGTCTTCGACTTCCGAGGTGCGCATGCACCATCCCGAGCAGGAGATTAGCGGTCTTAAGACCACCTCTCTCTGCCTCGGGCAGAGATTTTTCGTATGCAATCAATCACCGCATCACTCATCGCAATACTTGCTTCGCTGCAGGCACTTTCTGCAACACAGGTACCATCTCTGCAGCACCCTACACCAACAGTGCTCGTCGCTCCTCGCGCGGCCACACCACCCGCAGTGGTTATTCCTCGCACAAACGTAGTGCTCCTCGTATCGGGCACCAGCACTGCTCGCTACGAATTCACCGTAGCAACCAACACCACGCTCGCTACAGCCATGCACTCGCTTGCATCGACGACCGCGTTTCGTTTTACTGCGCGCGAATACTCCGGGATGGGCATGTTTGTGGATTCAATACACGGCGTGCGCAATGCAAATGGTTTGTACTGGATACTGCGTATCAACGGCAAAAAATCAGACGTGGGCGCTTCTTCTCTTGTTCTCAGATCAGGCGATACCGTCGAGTGGCGGTACGAAAAGGGATACTGAGACGGGAAAAATAGGGATTAGAAATTAAAAAGTAGAGAAAAACATATGCAAAAAAGCACTGTGCGCGCACTGATTACTGGCATTATTGTTTTGGGAACCACCGCTGGCGTTTCTGGTTTTGCACAGGTGGCAGATACTACAATTCCAACCGCACACGATACCCCGATTCAAACCACTACCGATGCTCCGGTAGTCATCACACTCGAGGGCGTATCAAACGATGGCGGCAGTATCACCTTTGCCACGAGTTCCTCTCCCATGCATGGCGCGCTCGATGCAATAAACGGCACGACTGTTTCGTATATACCAGAAAGCGGCTACACGGGCACCGACTCGTTCCAATTTATCGTTACCGAAGGCGCAACGAGCTCATTGCCTGCAACAGTATCGATAACCATACAGGCACCTGCTCCCCCAACCGGAACTGCACGCATTGTGGTGCGCAACGGAACAGAAGTGGCTACTTCCTCACTAGTATCATTCCCGCTCATCGGCACCACAAGCATCACCACAACCCTCGGCACAAGCCACGAAGCAGCTGCTTCTTCGAC
>JBDKGA010000026.1:0-13183 GCA_039798465.1 Candidatus Parcubacteria bacterium | reverse complement strand
GTTATGCTGCGTGCGAGAGGATAGGTAGAGGTAATTCTATATTGTGAAAAGATATGACTGATTACACCACAAAAAATACAAATAAATTGGACCTATCCCCATTTTCCTATCCCCATTTTCTCCCATTTTCTCCTCACCAAACTAAAAAGCACTAAGCAGTAGATATGGCCCTCATCTCTTTCCTTATCGGCATCCTGTTCATTGTCGACGGCATCGCACTCGCCATTTCTTCATCCTACCGAAGTTACTGGCACCGTCATTGGAACCGCAACATGTCTCTTCTCGACCAATATCTTGCTAGCGGCCCATCCCGCAAGTTTGCGATCTACTTTGACATCGCCCTAAAAAGCCTTTCAATCGGCTTACTTTTCCTTTTCATAGGCTTCCTTTTGCTATCTTGAAATCAGGTGTAAATGGGGATACGTCCGATTTATTGCCTATTTCTGTGGCATAATATTTTCATGGCGCGCATGAATCGTGTTGCCGTGGGCGGCATCCCCTACCACGTCATTAATCGCGCAAATAGTCGCGCACAGATATTCTCCACCCCGCAGGAATACGCGCACTTTGAATCTCTTCTCCTTGAAGGAGTTGAGCTTATTGGCATGCGCCTGCTTGCGTTCTGCATCATGCCAAACCATTGGCATCTCGTCCTCTACCCACGCAAAGACGGCGACATGAGCGAGTTCATGCGCTGGGTCACCACCACGCATGTACGCCAGCGACGCACCCGCACAAAAACAGTTGGCAATGGTCATCTCTATCAGGGAAGTTACAAATCATTCCCGATTGAGGAGGACAAGCACCTCCATGATGTGATTCGCTACGTGGAACAGAACCCTCTCCGCGCCAAGCTCGTGACTCGTGCACAAGACTGGCAATGGTCGAGCTTGTTTCGAAGAGAACGCCGAAGCATAGAGGATCGAAAACTACTGGCCGCGCTCCCTACAGTACTTCCCAAAAACTATCTTGAGTCTGTAAATCAGCTCCTGGGAGCAGAATCACTGAATATGATTCGGCACTCGATTGCAAAAGGGGTCCCATTTGGCTCTGAGGCATGGACTGCGCACATGGTTGATGAGCACAATCTTGCAGGCACACTGCGTGGACCAGGACGGCCGCGGCAGAAATAATATTACAACACGAAAAAATATAAAATAACGGGCGCATCCCCATTAGCCCCGAGAAACGTTATTCAAAGCCATTATTTCTCCACTGTAACACTCTCGTACGTATCACGTCTTAAGTAGTAAGGTCGACAGCTTATTAGAAGCAGCTAATCTTACAACGCTTATGAAAAACGTAACATTACGCATTCTCCAGAAGGGAGTCGTGGAGTATGAGTGGGTAATTATTGCCGCACTCAGCCTATTCCTCGCTTTCTTCGCCATAACCGCGTACGCACAGACGACACCTACACCGATGAGCCCCGGCGAATCGAGCGCACAGGTCCGTGAACTCCAAACCTTCCTCGCAGCTGATACATCGGTCTATCCAGAAGGCCTAATCACTGGCTACTACGGTGCTCTCACCACTGCCGCGGTGCAACGCTATCAGTGTAAGTACAGTATTGTGTGCCAAGGTACGGTCGCGACAACTGGTTACGGTCGCGTTGGGCCAATGACTCTCGCCGAGATGCTTCGCCAAGGTGGTTTCGGAGGCATCGCCACTGGCAGCTCAGATCTCAGTGCGCCAATTCTGTCAGGTATCACCGTCGCGACATCGCCCTCTACTGCAGCGATTCACTGGCTATCCAGCGAACCTGCAACGAGTCAGGTGCTCTTCAGTACCGCCCCGCCGCAACTCTCGTACGAATCCTTTGCCGCGATGCGGACTAGTGCTGATCCGACTCGCGACAACAGCGGCAACGTCGTTCTCTCGGGCCTCAGTCCGAACACTCGTTACTACTATGTGCTCCAGTCAGTCGACCTCTCTGGTAACATACAGTACGATATCGAAAATTCGTTCGTGACAAATCCTTAAGAAAGACAGTGCCGTGCAAGAAATCGCGGGTACCTGCCCGCGATTTCTGTACAGTGAACGCGAATACAAAACACGAATAAACGATAAATAATCCGCTGGTGGATAAATATCCGAGTGGGTGAACCTCCCTTACCGTTTCTCCAATAAACTTGAGCTCGGATTTCGCTACTTCGCTCCCACACTTGCTATACTAATCACATTATTCATTACAAACAGCACACAAGTATGCGGCGATTAGGTACTCTTTCATTAGCAGCGTTTCTTTTGGGCACTGGTGTCGTATATGCAGCAGGGACAGGATTTTTGCCCCCGATTGCAGATGGTGTACACCAAGACTTTACGCCCGTCGGCAGTGCGCAGCATTTTCAAAACGTTGATGATGCGCTCGACTGCAACGGGATAACCGATTACAACGAAACATTTGGGATCAATGATCGAGATTCGTATTTCGTAGATATAAGCGGCGTGCCAGCGGGCGCAACAATCACCAGAGTGGATATAGTTCCGTGCGCTTCGCGTGCGTCTCTCTTGCCAGGCGGTGCAAAAATGCGCGTATTTGCGATTGTGGATGGCGTACAAACACCCGACGCTGGAAGTTATAGCATTGGACTCAGTGGCAGCAATGTGCCGGTGCGCCTTGCTACCACGACAGTGTTTACCAACGCGGTCAAAACTGCCACCTCGACTGTACAGGTGGGTGCGGTCCTCACTACAAACGGTGGCGGGCTGCGCTTGAGCGGTATTCGTGCGCGTGTTGTGTTTCAATAGATACAATACACAGGATAATCCTTTGTATTGTGTTCTCAAAACCACCCGCTCGCGGGTGGTTTTGTATGAATCCTCTCAGTCCCACATGAGTACATTTGTCCCCGCCCTTCTCCTCCTAGGCCGCGTTTGTGCGCTACTATATAGAGCATGCTTGCACGCTATACCCACCAAGGGATTACCTGGGTCGACCTCGAATCTCCCACACACGAAGAGGTGCGCGCTGTCATGGCAGAATTCACCATAGACACTATCGTCGCCGAAGAACTGCTCCTCCCCTCGAGCAAGCCGCGTGTAGATAGCTACCCCAATTACCTCTATCTGGTGCTTCACTTCCCCGCACTACGCCACAGCCACAAGACGCAGGAACAAGAGGTGGATTTTGTGCTCATGCACGATGCGCTCATCACGACACACTACGAAATGATAGATCCGCTGCACAAATTCTCGAAAGTCTTTGAGGTCAATACTCTGCTCGACAAAAGCCACATTGGCGATCATGCCGGTTTCGTATTCTTTTATATGCTCAAAAAGCTCTACAAAGCTATCGAGCATGAGCTCGAATACATTCGCCAAGATTTGGGACGCATACAGGACAGAATCTACAAAGGAGAAGAGGTGGCGATGGTCACCGCCATATCGCACAGCGCGCGCGATTTGCTCAATTTGCGCCAAACAATCGAGCCGCACCGCGAAATACTGCACGAGCTCGAACATGAATCCGTACGACTCTACGGAGAAAATTACACGCGCTTTGCCCGCGCTCTTTCAGATGAGTACTACCGCGTACACAATCACGTCATGCGTCTGACCGAATCACTCCACGAACTTCGCGAAACCAACAACTCCCTCCTCACCACCAAACAAAACGAGGCAATGAAAGCGCTCACCGTGATGGCACTCTTTACCTTCCCGCTCACGCTCGTTGCTGCTATGTTTGCTATCGAGACACCGAGCACGCCCATCGTGCACCTGGAGCACGGCTTTTGGATTATTCTCGGCATCATGGGAATGATTGCGCTCACCATGTTTGTAGCGTTCAAGCATCGCAAGTGGCTCTAAATGTATTCGCGTGCGATTCTCTGTGTTTAGAGTTACAATGCGCTCATGAGCTGGTTCTCGTTTTTCTCGCAGTGGAGACGTGCCTCTACACTCTCTTTTTACAACACGCTCTCAAAAAATACCGAAGTATTTACGCTCCCGGCACCTGCGCGCTCGGTGCGTATGTACAACTGCGGCCCCACTGTATATGGCCCGCAACACATTGGGAATCTCTCGGCAGCCGTGTTTGCCGACACGCTCCGCCGCGTGCTTGAGTTTAATGAGTACCAGGTAAAACAAGCAATCAACATTACGGATTTTGGCCACCTCGTTTCTGATGGAGACGATGGCGAAGACAAAATGATGAAGGGCCTGCGCGCTGCTGGCAAAGAGCTCACCATGGACAACATGCACGAGCTCGCCACGGGATTCATGAATCAGTACCTTGCCGATATCACTGCACTCAACGTGGCGACCGAAAAAATAAAATTTCCGCGCGCGTCCGAATACATCCCCGCGCAAATTGCCATGATTCAAACACTCGTCGAAAAGGGCTACGCCTACGAAACGAGCGACGGAGTCTATTTTGAAGTCGCGCACTTCCCCGCCTATGGTGCGCTCGGCGGTATTGATATGAGCGGCCAACAAGAAGGAGCGCGTGTGGCGATAAATACCGAAAAGCACGGGCCGCACGATTTTGCACTCTGGAAAAAGAGCGCCGACATGGGGTGGGAAAGCCCCTGGGGCTTAGGCTTCCCTGGCTGGCACATCGAGTGTTCGGCCATGATTCATTCGCTCCTCGGCAAACAAATAGATATACACACGGGCGGTATCGAACACATATCGGTACACCACAACAACGAAATCGCCCAGAGCGAAGCCGCTACGGGCAAGCTTCCCTTCTCTCGCTTCTGGATGCACCGTGCGCACATACGTATGAACGACGCCAAAATGGCCAAGAGCGATGGCAACGTGGCGTACCTCTCCGATGTACTGGAGCGTGGATATCACCCACTTGCGCTGCGGTACTGGTTTCTCACGAGTCACTACCGCTCCCCCGCCAACTTTACCTGGGACGCGCTTGATGCCGCGCAAAAAGCATTTTTGCGTCTGCGCAAATTTGTAGACACCAACGAAACCGCTCCCGATGTACCGCCACAGTGGAAACAAAAAATAACACTGCGATTAAACGACGACCTCGACACGCCAGGCGCTATTGCAACACTGTGGGAAATGTCGAAAGACGCGGGCCTTTCACCCGCCGACGTAAAAGCGGCACTCGTGTATGCAGACCGCGTACTCGGACTCGGATTCGCACACGAAGATGCGCAGGCAAAACAATTATACGAAAAAATGTTTGGTGCAGAAGCACGTGCCGATGAGCTCCCCGAAGATATTCGCGCACTCATGGAGGCGCGCGAAAAAGCGCGCGAAACAAAAGACTGGGCACAGGCCGATGCGCTGCGTGCCGAACTCACCGAAAAAGGCTACAAACTCGAAGATAGCGGAAGCGGTCCGCGTGTGGTGCGTATACAAAAGTAAAAAGCAGGAACTCGCACCCCTGCTTTTCTTTTTGATTCGGTATATTTATACGATGCCCACAACAATGGCGAGAATGAATCCCGCCGCCGCGTAGAAACCTACAAATCCACCGTATTTTTTGGCTTTCTCCATGGGTCCTCCCAGGACCTGAAAACGTGGCTCTGTGCCACGATTTTTTTATTATACCATAAAACGCGATTCCTTGCTACTCTTCGCTTGCGGGCTTGTCTATCTGGAGCGTGTCGAGTTCGGGCGACACTCCCGTAATCTTGAGCACATCTTTGTCTATCTTCCCGAGCTCTTTGCGACCTGCGTTGAAGTGATTCACCGTCGTCGAGAGCGCATTGCCGAGCTTGGTGTAGTACTCGTCGTATGTTTTCAAATGCTTGCCGAGCGCCTCGACATTCTTCCCTATTTCTTTTGCCTGCTCTTCTATTTTAAATGCCTTGAATCCATAGAGAACCGACTGGAGGTACGCCGCAAAAGTGGTCGGCGAAACAATGATTACCTTTTTGTCGTTCTGTGCATACTCCATGAGATTGCGTGTGTTTACCGCACCAATCCCGTCGTTGAGCAAATCGTAGTAAATGCTTTCTGCCGGGATGTACATAAAGGCAAACGGAAGCGTGCCATCTTTGGGGCGCACGTATTTGCTCGTCTCGTCGATGCGCTTTTTTAAATCGCGCTTAAATGCCTCTTCGTACTCGGCACGGCGATCGTCGTCGCGCTCAGCGCCAATGCGGCTATAATTTTCGAGTGGGAATTTTGCGTCGACGGGTATCACACCCTCTTTGGTAAAGATTGCCGCATCTACCGTTTCTCCGCCAGGAAATTCGTACTGCATTTTGTAGGCAGTCGGCGGCAAAATATTGCCCATCACGAGCTCGAGCGATGCTTCGCCCAAATTGCCACGCTGCTTTTGGTTTTTCAACACTTTTTCGAGATTGCTCAACTGCTCGGCAATCGTAAACACCTGCTTTGTACTTTCGCGTGTTTCGCTCACGCCTTTTACTACTTCGAGTAGCTGCTTTGATACTTGCTCGGTAATGCCATGAATGAGTTTTTGCGACTGATCCGCCTGTGCGCGCATACCTTCAAACATGCGCGTGGTCCCCTCACCGAGCTTATGCTCTACCGCACGCGAAAGGTCTTGAATCTGATTTTGCAAAAGCATCATGCCCTGCGTATCTCCCTTGGCACCGAAGGTGCGCCACGCCAAAAATGCGAGGAGTGCGAGATTAAGCAGGAGTAATACTGGTACCAGAGCGTCCATGGCGCGATTGTAACATGGCGGTTGACTCTGCTCACCGTAAACGTATAGTAACGAAAGTCGTTTAGAAAAGGAGAGAGGGTCATGCCCCACAAGCTAACGCCTGAAAATATCGCTCGCGAGAGCGCCAAGATAGGTGGTTTCTTCCCCACCAAGCGCAACGAACGCGACCCCGAATACCAAGCACTCATCGGCTTGTACAGAGACGTGCTCGGATCTGCTAACGCTCGCTTGGTAAATCCTGTCATCTTCAACACGGTGATGTGCAGGACCAACGGCTGGATTCACTGGCGAACTGGGATACCGGCTGAGTTTAAGGGCCTTCCCAAGGCTGAAGCGTGTCAGCATCTCTATCGAGTATGGTGGCAGGCCGTGGAGCGCGAAATGCCGCGCCTCAAGCTGGTCTCAGACTTGGAGAGTCGCGAACATCACTGCCGGGTCGCCTACGCTCGATTCCTCTGTATCCGCCCGTTCCGTAACGGCAACGGTCGCACGGCACTGCTGTTGTTCTATATGCTGAGACGGTACATGGAATTGCCGCTCCAGCTCATTGAGTACGAAAACGCTCCCGAACTCTTGAACTACGTCAAAAAATACCGTCGAGACGTATTCCTTCCTGAGATGCGGGAACGGCAGTTCATGACGCAGCACGCTGCGTAAGCACCAGAAATATAAAGCGCGGGCTCTGCTCGCGCTTTTCTTTTTCTTGTATTCCGCTACACTACCGTGTATATGAACATCACCCAGATTCGCGAAGACCTTAAAAACGCCATGCGTGCCAAGGAGCAAGTAAAAGTAGACACCTTGCGTGGCGCCATTACCGCATTTACCAACGAACTCGTCGCCAAGGGCCACAAGCCTACCGATGAACTCTCGAGCGACGACATGCTCGCGGTCCTCAAGCGCTTGGCAAAACAGCGCAAAGATTCAATAGACCAGTTTGAAAAAGGTGGTCGTCCTGAAATGGCTGCAAAAGAAAAAGAGGAACTCACGATTATCGAAGCCTACCTCCCCCAAATGGCGAGCGAGGCCGATGTAGAAAAAGCAGCGCGCGAAGCAATCGCCGAAGCAGGGACCGTAGACGCATCTGCAGCGGGCAAACTCACCGGAGCTGTGATGAAAAAACTCGGCGGCAACGCCGACGGTACTGTGGTACGAACCGTGCTACAAAAACTCCTTAGCGCGTAGTTGCCTTGTAGCTCGCAACTGCGCCCGCAACTGCGGCAAGTACAAACGTGAGCCCGAGTGCCCATGCGGGCGTGTACAGCTGCAAGACAAGCGCGAAAAAGAGCGCAAACACGAGACGCCCTCCGGCGAGTGATACTTCTTTGAGCGTAGTGAGTTCGTCGAGAAATGTGCCTCCATCGGCAAAGTGATCCGACACAATGTGTTCGTGCATGCGGCGCTGCTCGATACCGCTTCCGACTACCTGGAGCCCAATAATGGCCAGTGGCCCCACCGCCACGATACGCGCGAGCCACGATGCACCAGTCACCGTAGCGGCCATGAGTGGCGTTGAAATGATTGGTTTTTCGGGAGCAGCAAGTCGTAGTGCGATAAGCAGAAAAGCCGTGACGGAGTACACGAGACCAAGTGCCAGGTATGATTGGCCGAGAATAATAAAAACAAACAGCGGCCACGCAAAAAAGAGCGCCGCGCCTTCGATGCCGCGCACAAAACTATGAGCGACAAAAGCGCGATGTGCTGGTTCGAGCAACATCCCAAATGTTTCTCGATAGCTCCATTCGTATTTTTCGTATGCCTCAAAACGGACGAGCGGAACAATCGCAAGCACTGCACACGCCGCAGCAGCAAAGAGAAGCGCACTTTCGTGTATCACCTGCTGGGTGAGCACCAGCCCCACCAGAA
Organism: Candidatus Parcubacteria bacterium; assembly: GCA_039798465.1. Taxonomy (GTDB): domain Bacteria; phylum Patescibacteriota; class Minisyncoccia; order Phycocordibacterales; family UBA2100; genus UBA10103. The sequence goes on along the minus strand of JBDKGA010000026.1, from coordinate 4,713 downwards.
GCGGAATATAGGCGAGCGCAATATCAAACCAGTAGCGCTCTTCGTGCATATCGTGCTGCACGAGAGCAAAAGGTGTTGCATACAGCGCACGGTACGCGCCGGCAAACAACGCAAATGTAATGAGTCCCCACACCGGCGCAAACCCGCCCTGGAGCGCAACACCCAGTCCGACGAGAGCTCCTGCGAGGAACAGCATCGCGGTTACCATCACGCGTATGGCGCCATGTGCATAGAGTCTTCCTGCCCACGGAGCGAGTAGTATCAAGACTATTTGTGAAAGTGCATACGCAAATGCCGTTTCGGAAAGTGCCACGGTGAGTGATTGTGTATGTTCGAGCTCCCACACAAAGAGCATGACCCAGGCAAAAAGCATACCCGCAGAAAGCGCGGCGCGCGCCAAGAGCCTATGTACCGTAAAAGAGAATCTCATGATTGGTGTCGCACCTCTGGCGCGTGTGCCGCAAGAGGAGCAACGAGCGGTGTTGCAAAAACAAGCCCATACCCTATCCACAAATTCGGATCAGCAAAGACAGCCCACGAGCCCGTGGGTGCGGCAAAAAGTGCGTCGAGTGCAGCAATGGTGAGTACCCACATACATGCATACGGCACTTTGTCGGCTTTGTTCAAATGTGAAAGCGTGCGTGTAGCAATGAGTGTGGTAAAGAGTAGCACTGCAAGCATGCTGATGCGGGCCGTGAGCGTACCCGCATATCCATACGTAGCAAGTAGTGCAAACGCAAGGTACATACTCGCATAGAGCACAACACCCCACCCAACCGAACGCAAAATACTAAAACGCATACCTGTATTATGCGCTACATATGCATAAAGCGCGCTGACGGCGTGTGGATACAGATGCACAAAAGAAAAAGCCTCGAGTTGCCCCGAGACTTTTTCTGGTAGAGCGCTGGGTTACCAGCTGCGACCACCGCCGCCATTGCCGCCGCGGAAACCGCCGCCGCCATTGCCATTGCGAGGCTCGAGAGGACGAGCTTCGTTGACCGTAAGCGTGCGTCCGCCGAAATCCTTGCCGTTCCACATATCGATTGCCGCCTGTGCCTCGTCATCCGAGGTCATTTCGACAAAGCCGAAACCCTTCGAGCGACCAGTCATCTTGTCCATGATGATGACAGCCGACGAAACGGCACCAGCCTGCGTGAAAGCGTCTTTCAATTCAGTATCGGTAGTCGAGTATGGGAGACCACCGACATAAAGCTTCTTTGCCATGTACTTTTTGCAGATTGTTTATCTATAAACATGTAAACCAACCTTCCCCTGCAATGCGCAAACGCGCCGCACATGGAAAACTTACATTCGTCAATAGTGTACCACTCCCCAGGGGGAAAGCAAGGAGCACGGGGGTGGTGGGGATAATCACTCAAGAGGCGGTCGCCGAAGTTAGTGCATGGCACCAAACCAGCTCGCGCGCCACTTTTTCATCATTTCTATCTCCCCTGTTTGGGCAGTGATGATGTTGTTGCCCATTTCGATGAGCTCAGGGCGCTTGGTTCCAACAAGCAGGGCTTGCGCCATCTGCACAGCACCCTCGTGATGCACAATCATTTCGTCGAGAAATGCTTTGTCGAGCTCATCGCCCGTTTTTCCTTTCATGCCCGTCATCATGTCGCCCATAGCTCCATGCATGTCCGACACTGGTGCGGACCTGTGCTCATATGGCGACTGACTGATGCCAATAACGTAGCCGAGCACCAAGCCCAATAGCGCTACCCCAATAAGAAGCGGCACATTTTTGTTTTCCATACAAAAAATATTGAATGAGCAAAAATAATGGTGGACCCTACCGGGCTCGAACCGGTCACCCCCACATTGCAAATGTGGTGCTCTACCAAATGAGCTAAGGGCCCTCGCCACACAGGATAACAAAAAATCCCGCCGACACAAGCGGTATAATAATCCCTCATGGACGAACTCTTTGTACTCGATACAGTGCCTCCCCTGCTCGACGAGATTCATGATCCACCCAAAAAGATGTACGGGCGCGGCTCTGTGCCGACAGCTCCCGAACTCAAATGGCTCACCGTGGTGGGAAGTCGCGCTTGTACATCGTATGGTCGCCAGGCAGTGCGGCACCTGATTGCAGGACTACGCGGCCAGCCCATCGTCATTGTAAGCGGTCTCGCCTACGGCATAGATGCCGAGGCACACCGCGCTGCGCTCGATGCCGGGCTCACCTGTGTAGGCATCCCCGGCTCAGGACTTGATTGGAGTGTGCTCTACCCAAAGGCAAACATAAACCTCGCGCGCGAAATACTGGAGCGCGGCGGCGCACTGCTTTCCGAATTTGAACCTGCACAGCGCGCTGCAGATTACACCTTCCCAAAACGCGATCGCATCATGGCTGGTATCGCGCATGCGACACTCGTTATCGAAGCAAAAGAAAAATCGGGAACCCTTATTACCGCGCGCATGGCCGTGGAGTACAATCGCGAACTCTTGGTGGTACCTGGCTCAATTTTTTCTGCCGAGAGTGCAGGCGTACACCAATTTTTAAAACTCGGCGCAACACCAGCTACCGAACCTGCAGATATATTAAAAGTACTCGGGCTCGAGCCGCGCACCTCGCTTGCGGCAACTTTGCGCGAAGACCTGTCGCCACAAGAGGTGCAAGTCTTGAGCATCATTGCCTCGCCCTGCTCGCGCGATGAACTCATCGAAGCACTTGCGCTTCCCACTGCAGAAACCAACATGCTCCTCTCGCTCATGGAAATAAAAGGACTGGTGGTCGAAGAATTTGGTGTGGTGCGTGCCGCATAAAAGTAAAAGGGCGCATCACTGGGATGCGCCCTTGTTTTCTCTGTCTGTGCGACTTAGGCGGGACGGTAGTTACTGTACCCGCCCCACGCGTTCATGGTCGTAATGACCGAGATCGCATGGGAGCGGATAATCCGCCCGTCCGCTGTCTGCCATCCTCGGCTGCTTGCGGCATCACGCCGCAACGAACTCGAGTACGTGCCGTCTTTCATGACGGCGAACGGCATTTCGCCGCGAACTCGCGAATCCGTCCCCAGATAGTACTGGAGAAGAAGTCGTCGATGGTGCAAGGCCGACCGCAGCCGGCCGAAGCCAAATCTCACCAAGACACGCAACCGAAAGTGGCGTGCGTCGTGGCGAAACCAATCGTTCAACAGTGAATGTGCATGGCTCATGCTGAGCCTCCTTTCTTTTGCAGACTACATTCTATGACACGTACTGTTTCTTCGTCAAGCTCCCACGCACCAGGCGTGCCGCCCGTGTCCACATTTCTTGTTCCCCACTTACCTATCTTGTTTGGTGTTAGGAGGGCTTGAAAACGGAATACCTGCCCGAGCGTAGCCATGAGCATGAACGCCGGCAGGTAGAACACATCGCGCGGGTACCTGTGCAGGTGCCCAAGCTGACGAGATAGAAACGTGAGCGCCATGCCCAAGAGCGAGTACGCGAGCATCTCGTACCACGTGCCTGTCCTCGTGCCAGTTAGCAGTGAGTAGGGCCAGTGGATAAAGATGATGTACATAGTTGAAAGGGTGACAAATATATCACCCCATCCGATGAACGCGGCGAACCAGTTCCGCGGCTTCAAGAGCCACGGAGACGTAAGCGTGTACCATTGACTTGATCTCCCCCAGCGCGTCCACATGAGACGCGTGGCTTCGAAGGTCGCTGGAGCAGTCGTCATGACGATAGCTTCGGGCACCATGACAGTGCCGTAACCTGCCTTGAGGACACAGTTGGTGATAAAACGATCATCACCTGCCTTGGCTTGCCATGGCCCCCACCAGAGAAATCTAAACGAATCATTTACGAGTTCGTCCATCTTATCCTCGATGAGTTTCGTCCGCACGGCATACATCCGCCCCGGCAGACACAGTACTTGCTTAAACAGACTAGCCGCTGCCATAGAAGACAGCATGCGCGCATGTTCGAGCCAAAAGCTCGCCCGCTGGACCCATGTCTTGGGCTTCATGACGAGCTGTGCGGTAGTCGTACCGCCGATACGCGGATCTGAGAACGGGCGTAGCAGCTTTTCGACGACATTGGCGTCGAGCGGAATGGTATCCGAGTCGACCAGTATAAGTAGGTCATGAAGGATGCCTTTCCTTCGCGCAGCACGTACTAGCTCACGCAGATTTGGACGTTTACTCAGCGCATCAGTACACAGTACTACGTTTGCATGCTTGCGGCTTATCGCCGCAAGCATGATGTTCGTCTCCCTGATTTCGGGATCATTCCACCTGTCGATGATTACGAGGATTGAGAATGCGGTAGTCCCGCGTTTGAGAGAGCGAGCAAGTGCACGCAATCCCATCTCAAACACCTCGGGGTCTTCATCTGCGACGGTCACGATTGCCGTGGCCGCGAATTTCTTGTGCGGATAATTCCGAATACAGCCGCGCATCTCGAGCCAGAGAAACTGAGCCCCTAGTAAGATGCGTGGTGAAATTAATACCAGCATGAGCAGCGCATAGACAAGGAAGACGGGCCACTGGCCCGTCTCCAACATCTCCTGGTACGAGCGCATGAGCTCGAACATGTGAGCCTCCTATTTTTTGTTGAGGTCGCCGCCGTACTTGAATTCGATACCAATGCCGGCATACCATTCCCCGTTTTCTAGCCGTTCGGGCACAGGAACGAAGTAGCTGGTATACCTGCCTTCGATATATCCGCAGATGCTTCCCCAATCCACACCCGCGGGCTTGGAAGAGTCGCACAACT
>JBDKGA010000025.1:0-3190 GCA_039798465.1 Candidatus Parcubacteria bacterium | reverse complement strand
GTGCGAGCCCCGCGTATTCGCCTGCTGGCGAATCGCTCCGCTCGCGCCGTCGCGCTGCGCAAGGCCTCGCCCAGGCCTTGGCCGCGCCGTATTGTGGTGGGAGAAAATGAAGCGAGGGAGTTCCGGCGCACAGTGCTCGATTACTTTCGGGCCTACGGCCGTCACGACTTGCCGTGGCGCAAGACGCGTAACCCATACCACATCCTCGTCTCTGAGATGATGCTCCAGCAGACACAGGTGCATAGAGTGGTCTCGTATTTTGAGCGTTGGATAAAAAAGTACCCAACGCCACATGCGCTCGCCGCCGCTCCTCTTTCGGAAGTGCTCGGCATGTGGAGCGGTCTTGGCTACAATCGGCGCGCCAAATATTTACACGATGCCGCAAAAATCATCGCTGAGCACCCCAAGCATCCATTACTACCTGTGCGCGGTCGCACAGAAATAGTATCAGCGGAGGAGTTACGAGAATTACCGGGGGTGGGGGAATATACCGCAAAAGCAGTGCGTGTATTTGCCTGGAATCAGCCAGAAGTGCTTATAGAAACCAATGTGCGCACCGTTTTTATTCACCACTTTTTTCCTCGTGCACGGATGGTGAGCGATGCGCGCTTGCTCCCGCTCATTGAGGCCGCGCTCGATAGGGAGAATCCACGCCAGTGGTATGCGGCATTGATGGACTACGGCACGCACCTTAAATCCACCCATCCGAACCCTTCGCGTAAAAGTAAGCACTATACGAAACAGTCGAAATTTGAAGGGTCACTTCGACAGGTGCGGGGCGAGATTTTAAAAACCTATGTACGAGATGGCAATCTCGAAAGCCTGCAGAAAATGTTTGGAGAGAAATTTTCGCTCGCCTATCAGCAACTACTCGACGAAGGGCTCGTGCGCGCAGGGTCTTGATTGTTGTTGTTCGGTGGGTTATACCTAGCTTAGATTCAACCTTGCGAAGGAGAAGGGTTTATGCGCAAAAAGATACAGATAGGAACATTGGATTCTCGAGTGCACATACAAGTCGCCTACGACCCACTTGTAGCGACATACGCAAAAGCTTTTGGACTCGTTGTGCTCGGCCTGGTGCCGGCATTCGTGCTCGGAACTTTCGTTGACACGCGCGCCATCGTCTTGATGGTGGTTGCGTTTGCCGGCGAGTATTTCGTATGGCTGCACTTGCGTCGGGGTAACACCACCTACGCAATCAGCAATGCACTCTTGGTGTCTGCAGCGGTCCCCTTGTTGTGGGGACCTGAGGCAGAGATTATGGGTGGGTGGGCAGTCATCCTTGGCTTTGCGGTAGCGTTCTTTATTGTGCATCAATGCGTACAAGGATCGCTGCTCGATGCCTATCGCGTATTTCGCCGAGCGTGAAGCGCGGTGACACAAGAAAAAGGCCCGGTTTTTTCCGGGCCTTTTACTATATTGTCACAATCACCGGTATCACTATCGGGCGCTTCATGGTGCGCGAGAGGAGGAACTTTGCGACATCTTCTGCGAGGTCGTCACGAGCTCGGTCTACATCGGCATGTGGGCTATGGAGCGAGTGCTCCACAGACTTGCGCACGATGAGGCGAGTTTGGTCCATGAGGTCTTTGTTGTCACGCAGATAGACAAAGCCGCGAGAGATGATGTCGGGGGATTTGTGGAGGCGGCCAGTGCGCTTGTCGACGGTGGCAACGACTACACAAAATCCTTCTTGGCCGAGTGCTTTGCGATCACGCATCAGGACCTCGGAAAGCTCAGTGACAGTCTGGCCCTCGACAATGCGCATTTCTGAAGGGGCTTTGAGCGGGTGCTTGTCTATCTTTTCGCCGCCATGAATTTCGATGAGCGCGCTGTTGTCGGGAATGGCGACATGCGACGGGTCCATGCCGAGTTCCACTGCGAGATGGCCGTGGACACGAAGCATGTAGTGATATCCGTGGACAGGAATAAAGAATTTAGGGCGGATTTGTTTGTGAATCCACACTGCTTCTTCGCGGTTACCATGACCAGAGGCGTGCACATCGGAGGCGTGATAGGTGATGATGTGTGCACCTTGGCGTGAAAGATTATCCTTAAGCTTTTGTACGGCACGCTCGTTACCTGGAATGACCGACGAAGAAAGCACTACGGTGTCTGTTGGCTTGAGACGAATGTATTTGTGGCTCTTGTTGCCGATACGTGCGAGCGATGCAAACTCATCTCCCTGTGCGCCAGTGGCTAGAATCAGAATTTTCTCAGGAGGGAAGCGGTCTATGTCTTCTACCTGTATCACCGTCTCGTCCTTGTATTTTATTAGTCCCAGCTCGCGCGCGATTTCGATGTTGGTGCGCATGGAGCGGCCGTCTATCACCACCTTTTTCCCGTAATCTTCTGCAAAACGCACAAGACGAATCAGGCGCTCGAGATGTGAGGCGAACATCGCCACAATGAGGCGCCCGTGTGTGTCGCGCACTATTTGCTCGAGGGTTTTATATACGTTTTTTTCGGGAATAGAGAACCCGGGCTGCCAGACGTTGGTGCTATCCATGAGGAGACAGAGCACCTTGCGGTCTTTGAAAATGCTAAACTCGCGTTTTTCTTCGTCGCTTGGTTCGCCATTGTCGTGGTTGAGCTTGATGTCGCCCGTAAATACCACATCGCCCCACTTCGTCTCGATGACGATGCCCATGCTATCGGGTACCGTGTGTGTTACGCCAAAGAATCGAATTGTGTGTGCGCCGAGCTTTATGACTTCGTCGCGCTCCACTTCACGAATAGTGACAGGCGCTGTTTGAGCGAATTCTTCTTGGCGCTTTTTTATCATCATGCCCGTAAGGCGGCGCGTGTAGATGGTGGGGTTACCGACGCGGTCAATGATGTAAGGGATGCCACCGATGTGGTCGAGGTGGCCGTGCGATATGAGCAGACCGCGTATTTTGTCGCGGCGCTCTTCGAGATAGCCGGTGTTTGGAAGAATGTAATCGATGCCCGGTGTATCTTCTTCGCGGAATTGGAAACCAGCATCAAGAATAAAGATGTCGTTGCCAACTTCGACGGCGGTCATGTTGCGACCGATTTCTTCGACGCCACCTAAGGGAATAATGCGCACAACGTCATCTGCTGGTGGTGGGATGACTACTGCTCGTGGTGTGCCCTGTTCGCGATCAGAGGGTGTCTGATGTGAGAGGCGCTGTTTGCCACGACGTGGTGGGCGCGGTGGGCCGTAATG
>JBDKGA010000024.1:0-5730 GCA_039798465.1 Candidatus Parcubacteria bacterium | reverse complement strand
CTGTACCCTTTGCGCCCCCTGCTGCTATTCCAGTACTCTTCGTACTCGGGTAAATCAATCTCGCTTTGGTGTTGCTCTGCCTTTGTCTCCTGCAAACACACTATCGCAGGATTTTCTTGTTTCATAAGCTCGGCAAGACTACCCTTGCGGTGAACCGCCCGAATACCGTTTACGTTCCAGGAGATGAGTTTCATGCTAGCTATCGTAGCATGCACAAGAAAAACCCGGACAAACATTGCCCGGGTTCTCGTTTGTGCCCTCTCTCAGAGAGGGTCGTGTGGGACTAAGGCTCAGGCCAGTGTCGAGAGTGGTCGGTCTCGAAAACAATGGACCTGTGCCATTCCGAGATGTGGACCTCGGCGTCCCGTCTTTCGCATTTCTTCATTTATTTTCTCCGCGGAGAACTATTTCAAATTAGCAGGCCACTGCCGCATCCACAGCCAGCGTACTCCCTTCGTGTGATTCGCGAGAGAGGTGCCCTGCTGAGAAGACAATAGCACCTATCCCCGCCGTTTGCCATGAAATTTGTGGTGGATATCGCGGAGGTGTTTGTCGGTCACGTGTGTATACACCTGCGTAGTGGCAATATTTGCGTGACCCAAAAGCGCCTGCACACTGCGCAAATCGGCGCCGTTTTCGAGCAAATCGGTTGCAAACGAGTGTCTAATGACATGTGGCGTGACCTTGCGGGTGATGCCAGCTTTTATCGCGTAGCCTTTTACGATACGCTCCACCGAGCGCGAGGTGAGTCGACGCACATCTTTCTTTTTGCCTACGGTACCGTAGCCCACAAAGAGCGCATCACTCATGTCGCCGCGTTTTTTCAAATAGGCACCCACGGCTTCTTTTGCAGAAGGGGAGAGGAAGACCACGCGCACTTTGTCTCCCTTGCCGCGTACGCTGAATTCGTCGCGCGACAAATCCAAATCACTATCCAAGCTGCAGAGCTCAGAGACGCGCAGGCCAGTAGAAAAAAAGAGTTCGAGTATTGCTTTGTCACGCAAGGCGGCAAGTTTTTCGGGGTCTGTTTTTGCTTCGCTCAAGGATTTATCGGGCCCCTTGAGTAATCTGTCGAGCTCAGTGCTCGTGATGAGATCGAGATCGCGTGCTCCCACTTTGGCGAGCTCGATGCGTTCGGGAGAAAGCGACTCGATGCCGATTTTTCGCATGTATTTGAGGAATGCACGCAGTGCAATCAGGTAGTAGTTTTGTGTTTTGCGCTTCATGTCGCCACTGGTGCCCGGTTGTCTATTGAGCCAGATACGGAATTCACGCACCATGGGCTCGGTGAGTGCAGTAGGGCTCTGCGCCTTAGTGTGTGCAAGGAAGCGCGTAAGGTAGCGATCGTAGTTTTCGACCGTCTTCACCGAGCGGCCTTTTTCTATCTCGATGTATTCGAGGAATTGGGTTTTGAGATCGGCGAGAGTCTGTGCCATGCGTGTATTGTAGCAACCAATAGTGATGCATAAAAAAGAGCCGCACACATGGTGCGGCTCGAGTTGGAAGAACAAGAGGCTGAGCGATTAGCTGACAGCCCGAATGCGAGGTTTTTCGGTAGCACCAACGCTTTCTGGGATCGTTTTGGCGTCGGCTGCAGCAATTAGCGATGACTCGCTCACGACAAGCGAGCGCTTGAATGCGTCTGTGTACACCTCGTTGATGACGTCCACGACAAATTTTGTGGAGAGGCCTGTCATATCGATGACTCGGGAGAGTAGTTCGCACATCGTTTCTGATTTTGCACTAAATCTCGCCGGGTCGTATTCGAGAAGTGTTTCGATGATGAATTCGGCGAAGACGGCATTATCTTTTGTGACGGTTGAGCCCGTTCCTGAGGGCCCATGAACAGACTGAACTTCACCGTCCAATTTTCCCTGCGCGATGAGGACAGGTATCATCGCCGCCGTCATATGTATAATGCCGAGCGAATCCGCGACCGCTCTGTGTGTTTTCTCTAGAGCTGCGGCGAGTCTGTGTATACGCTCTTTGGTCTTATCTTCATCAAGGTTCAGATGCCCGGCGCTGTACTGGGTGAGTAACAACGCCGCATACAGACGCAAAATTCTATGGCGATCACGCAATTCTTGCTGGGTTGGGTCTCCACTCATTCTTTCTTTCCTCCTACAATGAACACGGTCTCAAACGACCGTCCGGATGGTGTAACATAGAGCGCACACGGGAGCAAGCCGCATTTTGGTTTATACTAGAGAACATGAGTGAAAAAATCAAACCAGGAGGACCAAATATTACTGGAGAAGGGTACAACCCTGCGATTACTCAAGAACCCGTAAGTTCGTCTCAAGAAGCGTCGCGAGAAAAACCTCTGTTTCGCGCAGATGATGCGGTGGTATACGCGCTCATGACACTCATGGCTGGTCTCGCGGTGAGTTCTCTGCATAAACGCTCTGTCCCTCTAACAAACGAAGCTCCGCCTGTTACTCGAGAAGAAAGTATTTCTCCCCCTCCTCTCACGAGTCTCTCAGTGGCGCAATTGGAGGAATATAAGAAAGCGCAGTCTGCGATAGAGAACTACTCGGGTGCGTTTGCTTCTGGCGAAGCTCGAAAATTGATAACTATGCTCGACCCCAATAGACCTATTGCAGAAGTGTGTCGGTTTACAAGCGACTGGATGATAAACCAAAATGATAATCTAGAAGTTTTGTGGCAATATCTCAAGCTAAAAAAATCTGAATGGGCAGCTACCATGGAGCCAAAGTTTGAGGCTGCTCGCAAAATCGGCGGCATGTTTGCTCCGCCCACAAATGAGGCGCTTCGCCAAAAGATAGAAGATAGAATTAAGTCAAAACAACCACTCAAATGTGGTATGGGACTTCTTTTTGTCTCGACCAGCACACAGCATTCCGCTCAAGATCTGGGAGCAGAATTCATTACCGAGGTACTCAAGCGTCTTTCTGAGGAATCGCGGTCAACAGATCAACAAAAAATCGCAGAATTGGCACCTGTTATCGAAGCGGCGGTCAAGGTAATCGCGGCGGCACTTCCGCGATAAACAAAGAGGCCGCGCTAGGCGGCCTCTTTAAATTCGTCTACTAGAGTCACATATCGCAAGAGCGACAATCTGCCTCCCGGTGTAACACGTTCTTCTGCGAGAATACGTATCTCGAGTCTATCGTGGCACTCCCGGCAGAATTTTTCACCTATCTTGGAGAGTCCACGCCAAAACGGATCTCTCCGATAGTGTCGTCGTGGAAGTACGTGATGTCTGGTAAGCTCGCGCGGTTGGCGACAAGCCGGACACCGGCAAATCCCTTTTTTATTTGAACGAGCACATACTCCTCTAGAAAGAGCGGCGGCGTATCTTTACACCGGCGAAGAATATCGTTCTTCGCCGAAAGAAAAAGACCCGTGTATCTGCGGGCCGTACTGATGAATGCGCAAAAAGAGGGCAGGTAGTCGATAGTGACGCTGATCACTACGATTCATACCCGCAGTGTAGCTCATATACAGACAAGTTCACTGTGGATATCTTATTTCAAATACTTTCTCTTCTTGAGCTTTTCTGGCAAGAAGCTCTCAGTGTCGCGCATCTCGTAGCCTGCGCCGTAGTCTAGATTTTTCATGAGTTTCGTTGGCGCATTGCGTATCTTGAGTGGAACGGGGAGTGCGCCATGCGTGCGCACATCTTCTTGGGCGGCGCGCAAGGCATCGTAGGCGCTCCTGTCTTTTTTGCACTGGGCGAGGTACGCAACACCGTGCGCCATGCTAATAGCCGCTTCGGGGTAGCCTACTGTTTCGCACGCGCGAAACACTGCATTGGCAACGACGAGTGCGGTGGGCTGGGCGAGCCCGATGTCTTCGCTCGCGAATATCACCATACGTCGTGCAATAAAAAGCGGATCTTCTCCCGCTTCGACCATGCGCGCGAGGTAGTAGAGCGCCGCATCAGGCTGCGATGCGCGCATGCTCTTTATGAGCGCACTGATGGTGTTGTAGTGCTCCTCGCCTTTTTTGTCGTAGCGAATGTGGGCCGACTGCACTGCCTCTTTGAGTGTTTCGAGCGTAATCTTCCCATACAGTTTTTCGGCAGTTTCGAGTGTCGTGAGTGCTTGGCGAGCATCGCCTGCTGCAAGTGCAATGAGCCATTCGCGCGCATCTTTGGGAATTTTTATTTGTGTGCGCGCAAATACTTCGGCCATTTCTATTTCGGTAAGTTCTTTGAGCACAAACACGCGGCATCGCGAGAGGAGGGGAGCGATTACCTCGAAGCTCGGGTTTTCGGTAGTGGCACCAATGAGTGTGAGTGCCCCTTTTTCTACAAATGGCAGCAGAAAGTCTTGTTGCGCTTTGTTGAAACGATGGATTTCGTCGAGAAACAATACGCGCGGGCGTAGAGTCGCTGCTTTTCCGCTCGGGATTATTTTGCGAATATCGTCCTTGCCCGAATCTACTGCCGAGAGTTCAAAAAAATCGGCACCAATGGCCTGTGCGTAGATACGAGCAAGCGTGGTTTTGCCGCAGCCGGGCGGACCCCACAGAATAAAAGAAAAAAGCTCCTTCTTTTCTATAGCTACTCGCAGTGGTTTGCCCGCTCCCACCAAATGTTCTTGCCCGATAAATTCGCTGAGTGCTGTGGGGCGTATGCGCGAAGCCAGCGGTTCACGATTCATATCCTCAGTATACGCTTATCCACACTTGCGTGCATTGGCTCGGGTACTATACTGGCCTTATATGAGTACCAAAACTATCGTCATTGGCATTATTGTAATTTTACTAATTGCAGCGGGCGCATATTTCCTTATGGGAAACAAATCGGCAACACCGACTCCCGCTTCTCAGACAGGAACCACCACGCAGCCGGTTGCTTCGGGTGATCAGGTCCAGGCACAAGAGGTTTCTGCTGGAACAGGCAAACAAGCTGCTCCGGGTAGCGTTGTTTCTGTTCTCTACGTGGGCAAGCTCCCCGACGGCACCGTGTTTGACAGCTCTGAGGCACATGGCAACGAGCCACTTAAGTTTCAGCTCGGTTCCCAGGGTCTCATCGCTGGCTTCCAGGTTGGCGTAAATGGCATGAAAGAAGGTGGCGAACGCCTCATTGCTATTCCGCCAGCTCTCGGCTACGGAGCACAGGATGTAAAAGATGAGACCGGCAAGGTCATCATTCCTGCAAACTCGACGCTCATCTTCGACATCAAGCTCGTCAAGGTAGAAGACGCACCAGCCGCAGCTCCGGCAGCAGGCACTCAACAGGCAAACTAGCCTCTTTTGAGCTATTTTTGGCGACAAAGCGCTCTACTGGGCGCTTTGTTGCATTTATGGTTGGTCTGTGATATACTGCCGTCTATGCTCACAAAGCGTAAGAAAGCCAATGAAATACAAAAGGCGCAGCGCCACGACACCGATACGGGTTCTCCCGAGGTGCAAATCGCGGTGCTCACTCGTCGTATTGAGGAATTGAGCGCTCATTTGGATAAAAATCGCAAAGATAAGCACTCTCGCCGCGGCCTCCTTGGCCTCGTCGCAGAGCGCCGTGTTCATCTTAAGTACCTCGAGACCAACAATCGTCGCCAGTACAGCTCGATAGTTAAGAAGCTCGGACTCAAGAAGTAGGTTCTCCTTTTTGTGAGTACCTGGGAGTACCCAGGAATGTTATTATTTTATACGGTAGCTGCACAACGCAGCCCAATTATTTTGTATGTCTATCATCAAGCACCCCGAACAACGTGTCGGCGTATTTATCGATACACAAAACGTGTATCACAGTGCAAAAAA
>JBDKGA010000023.1:0-3739 GCA_039798465.1 Candidatus Parcubacteria bacterium | reverse complement strand
GTTTTGTCCCCGAGCCAATCTGCGGCTACTCCATGCATGACTTCGTGCACTACTGCCGAGAAGATAATCACGATAATAACGAATGCCTGGTCGAATAGTTCCATGGAAAAGAGTGTAGCATAAGGTGATTACATGATTTACTACAAACAATGCTCACTGTATTATGGTGTATATGGGACCAGAGGAAATGCGCAAATTCACCGGTCGTCCTGATATTCGTCCTGAGACAGCGGCCACACCAATTTTGCGAGAATTACTAGAGACAACCGAGACAGGCGACGTACTTACTCAGCATCCGGCTAGTAAATTCCGAAAACTCATGTTCGACACTGTGGCAGACCCTTTTCGCTCACCCGAAGAAAAGTGGAAATGGCTTACAACCGCACAAGAACCTGTTCACGGGACGATTTCAGGACGGCATGAGGAATACACACTCACTCCCGACACCCAAAAACAGGCGTTTTTGCTTTCCGCGCTCGCCCTCTTTGCTGAGCACCCAAATTTTCGAACGCATCCCGACGTAATTTCTAAAATACAGAGCGTTTGGAGTGACTACGCGGAAAGCTCAGAAACCGGCGACCATCGTCCCCGTTCAGGCAGTCCGTATGCGCAATGGAAGCGAAGCGAACAGCAGACACAGCAGGCTCGCGAGGAGCTCCCGAAGTTCCTTTCCATATCAAGACGATTGCTCGATATCATAAAGGTGCCACAAGCTGGGTCCGGAGCCGATATGTTTTCCTACTGGGCCCAGTGGATACCCGAACTCAAAGATCTAAAGGCGTAGGCTTTGCATTTTTTCTCGATATGTCGTAGTATGCGGCGACTATGGCACGCGTCTGCGCAATCACTGGCAAAAAGTCTCAGGTAGGGGGCGGGTATTCAAACCGCGTCCGTGCTACCAAGTACAACCCAGTGGGCAAGCGCCGCCGCCAGGTAAACATCCAAAAGAAGACCGTCTTCCTCCCTGAGCTCAACAAAAAGGTTACTGTTCGCGTCTCGGCAAAGGGTCTCAAAACCATGAAGAAACGCGGTGCCTACATCACGCTCAAGAAGGCTGGTTTGGTTGCGTAGCCAATTTCTAATTCAACACAAAAACGCCGCTCACTTTCGAGCGGCGTTTTATTTTTTAGCACCCTGATTTTTTTCCGCGGTTCACAACGTATTTTCGATACGCCCAACGCAGAGATTTTTCCACGACGTAGACAATGCTTTCCGATCGAGTTCTGCGCAAGAGAACTGCTGTGAAGCTTGAGGTTTTTGGAACCGGGAGCCAGGCGACCAGCAGCTTTCCGCGAGTATCTTGATTGTATTTAGGAGCGGGCGGAGTTCTCGTTTTCAAAAATCGATACAGCTCTGGCGAGGGAGGGAAAAACTCTATGCCGCAGCCCTCGGCAAATTCTCTAAACACCCTCGCAATTGTTGCTTCGTGGGTATTTTCTTGCATCGCAATACGTATTTGTTCCAACCGGTACAGATTTAGTGCTGCGGTCGGTACATTCACGCCGAGCGACAGGGTTTTATCTGCAGAATTTTCATTCGCGACTATTCCCATGGGACACCTCCTCTTTTCAACGTACTATCTTGCAACCCATTCGTCAAAGTGATGTTTTATTCTCGCCACACCCTCTCCCCATCGCTCACAAATCGAATAGTTCCCTCCTCGCAGGTATCTGCCACAGGAATACCAAACCGCGCCATGGTGTCTATTGTTTCTTTGTTGGGGTGCCCAAAGGTGTTGTCGCACCCACGCGAATACACAACCCACTCTGGATTTACCAATCCCACAAAAAGTGGGGCTGAACTCGTACGCGAACCGTGGTGGCCTGCCTTGAGCACCTGTGCGTGCAATTCTTTCCCATCGAGCGAGACTAAATACTTTTCGATGGCTTGTGGTGCGTCGCACGGGAGCATAAAGGCGGTTTTGCCATACACGAGTCGAGCCACGGTGCAGGCATCATTGGTGGCCATTCCCTCCACCTCTCTTTCGGGCCAGAGTATTTCAAGATACGCGCCGCTACCCATGTCTATTATTTGTCCGCGATGAGCAATACTATCCCGCGCATTTTCTCTGTGTATTGCAGCCACTAGCTCACGCGCTGTTGCAGTGTCGCCCGCCACGCTTGGGTAGATAATGTGTTCTATGCGATACCGCGCGAGCACGCCCACGAGCCCCGCAATATGATCAGCATCGGGGTGTGTGGGAATTACCACATCTATGGCGCGGTCGTACCAGGGGAGCACTGCCGAAAGACGGCGCAATACTCCCCCGTCGGCCGGCCCACCATCGATGAGTGCCTGCCTCCCGCTCGGTGCGTCGATAAATATTGCGTCTCCTTGCCCAATGTCGAGAAACGATACCGTTAGCAAACCGTGTCGATTTTCTTGTACAACGGCGTACCACACCGCGCTCGTTGCTACGCACAACACGACAAACGTGGCGAGCCCAAACCGTGACATGTTGACCATTGTAACCCCGGGCGTACTCAGTGATATAGTAAGGCTATGCATACGTATATACCCAAAAACTTTACTATTCCTACTCTCGACGGTATCTCGGCGCGGTCGGTCGAAGAACACATTTCGCTCTATCAAGGGTACGTCAAAAATTTCAATACCATCTCTGCACTTCTCGGAGAATACGCCACGGACTCAGAAAAAAATGCACATGCCCTTTCCGAACTTATCCGTCGTCGCAGTTTTGAATTCGACGGTATGCGTTTGCACGAGCTCTATTTTGAACAATTCGAAGGCGGTGCGCAGGCGCCGGCAGCCGAGAGCGCACTGGGCCAGATGATTGCCGCGCAGTATACGCAGCACGAATATTTTATCCAAATGTTTCGTGCGATTGCCCTGATGCGTGGACCTGGCTGGGCCATACTCTATTTCGACCCCGAATCCAAAGAATTACTTTCGGGTTTTGTGGGCGAACAACATCAGGGGCATTTTGCTACTCTCCCGATACTCTTGGCGCTCGATGTGTGGGAACACGCATACCTGCTCGATAACGGCGCGCTGGGCAAGGCAAAATACGTTGAGGCGTTTTTCAAAAACTTGAATTGGGGCGTTGTGGAAAAACGGCTTGGGTCCCTCGCCCATTAGGGGTATCATTAGTACATTAGGATAATAAGCACACGTATGCACATGGAACGTTCAATTCTCGTCGCTTTTCTTGGGAACTATCTTATCAACAACATAGTCGGCGCCATTGTTGCTCTTCTTCCGCTTGGCGGCAGCGGTAGCACTGCACAGTATGTGGTCTACATCACACTCGCCGGTCTTTCCGCCGGATTCTTTACCTGGTGGGCTCTCGGCAAGAGCGCCAATCTCAAGAGCGGCACCACGTTTGGTGTAGTCGCGTTTGTGGTGGCTGTTGCAACAGCGTTGGTTTCTGGCATTGCCGGAGTACTCACCCAGACAGGTTCGTTCTCGCAGCTCATCTCTGTCTTGCCAAACTTTGGTCCTTTCCTCTTCAACTGGTCTACCGTGGCCCTTCTCGGCTACTGGCTCGTTCCGGCCATCGTGGTGGGCTATCTCTCCCAGCGTTCGCACCCGGCATCGGTGGTACCTGCTGGTACTCCGCGCCCAATGATCTAGTTCGAACCGTACGTGTCTTTACGACACAAATGAACGAAAACCGCCGCCCTTCGCGGCGGTTTTCGTTTGGGTGTTCCACCACACGACAATTCCCATGCACATATAAATACCAAAAACTATTCCTACCGAAAATTCTGGGAGCTGC
>JBDKGA010000022.1:0-5454 GCA_039798465.1 Candidatus Parcubacteria bacterium | reverse complement strand
GTATTTCGGCATCTTTGCGTTCGCTGAGCGAGAGCGGGATTGGTTTCCCGCCTCCATCGCTAAAAGTGCGCACCAATCTTTGCGCTACAGACGCAATAAGGACCGGCGGAATGAGGTACGGCTCAACGCCCATATCTATCAGGCGCGGAATAGTTCCAATAGCGTCATTGGTGTGGATAGTGGAGAGCACGAGGTGACCGGTAAGTGCTGCTTGTATTGCCAGCTTTGCTGTTTCCCCATCGCGAATTTCACCCACCATGATGACGTCTGGATCCTGGCGCAGCGTGGTGCGCAAACCAGTTGCAAAGGTGTAGCCAATTTCTGGTCGCATTTGCGATTGCGCTACACCATCAACGTAGTATTCGATAGGATCTTCGAGCGAGAGTACATTTTTATGTTCACGATCAACTTCCGAAAGCAGTGAGTAGAGCGTAGTGGACTTACCGCTACCGGTAGGACCGGAGATAAGGATGAGTCCGTGCGGTCGCGCTACCGCGCGACGCAATGCCCCCAAATTTCTCTCGGTGAGGCCAATTTTGTCGAGCGTGATAAAGCCCTGATCACGATCGAGAATACGAATCACCACTTTTTCGCCGTTGTACGAAGGAAACGTCGAGACACGAAAGTCTATTTGTCTGCCATCAATAGTAGCCGAAAAGCGACCGTCTTGCGGTTTGCGACTTTCGTCAAGTCGAATAGATGCAAGCACTTTGATACGCGCGACGAGGGAACGCTGTGTACTCGGCGGCAAGATAACACTGGTATGCAAATCACCATCAACACGGTAGCGTACACGCACCCCTTTGCTCTGTGGTTCGATATGAATATCTGAAGCACGTCCATCTATGGCGTAGCGTAGAATCGTGGAGACCAATTTTACTGTCGGGGCATCTTCCTGGTACGACAACATGGGCTTGTCGTCTTCTGTTTTCCGTATCTCAACACCCGGATCATCGAGATCGAGTGGCGCCTGGTCATCAGAAAGTTCGTCGGGGGAATCGCTGTGTTCGACAGCAATGTCCGAGACCATGCGCTCCACCTCCCCCGTAAGGCCTTTGTACATAGCCATCACGCGCGTCATGTCGTCGTCTGATATGTGGAATATCTTAAACGGCATGCCCGTTGCGCGAGCGATGAAGTTGAGTGCGTCGAGTGCTTGCAAATCGTCCGGATCAACCATTCCCACTTCAAGAGCGCCTTCCACCACGCCGAGTGGCGCAAGTTTGTAGTGCTCTGCAGATTCTTTTGGAATATACCGAAGAACCTCGTAGGGTATTTTGGTGTCCCCTAGCGTACGCCAAGGCACCGCGAGGATATCCGCCTCAGTTTGAGCAGAGGTCGGCATACTGTGTTATCGGCCACTCGTGCCGGGGGCGAATATTTGGGCATCGCGCGTCGTGCTTGCGCTTGCGCGCGCGCTCAAGGAGAGAGGTGCAAACGGATTCGGGCGCCCTACTGGTTCAGGAACGATTTGTGTTGAAAAGTCTTTGAGAGACGCAAACGTCTTTTGGGAGAATATCCCCCCATCGAGCTTTACCGCATCAAGCTGACGAAGGGTGTCCACTACTTCCTGGCCGGGACCAGAGCTACTGCCATCCGTAGAAAGTATGGCGGGGCCAGAGCTCGGCGCAAGGCTGTACCAGACACCAACCGCGAGGGCGATACCGCCAAGTACAACGAATATTTTGTGTTGAGAAAGAATAGATCCCATAAGTACTATTTGAGCCAGTAGGTACGTAGCGTGATGTTGAATGTGTATATCGGCTCGCTGCCGATGGTGGTAGCACTCCCGCTTCCCTGTGCGATAGACAGCGATACTAAGTCCACAACACGCAAACTCGCTTCGAGATCGCGTAAGAAATTGAGGAAGTTGGGATAGGTGCCGTGTGTTGCAAATTTGATCGTGAGAGAATCATATTTCTGACCATTTGCACCAACAGACCCGACGGCTGTTTTTGAAACCGCAGCACTTGCCGGTGTGCTCACATCTACATTTTCGAGACCGAGCCCGAAGCGTGCGGCCAAGTTATCGAGGTCGAGAATAAGGGCCACGTTGTCAACGTGGTTTGGCAGCAATTTCAGCAAGCGTTCCAAATCTGGCTGAGAAAAAGAATTGTATTTGGTGAGAAGCGTTTGTTTGAGTGCCTGCAGCTGTGCTGCTTTTTCGAGGGCAGCATCGTATTCAGTAATCTCCGCCACGTCTGATTGGATACTATCGTAGGCGGGCTTGGTGTAGAGGAAGAAGCTTGCTCCTGCAGCGCCGATGAAAACGAGACTAATGATGTACTTGACCATATGATTATTGTTGTGGCGTTTTTGGCGCAAACGGTGACGGTGATTCAGGAACAGTCTGAGGTTTTTGTGTTTGCTGTGGTGCAGCAAACTGTGCAGCCCCTGCAGATTGCGCGGGAGCACCACCTTGTGCGGGAGCAGAGAGAGTACGTGCAAAGCTTATAGCAGAGCTATCAATATCCGCCGTGAGAATGAAGTGTACGCCGTCTTGCTCTCTATCAATGGCAGAAAAAATAGGATCCTTTACAACACCGTTCTTGCTGAATAGTTCAGCCTGAAGAGCGATGGAGTTTACACTCTGAGCAACGCCCGCCATTTTAATTGAGTAGGAACGATTATCGATAGTTTGCAAATCAAGTGTAGAAAATGACACTGTCGAAAGCGTAGCAGCACTCAGTGCGTCAAAAAACGTCGAAGGAGCCGCGTGTACCGCGAGAATCGAATCCGCGGCATGCATGCGGTCGTTGAGACGCATGAGCTGCTCTATGAGAGCGGGTTCAAACGCTGCTTTTGCTCTCTCGAGCTGTTGCACCTTGGACGAGCTCGCGGTTTGGAGATACTGCGCGTAGAAAAATACGCCTGCGGCAAGGGCACCAGAAGCCACCAAAAGCACCACAGAAATAAGGAGAACTAGCTCGGGAAGACCCGTTGCCTCACGGGGACGAGACATCACGGGGCTCTCGTGAGGAATGAATGACGCTGGTGTTCCTGTTTCCATGGTGTTCAAGAATGTTTGAGTTTTCGAAGTGCCAGCCCTACTGCAACGGTGAATCCGGGGCCAATCTCTCGAAGCACGGACTCAAGAAATGCTGGCGCCTCTGTGTGCCCAAACGGATTTGCGATTTCGACATCGGCATTGAGCAACTGCTTGCTGTACGCCGAGAGTCCGGGCAACGATGCACCGCTTCCCAGAAGTACGACGCGCGCAATATGCTTGTTGTACCTCTGCCCGTAATTCAATACTACCCGATTAACTTCGGAAAAAATACGGGTGAGTGTTGATAACAGTGCCTGCTTTATGCGCTCATTTTCATCCACGCTATACGCAGTGCTCCCCGCCAGGCCTATTTCTCGCTTGATGCGCTCAGCTTTCTCAAATTCCCAATTCATTGTGCGCTGCAATGTCTCCGTCATGTGCTGACCTCCCTGTGTCACCAAGTGAGTAAGACGCACCACACCACGCTCTACGACATACATTTTTGTGCTCGATGCACCAATATCGACGAGAAGCTGCGGCGCGAGTCCGTGCCCAAGCGCGCTACGTATTGCGCTAAACACTTCTATTTCATAAAAATTCACCGTGACTCCCGTATTCTCCGATAGCGTGCGGTACTGCTCAAGGAGTGAATTATGGATTGCTACCAAAAGCACTTCACGTGTCGGCGCAGGAGCAGGGCCGGTGCGCACAGGGGCAAGGGCACTGTCCTCCCCTTCTTCTTTTGGTATAGTCATCCAGTCGAGGGTTACTTCAGAAACAGGAATCGGGATATATTTGCGAGCCTCAATAGGCATGATGCGCTTGAGGGATTCGTCGTCGACATCAGGGAGTGCGATTGTGGAAACAAGAGATGCAGAAAATGGTATAGAGATGCCACCGGTACGAGAGGTCACATTTGCTTCTCGCATGAGATCGGTGATGGCTTCGCTGAGTTTTTCAGGCGAAAGTTTAACTGCTTTGCCCACCGGCTGACCACCGTACGGACCGAGCGCAATCTCTCCGTATGTTTCAAGTACTGCTACGCCACGCGAAGCACGCAGCTGCACTATTTTTGCAGATGCAGCGCCAACATCAATACCAATGACACTCATTTCTCCTTGTTGGCCAAACGAAAGTGACTTAAGCATGTTTGAGAAAGAAAACGCCATGATAAAAGTATATCATTGAATCGTATCTATCTTGGCCGCAAGAATAAAATCATTCTCAGAAAGTCCGAGGATAGCGTGTGTCGTGAGTGAAATGCACACTCTCCCCCACGAGAGTTGGATATCGGGATGATGTCCTTCTGTTTCGGCAAGTACACCTACGGCATTCACCAAAGCAAGAGCACGTGCAAAATCAGGAAATCGAAATTCGCGCGTGAGCGCGCGTGCGTCGTCTTGCAGCTGCCAGAGAGGAGTCTGCTGTCTGAGCACTTCGGCTTCTTCACGTGAAAGTGGCGCCACTCCCCCTTCGCACGCAACACAGGTTTTCTGTGCGAGATGCATGGGTACATTGTACCAAGGGTTATAGTGATACCAATGAGAATACTGTCTTGGCTGCACGCACTTGTGGATAGTGTCATCCCGCCACGTACGCGCACACTGCGGCTTCACGACACACAAGCACTTGTGCCTACTCCGCGCACCGAAACACTGCTCGGCACGTCTGTTACCACGCTGGCAATCTACCACGCAGCAGGATTTGAGGATGCTATCCGCGCACTCAAATACGATGGAAATGCGCGAGCAGCCTCGTTGCTCGCCGATGCGCTTGCTGATTTTTTACAGGAAGAACTCTCTGCGGCGCGCGCACTTTCACCGCGACCAATTATTCTCGTTCCGGTGCCGCTCCACAAAAAGCGCCGCCGCGAGCGTGGATTTAATCAAATAGAACGAGTGCTCGATGCATTGCCCGAAGAATTTCGCACCGGGAAACTCTGTCGAGTTGAGTATCGCGCGCTCTTTCGTACACGTGCTACTCCCCCGCAAACAAAACTTCACCGCAGCGAACGATTACATAATGTGCGCGGTGCCTTTGTGGCGGATGAAAAACAAGTGCGCGGTGCGCATGTATTTGTACTAGACGATGTCTGCACCACCGGTGCCACACTGGCGGAGTGTGCTACAGCCCTCAAAAAGTCTGGCGCACAGGTAACCGCGATAGCGCTCGCGAGAGCCTAACAGTATTTGAATTATTCGAGCGGAGAGGGAGGGATTCTCCTTCGACTCATTACTGCGCCGTCGCGCAGTAATGGTCTAGGCACCGCCTCGCTCCCACATCTGCTGATGCGGGTCCCGCTCCGGCGTTCGAATCCCTCCCGTGACAGTGCCCCACACTGTCACTCTCTCCACTATCGAAAAAGCACGCTTGACGCGTGCCTTTTCTCTGCGGTGATGTATTAGCCTTTGCACGAACCCACTTCGCACGCGCGGAGCGCGTGGTGGCTTGAAACTGCCTCGTAC
>JBDKGA010000021.1:0-5791 GCA_039798465.1 Candidatus Parcubacteria bacterium | reverse complement strand
CCCCGCTCAAATGAGTCGGGGCTGTGCACAAAAGAACAAAGCAGTCAGTAGTGTAACCGCAGGCGCGCAGGGCGCAACCTGTGGATTAGTGCTCGTGACGAATCTCTTCGCGCACCTTTTCGATGGTGCGAGCAGCAGCGTCTTTGCCACCCAAACCAAAGGCAAGACCAAACGCAAGCGAGAGAGAAATAACGAGACCGGTGAACACTGTCTGGATAAACACGGATGCAATGCCGAGCTGGTCGAGCGCAGCAAGGACAGCAAAAATCCAGATGGCCCACTTGGCTACCGCGCCAGCAAGATTAGCTGCATGTGCGCCAGCTGCTTTCGCAGAATTGACGACAAGCTTGCGAACCACATCGGCCACGATCGTACCAAGGATGAGGATGAGGGCTGCGATAAATACCTGCGGGAGGTACAAGAGCACAACGCGCTCAAGGAAAATTGTTACCGTGTTGAGACCAAGGATTTCGAGAGAAGCAACGAGGAACACCAATCCAACAAACCACATCGTGAGGGTGGCGAGGAGTTTGCCGGTGTCAAAAGAGAAGCCTGCATCTTTTGCAGCTTCATGTACGCCCGCTGTCTTCAATGCCTCATCGATTTTGAGAACCTTTACGACTTCAATGACGATGCGATACAAGACCGTTGCAATAACCCATCCGATAATAAAAACGACAACTGCCGCGAGGATTCGCGGAAGATACATTGCCACGGTATACCAGAGATCGTAGAACGAGCCCTGAACCGCATTGGCGCTACGCATAAGTACCATATGATACGTGTTATTAGTTTTGATAAAGGGCTCGACCCCCTTTACCACAATGATACCACTCCCCTTTTGGGCGAAGACTCAAAAGTGGGCACGCTGTGGATTGTGTTTAGAGTGAACGAATGCGGTCGAGTAATACTTTGTGTGGGAAATCCAGGGTATCGCGCAAGAGCTTATCTTGAACGGTAAGGCGGTAGCGAAACTCGGCCGTGGGAAATGTGGCATAGCGCAACTCGCGACCAAACACACCTTCGAGTGCGCGCATGGCGGTTTCCATGCGGCGTTCGCTAATACTCTCGCCCGCAACGACAATATCCGCCGGGCGCGACATATCACCTACAAACGAACCCGAAAGAACAACCACCGAAAGGCGTCCTGTTTTCTTGAGTGTGTCGAGGACGTCCTCGTATTGCAGCGGGGAGACGTCGCGTACAAATATAGAAAGTGCGCGCAGGTGCGCAAAATTTGGATTCAAAAACCAGACGTCTTCGAAGGAACGTTTTGTGCTGCGCTTTTTGGTACGCTTTTTTGGTTCGGGCATTGCCGCTGCAACTTTGCTAGTGCGAGCAATACCCATACGCACGAGTACCGCGAGTCCGGTCGTGGCGACCCGCGGCGAAACCCCAGCGCGCTCTGCCATACGCGCCGCATTAAATACCATATGCTCATTGAGAATCAGTGCTCGTACGATGCGAGCTCGTGTCGTATCGCCCATAAATTGGGAGAGGAAATCAGTGTGTTTTTTCGTTTTCTTCATGGGCGGATTGTATCAGCTGCGAGGTGGGATGCAAAAAGCGGGCGGCCCCGTAGGGGCCGCCCGCTTTCGAAACCTGCGAATCGAAACCTTATTTCAAGGTTACCTTTCCACCAGCCGTCGCCGTATTCTCGGCTCATTAAGAACCCTCGGTTCTTAATTATCTCCGACACGGGAAAACTACAGTTTTCCCGACCCCTTTCGAAGCCGTCGGAGTAACATTGAAGATTACTTCAATGTTACTTTGCCGCCGGCTTCCTCTACCTTCTTCTTGAGTGCTTCGGCATCTTCTTTCTTCATGCCGGTCTTGAGCATAGCTGGAGCCGACTCGACGAGTGTCTTCGACTCTGCGAGACCGAGGCTGAGAGCTTCCTTCACTGCCTTGATGACAGCAATCTTCTGCTCGCCAGCCGAGGTGAGCTCGACGTCGAATTCGCTCTTCTCTTCGGCAGCTGCGCCACCTGCTGCAGGGCCTGCTACCGCAACAGCGGCTGCAGAAACACCCCACTTCTCCTCGATGGCCTTGACGAGCGTGTTGAGCTCGAGCACGGTCATCTTTTCTACTGCTTCGATGATCTGTTCGTTGGTCATAATCATGTGTACTAATCCTACTAATTAATTCTTGGTCTTTGCTACTTCACTAAGCACGATAGCAAAACGCTGAATCGGGCTGTTGATGACATTTGCAAATCTGCCACGCAATACATCCATAGACGGAATCGTTGCGATTTCGGTCATAGATGCGGCGTCGCGCAATACGCCCTCGAAGATACCGCCTGCAATTGCAAGCTTATCCTTGAGCTTCAAGCCAAACGCATGGATCATGCGTGCTGGCGCGGAAGCATCGCCACCTTCGGCTGCGTTGTACACGACCGCAATTTCGCCCTTCATCTCCTGTGGCTCATGGCCAGTGGCCTTGAGTGCGCGATCGATGAGGGTTTTCTTTGCGACAAAGTACTTCACGCCCGCGTCGCGCAATTCTTTGCGCATCGCGCTCTCGTCTGCGACGGTGACGCCGGTAAACGAGACGAAGACACTCGAAGCAGCCGTTTTGAATGCCTGCTCGAGCTTGGTGATGATGTCCTGTTTCTGCTGTTTGGTTTTTGCCATAGAACAAAAAGAAACCTTGCTAATAACAAGGCCTTCCCAATTGCTTGGAGAGTTCCGACCTCGGCACGACTGACTCCCGAAGGAAGCGCGCTTTCTCTGGCCTTGTGGGAAGCACTGTACCCCAAAACCCTCGTTCTCGCAACACAGGGAGGAGTCGCCTCCCGAAAGGGGTATTTGCTTTTTGTTATAAATGTGTTATAATCAAATTTCACTAGATCTTTGGAGGTGATATGCAAGAAGAGATTGCGCACCCGCTCGCTCTGGTGCTCGCACATTTTAGGAAGGGCGAAAACCTCTTCCCCACTCTCACGCTGCTTCGGGTCCACACCCTAAGCAACGTGGTGCGTGGCGATGTGCCAGTATCAGAAATCGATCGGTTGCCACATGGCGACGGGAAGACGGTACGAAATGTGTGCGCACATTTTGGACTGAAGCTTCCGGCCTAAATCT
This sequence comes from Candidatus Parcubacteria bacterium, assembly GCA_039798465.1. Taxonomy (GTDB): domain Bacteria; phylum Patescibacteriota; class Minisyncoccia; order Phycocordibacterales; family UBA2100; genus UBA10103. The sequence continues at coordinate 2,705 of JBDKGA010000021.1, read as the reverse complement.
CGGGGAGGCGTCACCTCATTATTTCGCTCGGCGGCTTCGTGCTGCCGAGCGATTACTTTTATCGCGGTGCAGTTTCGAGCAGCGCACGCAGCGCAGCAGCCTGCTGTGCTTCGGCTTCTTGTTGAGCAGTGTAGTGTGCTACGCCCAAAGTTACGCCAAAGCTGACGCCGATAAACACAAAAAATCCGAGAACGAATCTCAAAAAAGAATCGAGCGGTGATGGCTCTGGTCTCATACCCAACAGTATACCCTACCCTGTTTATTGCTTCACCCACTCAAAGACCGCGTAGCTGGTGTGCGGCGGCCCCGATGTGGCGGCGCCCGTAAAGTAGTCTTGGAAATTTTGTACATCAGTACCCACATTGGTTCTGTTTTCCCACACCGTGACAAATGCGTGGTCACCTGCGTTCATACCTGCGCCGTCGAGCGTGATGCTGTACTGCGGCACCGTACCCACAAAATTTGCCGCAACTTGCGTAGAGGAACCCACCGTTCCGATAAAATATCCAACATATTTATTCACGCGTGGGGAAATAAAGCGCATAAGGAGTACACAGCCAGAAGGTGTTGAAATCGTTGGGGTTCCCGAAACAACCTCTCCGCAGTACCAGCCCTTTTCAGGCCAACCCTGCGAATTAGGCAAGCGTGGTGTGCCGTAAATCATGCCGTTGATGCCATCATTTGAAACGTCGCGCTCACGGGCATTATAGGTGTCGTTGTGCTGCCAGCTCGCTGCGAGTGAACCATCAACACCAATACGCTCCATGCTCTCCGTGCCCCACACACTGGGCAATCCTGGCTGCGCGCTTGTACCGAGTGCATGAACCGTGCGACCCGCACACCAGCCACTGCACGAAGCAACGCTCGGTGTCGCATCGAGTGTAGATGTTGAGGTTCCATCAAACCACACCAGGCGCAGTGTTTCGCCCGTTGTTGCAAGAAGCGGAAATGCATATACCAAATCTGCCTTTACAGTGTTTACTGCCTGCTCACGACGCTCAATAAGGTAGTAACCTTGGTACTGAATCGGATCGTGCGCAGTAATAGTGCCCGAAAGCGGAATATAAAAACTCGAGTCGGCACTCTCCAGTGCCACGTGTGAGAGATCGAGTGCATAACCGCTCGAATTGTACAGCTCGAGCCACTGATCGCTTGGGTCTGATGCTGTACCAGCCCATGCGATTTCGTTGATGCGCAGCGCTTGCATAAGCGCATATATCTGGAGCGGTGTCGAAGTTCCGCGCATCCCTATCACACCGCGCGCGACCACTTCTACTGTCGATGTTGCGTTGGGAGTGAGCGTAATACTGGTGCTCGTGGAAGTTGTGTTTGATATCAGGGCTCCATTTATATAAATGTCGTAGCTTTCAGTGTTGGTGGCAACGTCCCACGAAACAAGAGTGCTCGTGGTGGGTAAGACGCACGCACTACTCGTGAGCGAATGCGCGCACGCGGGTGCAACAAGCGCAGGCACACCTGGCGCTGCTGGTGTGAGCACAGAAGGAGTAGAGGTTGCTGCAGGCGGAGTAGTTGTGGCAGGATCGGTTGTAACGGCTGGCGCAGAAGGAGCAGGCGGTGCGCTTGGCGCTACGGCAGAAGCAGTTGCCGCACTTGGGCAGTTTACGACACACTCCCCACTGCCGCCATAACCAGCCTGGTATGGAGTGCCGGTGAATGGAGTAAGTGTTGGAGCGGGAAGCGGGACTAACGCACTATCGGGTGCGGGCACCGGAGTAGGCTCTGGAATATTTTCTGCAAACACGAGCGCCGCTGCCCCCGCTTGTGCAAGCGAATCGACAAATGGTTTGGGGCGCCACGCTTCGACACGCGGGGCATTGCGCAACGCCTCCTCTTCAGCGGCGGCACGCGCCGCCTCTGCAGCTGCTTCGGCTTTTTGTTCTGCGGCAAGTTCGAGCGACATTTCTCCTCTTATACTGGTCCCGTACAGTACTCCTATGAGGGGCATACCTCCCGCCGCCGCATCATATGAGGGCCGCGGCACGACCGAGTACCATGCATTTGCGAGCGTATTCCCTGCCGCAGACTGCAATGCCTGCGCCGCGTTTGCGACGGCAGATTTAGTATCACGAGCAACATTCGAGATAGTGTCGGTAGTGGCAAAGGCGAGTTCTTGCGCGCGATATGCGACGTTTGGCTTAGGTCCCACAAAACAGCGTCCAGTCGCTGGTTTGCCCCACGGCTTTAGTGTTGCAAGCATCGTATTGATATCAACAACAATCTGCCCTGGCGCACCTTCGAGATAGTCGCTCTGGAAGTGGTGTCCGGCCCACTCGTCATCTTTTTCAAAATACGGTATCGGAATATTGATATTGGGCAAAAGCGCTTGCGGTGCATTAGCAGCCGCATTCATTTCGCGGACGTAATTGATAACCTTGTCGTACGAGCTTGTGAGATAGAGACCTTTGCCCGCCACGCGACTAGATGGCGTAGCCAGATTGTATATGGCAACAGATGTCGTAGGGTAACCTTGCGCAAGCAAAAATTCGTACATCGCATTGGTATAAAAGGTGCCCTGCGAATGACCGATGAGCAATATCTTCTGCGTCTCGATGAGCTCGGCGGTTTCCATGAGGATGGTTTTGAGGTCATAGTCTTCGATATACCTCCCCTCGTCGGTAAGGTACGTTTGCATCACCGCCTTTACCTTATCCCCAAACCCGGCGAGATGGGTTTGGTTGTAGCCG
>JBDKGA010000020.1:0-3125 GCA_039798465.1 Candidatus Parcubacteria bacterium | reverse complement strand
ATCATTTTGAGCTGTGGCAACATGTCCATTTGCTCATTCGAGAGCTTTGAAGACACAAACATCGAGAGCACTTCAGCGTCGCTATTGGCCTGGAGAGCGGCGTCGTGCACCGGATCTTCGTGAAAAATAAGTGTGTGTTCGGTAAAGGTGGCGCCGTAGACTTCGCGTACGATGGGCGTCGCATCAAAAATAAGTATCTTCATAGGTGGATTGTACCGCGAAGTGGCGCCGAGGCAACAACAAAAACAGCCGCACGAGGCGGCTGTTTTCTGAGCAAGATGCTACTGGCGGCTAGTGATCGCGACCGCGGCGATTGCTCTCGCCCGGGTGATCATCGTCTGAATCTTCGTGGTCTTTCTTGAAGATGCCAAACGGAACGCCAACGGTTGTCGTGCTGGTACCCACCTGCACGAGACCCTTGCCGCAGTGTTTGCGGAACAAATCACGAGTGAGGCGGTCGAGCGCACCGTTTTGTGTCGTTGTTGAGGTGCCAAACTTCTTCTGGAATTGTTTGAGTGCCTTTTCGGTCTTTTCACCAAACACACCAGTTATGAGTGCTTCTGGGTACAATGTCGGATCTGCGGCGAGCATGCGCTGCAATTCACGAACATCGTCTCCCCTATCACCGCGACGAAGTTCACGCTCACCGTTCAAACAAAAACGAGGATTGCCTGGCGTTGTCGTTGCAGTGCCACTACCACTACCAGAACCGCCCGCTGAACTCAAAAGAAGATTCGCAATCTGTGCTTTGAGAGCGGCTATCTGATCAAGCAACGCCTTGAGCTGCGCAGCAACGGGCGTTGTTGTAGCAGGGGCTTTCACTATGGTATTACAGGTTCCGGTTGCAACAGTAGAAGATGCATCGGTGAGCTGCAGCGTCATGCTGTACGTTCCTGGTGTAGCGCTCACTGTCTGCGAAGACGACGTGCTGCCATTGCCCCACGCATACACGTACGGAGCAACACCGCCCGAGGCGTTTGAAGCCCACACGATAGAAGTCGTACCCGGCGTGCCGGTACACGATACTGATAAAGCCGTCTGCGCGTGTGCGACCCCCGTAACGAGGACCGAAAGCGCGGCGAGCGAACCAACAAAGGATGCTCCAAATTGTTTAATATTCATACTAAAAACATGATTACGATTTCTAAGGACAACGACCGAGGTCGTGTCTTGCAGTAGAGACGAAATCCCCAAGGACTCATTACATCCCCTGTGTTTTGCAAATCATCATTACGCGCGTGTCAATACACGTCATTTGCCTTTTCACGCAAGTAGATGAGGAAGTGGTGCGAGAAGTTGAGCAACATCTTAAACGGCGTCTCGAGAATAAAGTCCATAAACAACACGAGCACATTGATAGAAGAGAACGTACGGGAAAGATAGCGACCGACGCGCACAATAGGGGCAACAAGCGCATTGGTAAGCAGCGCTGGTACGCCGCGCTCTTCGAGCACCACCCACCGCTTAGCACGCATGCGGATACGAAACGCGAAGAAGAGCACGAGTGAGAGGAAGAAGAGGAACAGTGCGCCGCCGATAATATTGAAACCCGACGCCTGCAGCACACCCACAATTCCACCAAAAATACCCAAAATAAGAAGTGCGTAAAATGCGGCGAAGAGCGGGGCCAGACCACCCGAGCCACTGCTTACGCGAATGGAATGGGTCGCCCCCTCATGCAAAATAGTATGGAGGCCAGCCAGCACCGCTTCGGTGTTGCGTTCGGTAAGCGAACCAACACCGCGGGTGAGCAAAAAGAGGAGCGCCGGATGAAATACAAGGTTTGTTATGAGTGGCATATAGCTCAACCCGCCGAGAATGAAATATTCATACGGAGCCTCGATACCGAGCGCCACGATAAATTTGGTGAGAAAGAGGTACGCGACTGCGCGCACCCCGCTTGCTTGTATGCGTTCGCGCTCTTGAGCGTATACCCCATTCAAAAAATCACGCGCAAATGCATCAAGCGCTTTTGTGTCTTCCAGATTGGCACCAGGATGCTCGGCGAGATACTCGCGAATAATGCGGAAATAAATAGCTTCGTTTTTGATGCGCGGAACAATAATCCACTGCAGAGCATTTTTTACATCAGCTCGAATCGCCGCCAAGATACTCAGCGCCGAATCCTCGATTGTAAGGACATCAAAATCTGCGGCTTTCCACGTGGGAACATACGCGAGCCATAGCGCATACGCGAGCGATTCATCGTCTGCATTTATAAGTGCGCGCCGACATGCACAAAAGAGCTGTGTATCTATTTCTTGCGCAGTGTAGCCGTAGCCGTCTGTTTTGGGACGCAGCGTTTGATACATCGCATCAATCACGCTCACGTCGAGCGTGTGCTGCTCTGGTTCGATATGAGATTCTATTTCGCTAGCGGCCAAACTCAACAAACGGCGCGTATAACTTTCTCCGACTCGTTCGGCAAGCATCAAAAAACGAGACACGCTGTGCTCGCTCTCCTGTGCAAGGTGATCGGTTGCTTCAGAAGCAGTGATGTAGCGCCCCTCAACAAGCTCGCGCACTAAGCGCACACCATCAAACGACTTTCCTTCGATAATGACACGCCGACGAAGTATGCGCTCGATAGCAGCACGGCGTATCGTATGTTCTTCCTTGTATTCCAAAACGTACCGCAACTTTTCATACGTACCGGCAACAGCACGTACCACGTCGTTCACTTCGAGCGGCGTTCCATGGTCTGCATGCCCCGCAGTATCTATTGCCGCGGCACGTTCGGCGAGCTCATGTAGAGGGCCTGTAAGCACGGCGGCATTCTAGCTCAAAAAACACCCAGAAGCCAGGCGGGGTGCGTCGCCTCCCGCATTACAATTTCTCCTGTATCTCTCCTATTTGGCGTTGCATGTCGGCGAGCTTACGTTCCACATCGATAATGAGATCTGACTCGGTGCGGATACGCTGCTCTGTTTTTTCCGCGATTTTCTTATCGCGCTTGAGACCGGAGATAATGATAGTGTCGCCGATAAAAAATGAAACAAGGAGACCCGACATAAGCAGTATCACTGTACCGAGAGCGAGCGAGCCAAAGCCATCGAGCAGGTGGACTGCTTCCGCCATTTCCCACACTCCTTTCCAAAAGAGCACGATACCCACACCGCCGATAA
>JBDKGA010000019.1:0-5066 GCA_039798465.1 Candidatus Parcubacteria bacterium | reverse complement strand
TAATCTCAAGCCGCGAGGCGGGATGCAGGCTCCCCACATCTCTCCTTGAGCATTTTTCCCATATTTATGGCCAAAAAATCACTCATAGCAAAAGCCAAGCGAACACCAAAGTTTAGCTCGCGCACTGTGCGCCGCTGCTTCAAATGTGGTCGCCCTCGTGGTTTTATGCGTGATTTCAATCTCTGCCGTATCTGCTTCCGCGAGGAGGCACTCGAAGGAAATATTCCTGGTGTTAAGAAATCTTCCTGGTAAATTCTATGGTAAACGACCCTATCGGCGATCTCATCATACGTCTCACGAACGCGGGAGCTGTCCGCAAGACACTTGTTGCAGTGCCTTTTTCTACGCTCAAAATGGCAGTTGCCGAGAAGCTCAAAGAAGCTGGCTATATCGCTCATGTTGAAAAGAAGGGCAAGAAGGTCCGCAAAACTCTCGAAATAGGGCTCAAATACGATGCAGCAGGTGTTCATCGCATCTCTGGTGTAAAGCGTGTCTCGAAGCCGGGTCGCCGTGTCTACAAGGGCGTACTCGACATCAATCCGGTGCGTTACGGTCACGGTTCCCTCATTCTTTCAACTCCGAAGGGCATTCTCACCGACAAAGAGGCAAAAACTGCCAAGGTTGGTGGTGAGGCCATGTTTGAAATCTGGTAAATCGTATGAGTCGTCTTGGAAAACGCGGCATAGCCATCCCAGCGGGTACCGAGGTATCGGTTTCTGCTACGGAAATTACCGTAAAGGGTAAGGGCGGTACTCTTAAGCGCCCCTTGCACACTGCAGTGCAGGTTGTTGTTGCCGGCAACGAAGTAACAGTGAACCCCGCAGACAAAACTCGTCTTGCTCGTGCATTGTGGGGTACCTATGCGGCTCACGTGCGCAATATGGTCTCTGGTGTCAACACACCATTCCTCAAGAAGCTCCAAATAGAGGGTATTGGCTACAAAGCAGAAGTGCAGGGTAAAAACATCAAAATGGCCCTCGGTTTTTCCCATCCTGTGATTGTTGCCATTCCAGAAGGTCTTACTGTTGTTATCGAGAAGAACATCATCTCGATATCAGGTGCAGACAAGGATGCTGTTGGTCAGTTTGCCGCTTCAGTGCGTGCTCTCAAGAAGCCTGAGCCATACAAGGGCAAGGGTATTCGTTATGAAGGCGAGCGCATTCGTGAGAAGCAGGGTAAGAAGGCAGCCGGTGCAGGCGCATAATATTGATATATGAAAACACCTACCAAGTACGAACAACGAGAACGCCGCCATCGCCGTGTCCGCTCTAAAGTTGCGGGTACTGCAGAGCGCCCACGTCTTTCTGTCTTCAAGTCAAACACACGCCTCGTTGCCCAGATTATTGATGACGAGCGCGGAGTTACCCTTGCAGCTGTATCTTCCTCGAGCGAAAAAGCAAAGACTCCGCGCGAGCGCGCTGAAGCTGCTGCAAAAACTCTCGCAAAGGCCGCCGGAGCAAAGGGGGTTACCAAAGTTGTCTTCGATCGCGGTGGCTTCCAGTACACCGGTACTATCAAAGCTTTTGCCGATGCTGCTCGTTCTGCAGGCCTCGAATTTTAATCGTATGACAGACGCACCAAACACTATGCCCCAAAATGATACTGCACCCGAGGCTCGCGCCTCTGAGCGTCGCCCTTTTTCTGGCGGCCAGCGTGGTCAGCGTGGCGGTGGTCGCGGTGGACCGCGCCGCAACGATGATCGTGAGCGCAGCGAGTTTGCTCAAAAGCTCATCGGTATTCGTCGTGTTGCTCGTGTTATGGCTGGCGGCCGTCGCTTCAACTTCTCTGCAGCTATCGTAATCGGTGACAAGAAGGGCCGTGTTGGTGTAGGTATTGGCAAGGCGATGGACACACAGCTCGCTATCGAAAAAGCTACTCGCGCTGCAAAAAAGAGCATGATTTTTGTAAAACTTACGAAAAATCGCTCAATTCGTTACAATGTCGAGGCAAAATACGCTTCCTCTGTAGTAGGTATTCGCCCGTCTCCAGGTCGTGGTTTGGTGGCAGGCTCTTCGGTGCGAACCGTTCTCGAACTTGCTGGTGTCTCCGACGTTACCGCCAAGATTCACAGCCGCAGCAAAAACCCATTCAACAACGCTCGTGTCGCTATCGAGGCACTTCGCAAAGTAGCCGTTAAGTAAATTCCTATGTCCGCAGCACTTCACACACTCAAAAGAATGACCAAGCGCGCTTATCGCCGTGTTGGTCGTGGCCAGTCTTCGACCCGCGGAAAAACATCCGGTCGTGGCGGCAAAGGCCAGACAGCTCGTGCGGGTAACAAACGCCGCCCAGAGCTCCGCGATATCATCAAGAAGCTCCCTAAGCTCCGTGGTCATGGCAAGAATCGTGCTCGCTCGGTAAACGCCGAGGTAAAAAAGGCGATCGCAGTTCCACTCGAAGCACTCGAGACGGTATTCGACGCGGGAACGGAAATCACCCCAAAGCTCCTCGTTGAGACCGGTGTCGTCAAGGCTCGTGGCGAGAAACAGCCAGCCATCAAGATTCTTGGCACGGGAACTGTTTCCAAGAAATTCACTATCAAAGGTTGTTCTGTTTCGGCAAGCGCTAAGGCCGCTATCGAAAAAGCTGGCGGTACAGTAGCATAGGCCTATGATGGAAACTTTCTTCAGAAAAATTCGCCTTGTTCTCGAGGACGAAGTATTGCGCGCCCGCGTTTTGTTTGTTCTCGGCGCTCTTGTTGTGTTCCGTTTGCTCGCGGCTATTCCAATACCGGGTATAGACGCTGGCCAGCTTGCCGCGTTTCTCTCAAACAACCAATTCCTCGGCCTTCTCAACATTTTCTCGGGTGGCGGGTTCTCCAATCTCTCGATAGTAATGCTTGGTGTTGGTCCGTATATTACGGCTTCTATCGTGATGCAACTCATGACGATTTTGGTGCCAGCGCTCAAGGAGATGTATCAAGAGGAAGGGGATGCTGGTCGCGCACGTTTTTCTCAGTATTCACGCCTTCTTTCTATTCCGCTTGCCTTTATACAGGCATTTGGTTTTCTCTTGCTTCTCTCTCAAAACGGCATTGTTCCCCAGCTCTCTGGCTTTGATATTATCGTCAACGTCATAGTGATTGCCGCGGGCTCAATCCTGCTCATGTGGCTCGGTGAGCTCATCACGGAGTTTGGTGTAGGCAACGGCGTCTCCCTCATTATCTTTGCGGGCATTGTTTCGGCGCTCCCTCAGCAAATCATGCAGTTCCTCTTTGCCTTCGATGCGTCTCAGATTCCTGCGTACATCGGTTTTGCAATCCTGGGCGCAATAATCGTGGCTGGTGTGGTATTTATCTCCGAAGCAGAGCGCCCCATTCCGGTAACGTATGCTCGTCGTGTGCGCGGCAACAAAGTAATGGGCGGTATGTCTACCTATCTTCCGCTCCGCGTGAATCAGGCAGGCGTGATGCCCATCATCTTTGCGCTCTCTATTCTTTTGTTCCCACAAATGATTGCCACCTTCCTCTCCAAGAGCTCAGTGGTGTGGATTGCAAGCACCGCAACGAGTGTCTCGAACGCTCTCGCCAATCAGGCCATCTACGGCGTTCTCTACTTTATCCTTGTCGTGATTTTCACCTACTTCTATACCGCTATCACCTTTGAGCCACATCAGATAGCAAAGAATTTGCAGAAGAACGGTGCTTTTGTTCCGGGCGTACGTCCTGGCGCACAAACAACCGAATACTTGGGCAACATCATCACGCGCATCACGCTCGTCGGCGCACTTTTCCTCGGCGTTCTTGCGGTGCTTCCTATCATCGTACAGGGCATCACAGGCATCACTGCACTCACGATTGGTGGCACCGCGCTCCTTATCGTCGTTACTGTCGTTCTCGATCTCATCAAGAAGATCGACGCCCAGACAAGCATTCGGGAATACTAAAGTATTCTCAGTGTTTTAAAAATAAAAAGCCCCGTTTTGCGGGGATTTTTATTTCAGCCACTTGCGGTACGCATCGGCTATTATTCCGGCGGTGCCTTGAATGGTCTTGTCACCTGTATCCACCACTAAATTGTATTGTGACTGATCCATATAATCGAGATTGTAGAGCTTCTTGTAGCGCGCCTGCTCGCTCGTGATGCGCTCCTCGGTATTGCGCCGCAATTCTTCGACGGTTGCCGCGCTCTGTGTCGAGCGCTCGCCCGCCTGGATTTGCTTAAAGGTGCGCTCGGCAGCGATGTGCGAATCGAGGGTAAGGAATACCTTAAATGCCTGTGGGATCCAATGAAACGCAGTGCGCGAATCAATCACGAGATCGCTTTCGTCTCCTGCTTTTCGCACGGCCTCGTCTACCTCCGAATCGAGCTCAGGGAGGGTCTCGGCCTTCTTGTTCCACTCTTCTATAGAGATACCGTGATTGGTGGCTACCCGTCGGGCAAAGTCGCCCGAAGAAAAGCGCTGGTACCCGAGTATTTTTGCGAGCGCGTTTGCCGTGCTCGACTTGCCGCTCCCGGGGAGTCCGGTGAGTGTGATGATACGCTTCTTCTCTGAATCCATGGCGGGCATTGTAGCCTTTTTGAGCCAAAACGGCTATACTCTTTCGTGATGCAACCAATTTCCGTATTGTTTTTTGGGTCTCAGGGTGCCGGCAAGGGAACCCAGGTCAAGATGCTCATGGAGTTTCTGAGGGGGCAGTCTGACCGCGGCATTATACATATCGACATGGGAGTCGAGCTTCGAGCGCTACGAGACACTGGTTCCTACACAGGGAAGCTCACGGGCGAGGTGATTGACGCAGGGCACCGTATGCCCGATTTCATGCCAGTGTATCTCCAAACCAAAAAGATTGTCGACGCATTCACGGGAGAGGAACATATTGTTGCCGATGGTCTTGCCCGCGGTTCCGACCAAACCCGTGCCTTCGACGATATGATGCAGTTTTTCCGGAGAGACCTGCATGTAATCAATCTCGTTATTTCCGACGATGTTGCGGTACAACGATTGCTCGCACGCGGACGCAATGACGATACCGAAGAGGGGATACGTAATCGTTTGGCGTGGACAAAAACCGATGTGTTGCCCCAGCTCGAGCTCCTTGAGTCTCGTGGGCGCACCATTCACAC
>JBDKGA010000018.1:0-4243 GCA_039798465.1 Candidatus Parcubacteria bacterium | reverse complement strand
TTCCATGAGGATGGTTTTGAGGTCATAGTCTTCGATATACCTCCCCTCGTCGGTAAGGTACGTTTGCATCACCGCCTTTACCTTATCCCCAAACCCGGCGAGATGGGTTTGGTTGTAGCCGACCAAAAACTTCACGTCTTTCCTACCGCTTCTTTCCATAAATTTCGCACGAAACTTATCTGTATCATCTCCCGCCTCACTTCGAGTCGTCGATATGCCATTAATATAAACAATAGTGTAATTATCTGGAGAACATTGCGTTTCGGCAAAATTAATCCGGGGCACTAAGAAAGGTACGGCGAATACAAAAATGACCAGGGCGATTCGTGAAAGAAACATATTACCAAACTAGATCACAATAATTTCCATCGGGCGATCCGTGAGACATCATGTATTTTTCAAAAACTTCTTCAAATTTATCGGTCCGCGATTTTGTATCGAGAGTTTCCACGCGCACAAACTGATCTGCCTCTCTGAGGATCGCATCAAAAATTTTCCACTCTGAATCAAGGGCTCCTGGCCCTGGTTTTGCAGGTATGCTTGCACTGACACAAAAATACCCTCTACTCTTTTGCCAAGATACCGCCACCAACGTCTCCTTAGAGAAAACACTTGTGAGATACATCTGTAGCGCCTTGGCATATTGGAGCGCGGCAGCGCGAAGCTTGAGGTTCTCGGGACCTGGATATTTTGCGAAGATTGCCAGCTCAACTTCGTCGCGGATGCCGTTGCTATTGGTATCTATTCCCTCGACAGTTGCATCGGCGGCAGCTACATCAGGCTTCGGCGGAAGATTGGAACCATCGGCATCCGCAACCGTAAGTCGTGCATTTTTTATCGTCTCTACCATCTGCGCCGACTCTTCTGCTTTCTGTGGCACATACACCTGCCACAAAGTAGCAACAACACCGCAGAGTACCAACACGGCTAACACGAACATCCGCCGCAGTGTGCGCTTTTTTGAGACGTTATCTTGAGCGGTTTTTGTGGGCATACGTATTTGTAACTATGAATCACCCAGGATATTTTATATCGCACTGCCACTCTTTGGTACTCGTGGCGACAGGTGCAGTGAATTTTGTCTTCTCGCCCAACGCGACCAAGCGCTCTTCGGTATCGAAGACGAGGAGTGGAAGGGCGCGAAGCACATTATCGGCAGCAACAGTTGCTTGTTCCGCATCATAATCATGCATCAACAAAAACGTGCTCAGTATACACATCTTGGCATAATGAGCCTGTTGCATCGCAATCTTGTATGAATCTTGATCCGTCACCTCGCGCAACATAAACTCGATTGATTTTACATATTGCAGCTCTGCCGCGCGCAGACGAAAGTTCGCGTCGCCGTAGGCCGCGCCGCCCGTAGACGACGTAGTCGCGACAATGGGGAGTTCTTCGAAAATTGCGAGCTCAATATCGTCCCGAATCCGATTTTTATTTGCATCAATGCCGAGTACGGTCGCCTTGGCGCTTTCGGGGTCGGGCACAGGCGGCAGATTCTTGCCCTCGACATCGAGTATACCGAGCAGAGAGCGAGCGTACTTTGCATCGAGCTCGTGGCGATGTTCTCGCTCCTCGACTATAGGCATGCGATACACAACGAGCGCAGCAAACGCGAGCACAAAGATCACAAAAAGCACCTTGATTCCTCGCCATACTCGCCTACCCAACGATTCTCGGGGAATTTCGGCAAGATTTTCCATACGCGTGAGTATGGCACGCCAACATGCCCTCGTGACCCATTATCCACACCCCCAAGATGGAGGGTTCCCCTCCATCTTATGCTCTTGTTGCAAGAATTTTGAGCATGGAGTCCATGTCTCGCATGTCTAGCGCGAGCGGTAATGCATCCTTCGCAAGGATAATTGATTCTGGTCGCGGCGCATCAAGATAATCCAAAAAACTAGCGAATCGATACGTGCGGAGAAATGCGCCTGCCGCACTAATATCTTGTACGCCTCGCTCTTCCCAATCAGACTGAAAAAGTGCAAGTGGGTTAAGCGTTACGTACGAAAATGCCCAACGAGCATACTCGTCGGTGTCGAGGTGTTTTGACCGGAACGGCCGCGTAAAGAGCGGGCCGCTCCTTTTGTGCTTGAGATTGAAATAGGTCGAATAGGCGGTCATGAGCTTGAGCATGAATTTAGAAATACCGCCCTTTTCGCGCTCACGAACAATGAGGTGTATATGATTTGGCATTAATGCATATGCCGCAATCTCGGTGAGTCGACCCACTTCGCCCGGCTCAATATATTCAAACATTTGCGCCGCAGCAAATCCTTCGTGTCGCTTGAAAAAATTCGCCATATGAACAGGTTCCTTTGTATTACAAAGCCGGAGTAGCAACTGAAATCGCTCATACTCTCCCGGATTGAGAAAAACTTGCCTCTTCTCGACTCCGCGAGAATAAATATGATAGTACTCGCCCTCAGAAAACGGAACTTTTCTCTCCATTCTGCTAATACTATCGAAAAATGGAGGGCTCCCCTCCATTTTTCGATTTATTTTGTTGATAAGTGGTAGAAATTAAAAATATGGAGGGGAACCCTCCATATTTCTAGCGAGAGAAGACTAGAGGCCGGATTCGGAGCGGAGGGAGGCGGCAAGGTCTTTTTGGCCCTGGGATTCGGCGGCCTGGATAGCGGCGTAGTAGGTGGCGGTGGCATCGGATGGGCGGCCAAGCTCTTTGTAGTAGCGGGCCAGGAGCACGCGCAAGTCGATCATCTTGGGGTTTGCTGCAATCCCCTTTTCGAGTATTGCTATCGCCTTGGTGGTCGCTTTTTGGGCGCTGTACATCTCGAAGAGTGCGCGGTATGCATTTGCATTCTCGGTATAATTTTTTATCGAGGCGAGATAATTTTTCTCGGCCTTTACTGTGTCCTTGAGATAGTTTGCATACAAATCACCGAGGTTTGCAAACGAAGTTGGGTTGCTCGGATACTGCTTTGAAACAAATTCCCACACCGTTGCGGCGCCGGTGTAATCCCCCGCCGCTTTGCGCAATGTGCCTAGGTCTATCCACGACCAAAAATCGCTCGAGTCTTTGGTGAGTGCGGTTTGTGTTTGTGAGTACTTTGTTTGGAGTGAGGCACACACATCGGTGCCAGCAGTACACACTAGTGGCTTTTTGAAATCTGGTGCTGGTATCGCAACTTTTTGTGGAGGAAAATCAACGCGTTCTATTACTGTGCCCGCTGGTGCGTTTTCGGGAGCAGAAAGATCGATACTAGTGGACGTCGCGAACAAAGGAGTTGAGCTTGCAGTATCTGTGTTTGCAGCGCGCTCACTACGCGACGCAGAGAGCGAATAGAAAGCGCTCCCCAAGAGGAGGACGGCGATTGTGGCGAGAATGTATTTGGTATTCATGTATGCAGCGTAGCGCAGAATCTGCTGCTATGCAAAAAAATGGAGGGGAACCCTCCATTTTGGATAAGTAGGAATTGGAAATATGGAGGGGAACCCTCCATATTGGCTCGATATTGGGTACTGCTTGGGTAGTGAGTATTCATGCAAAAGCCCCCTCTTGCGAGGGGGCTTTTTGCTGGGTGCGCCTTGCGGCTACCCGGTGCATACGTTGTCGCCGTATGCGTATCTAGCGAAAGCTAGATTAGAGACCGCGAGCCTGCGTGATGCCGGCAGACGGAAGACCGAGAACGTTTGCACCGTTGACGAAGTCTGCGTCTGAAGTAGCCGAAGTACCATTGGTGTTCGGAGTCCAAACGAAGTTCGAGGCGCTGTTCTGAGTCGAAGCGATCGCTGAGGCAGCAGCAGATGCATCACCAAAGATCTTGGTAACGATCGATGCGCTGGTCAACGGAACGATGTCTGCACGGAGCTCGAAGTAGACAGTCTGGCCAGCAGATACCTGAACTGGGTTCGAAGTAACGACCGTTTTGTTGGTCGCACCAGAAACTACGCCAGCTACAGTTGCACCAACCTGACCGTCAGATGCCTGACCAGATACTGGCGTAGAGTACGCAGCATCCGAGTAAGCATAGAGCTTCACGTTGCTTACAGTTGCGCTCGAGGTAGAGACAGACCATGCAATCTGCTCGATACCGATCGAGCCAGCAGAGTTAGCCGTTACCTTGAAGCGGATGAGCTTGCCGTCAGCCGAACCAGTTGCCGAGACAGAGTCCTGAGCAACAACTGGGAAGCTGCGGTAGAGCGTTACGCCAGAGACAGCAGTGCTGCCAGAAGCAGTAACAGTCGAGCCCGCACCAACACTTACACCTTCGGTGTT
>JBDKGA010000017.1:0-3243 GCA_039798465.1 Candidatus Parcubacteria bacterium | reverse complement strand
GAGCTGCTCAGACGAGGCGAGGAGCTGTTCGAGCTTTGCTTGCTGCTGCTGATCACTGCTACCCTCACCGTGCGCCTGCGGCTGAATTTCAAACAGCACGAGCGAGAGACCGTAGCGAATCTTTTCGGGAGGGCGCATGCCCTTTTGCGGCAAGCCCTCGGCAATGTAGCGCACGAGCGCGCGGTGCAAATCATCTTCGAGGTGCGGGCTTTTCATTTTGGCGGCCACCGATAGCGCGTTGCGAATCCCCTGCTCTTCTACGATACGCAGCAGCGAATCTATTTGTGTGTCGTGCGATTCTGGCTCAAGTTTGAGCGCAGCGTGAACAATGTCGTGCTCAGGGGTAATCACTGATTCATGGAGCACTGCAGCAGGGTGTGTTTCGGCATACGCTGCCACTTCGCGAGCCGCAATGCGCTCGCTCTCGAGCTTGTTCCCTACTGTTTCAAGTTGTGCTTCTTTGAGTTTTACTTGTTCACGCAAAAAGGCGAGCTCCTCTTCGGGAGATTTAAATTTTTCGGACGCAGCTCTGAGCGGCGCCTCCATCATCGCACGCGGGGGCATGAGAGAAAGTATAGCGCGCAAACGCACACTTCGGTGTATAGTGTCCACATGAAAGCAGGTACCATCGCCGTTTATGGCAAAAACGCCTTCCTTGCGGCCCTGGCCACCTCCCCGCAGGGTATCCAGCAAGTATTTATAGAAGAAAAACTCCACGACGAGGACATTTGGCGTGCGATAAAGGCCGCCAATATCGTTCCCAAAAACCTCTCCCCGAAAACGGCAGACTACCTGGTGGGGGGTGCGGTACATCAGGGTATCGTTGCAGAATTCGATGGCTCACTCCTACTCAAGCGGTTCGACACGCTCGATTGCATACAATCCCCCACTCCCGACACCTGTGTCGTCGTATTGGGAGAGCTCACCGATCCACAAAACGTGGGAGCGATTATTCGCTCTGCAGCGGCATTTGGTGCTTCTGCAGTACTCATCCCCGAACACAATCAGGCTTCGCTCTCGGGCACCGTGATAAAAGCTTCGGCTGGCACCGCTTTTTCTATTCCCCTTGTGCCGATAGGCAATGTAAATCAGGCACTCCGCGTGCTCAAAGAAAAGGGCTTTTGGGTATACGGCCTGGCTATGGATGGGGCAAACCCCCTCGCGACAGAAAAATTTACCGAACCCACCGTGTTTGTGATTGGCTCCGAGGGAGAAGGCTTGCGCGAAAAGACCCGCGAACACTGCGATATTCTCCTCTCTATTCCCATGAGTACACGCGCCGAATCACTCAATGCCTCCGTCGCCGCCGCAGTGTGCTTGCACACATGGAGTGTGCAACACCCTCGCTCTCTTACAGAGTAAGGTACTCGCGCACCTCTTCGAGCGTTTGAAACGCCAGCACATCGAGCGCGTCTTCTGCGGGAGTAAACGGCTTGCCCTGAGGCCGCTTGATACGAATCATCTGGGCCTCCGGATAGCGCGCAGCAAGGGCACGCAATTCGTTTGGATTGTCGTTGATAAACACCCACTCGGATTCCGGCGCAGGAAACGCAAGCTCCACACTATCTTTTGATTGCTCGGTGAGGATTATCTCGGCAAAATAGGGGCTAATACCGAGGTAACGCATCTTTTCTTCTTGATGCCCACGATTTGCCCACGTGAGCAGTGCAGTATGAATATGCTTTTCTTTGAGTAACTCGAGAAATGGAATCGAATCTGGGTATAAAAATTCGGGGAGTGCTTCACACGCACGTGAAAGCTGGGTAAATACATCCCCCGTGTCAAAGCCATAGGTCTCGTGTAGCAAATCCGCCTGACGACCAAAACTATACCCATGTTGCCCCGGCACTGAATCACGCACAGCATTATACGTTTCAAAAAACTGTTCATTGCTTACGCCGAGCTCACGCAAATTGTCGACGAGCCGCTGCTTGAACGCCGCAGAATCTAGCAGAGTGTAGTCGAGATCGAGAATGACTATCATACGCGGCTAGTTGTCGCGAGTGAGTATCTCGGGGCCGTCTTTCGTGATGAGTACTGTGTGCTCCACATGGCAGCTGCGAGAGCCGTCTTTTGTCTTGTACGTAAATGAATCTTTGTCGACATACACATCACCCTTCCCCATTGTAAACATAGGCTCAATCGCAATCACCAAACCCTCCACAAGTTTTTCGCCTTCGCCGGGAACGCCGTAATTTGGCACATGAGGCTCTTCGTGTACCTCTGTACCCACACCATGACCAGCAAGATTGAGCGGATAACCGTAGCCATGCGCTTCGGCAACACGCTGGATAGCATTGCCTATATGGCCCGTGGTGTTCCCTACTCGCGCCTGATCGATGCCAAGCTGCAATGCCTCGTAGGCAGCGCTGAGCATCTTGGCCTCCTCCGGAGAGCGCGGTTTCCCGACAATTATTGTGCGGGCGGAATCGGTAATGAGACCTTGATGCTGCACGCCAAAATCGATGGTGACCATATCTCCCTCCTCAAATGGCGTGTCATTCCACGTACCCGGAGCGTGCACGATAGTGTCGTTTACCGAAACACAAATGACGCCGGGGAATTTCTCGCCTTTGCGGCCTGAAGGATAGTGATGGAACGGTGCGACATCGCCGTCGTCTTCAATCATCTGTTTTGCGGCGTTTTCGATATCACGCGGAGTGGCGCCCACGACGACCAACTCGGAAAGTCGTGCAAGATGGTGGCCGAGGCGACGTCCGCTTTCGCGTATAATCGCGATTTCTTCTGGGGTTTTTGCAATCATGCGAGACAAAGAGCTTTCAGAATGCTCTGATGAATAGTTCCAACATCGGGCTCACCATCTATGCTGTGCACAGGACGGCCACGACCTTTGAGAAGATCGAGCTGCGGCAAAACATCGGTTTTATACCAACCAAGACGATTTTTTATCCCCTCTTCGGTATCGTCGTTGCGACCACGCGCAAGCAGACGCTTCACTACAGATTCCTCAGAAAGCTCAATGGACACCACCTGAAAATTCTCGCGGCCAAAAAATCGCATAGCATCGTCGAACGCACGAGTTTGGTCGGCTCCTCGCGCCAGACCATCGGCAATGATATGCTCATCCCCCCTCATGTTCTCCACCATCTTTTTTGTCTGTAGGTAAACTGGCATGAAATCGGGCATACGGTGCCCTGCGTCAATCACCTCGCCCGTGAGCTTCCCTGTGTAGGAACCAGTGTCTCGTAGCGCTCGAAGCTCGACTCCCATGTCGATATGTAT
>JBDKGA010000016.1:0-12364 GCA_039798465.1 Candidatus Parcubacteria bacterium | reverse complement strand
GCAAAAAATATTTATCATTCACGCGCAAATTTTGGCAACATCCTTAAAGATGCTGTCGCCGGCCGACGCCTCGTGCGCGCACGTGCGTATGCAGTAACCACAGAAAGTGGCGAAGAAGCAGCCTTTTTTGACGCACTTACCAAGCTTGGCATTGAAATGCGCCTCAAAGAACTTCAGGTATTTTCTGGCGGTGCCAAAAAGGCCGACTGGGACGTCGGGCTTGCTGTTGATGCTATTGTTGCTTCACAAAAGCTCGACACGGTGATTCTTATTACCGGAGACGGTGATTTTGTGCCGCTCGTCCAGTATTTGCAGAATCACGCGGGCTGCCAAGTAGAAGTGGTGTCGTTTGGTCGCTCGACCTCGCTCAAGCTCAAGGAGGCGACGGACGATTTTCTCGACCTCGACGCAGATCCGCGCCGCTACCTCATGAATTATCGTCCAGTCCGTGGTGGTAGGGGTGCGCGTGCAACAAATTTTGAAAAAGATTCCGTAGGAGAAATTCTTGATCTTGAGTAGGGGATATTTTGAGGAGAGTCAATTCGCACTGATATACTGAGGTTGATGATACGAAAGTCCTCTGTTTTTTTTGCTCTGATACTTTTCTTCTCTTTTGGTGCCGCCCTCCTCTACGCCTCCGACGGCTACACCGCCTCGCTCAACACCCCGGTCTCCATCACCGGCCCCGATGGCGTCTGCAAAAAGGTGACCAATGCCAGCGCCACGGGGCTTTCTGAATATATCCCCACAGCAAGCGCAGCAGAGTGGCAGAGCTTCGTCGCGCATCCGCCAGTGGGGGTGACACTCGCGGGATGCGCCTTTACATGGACCGATCGCACTGCTGCCGGTAGTCGTGGCTGGAGCTCTATTGCCTCCTCTGCCGACGGCACCAAGCTCGTCGCTGTAGCACTCAGTAATGCGGTTAGTAATACGGACTACATCTATACCTCGTCAAACTCTGGAGCAACATGGATAGCTCGCACTGCAGCAGGTTCCCGATATTGGGACTCCGTCGCTTCTTCTGCAGACGGCACGAAGCTTGCGGCAGTAGCGGCAGACGGTTTCATCTATACCTCAAGCGATTCCGGAGCGACGTGGACCTCCCGTGTTCTCCCAGGGGCTTATGACAGCTGGGGAACTATCACTTCCTCTTCGGATGGGAACAAGCTTGTTGTTTCGGGAGGTAACTATTATGGTCGTTACATCTATACGTCGACCAACGCAGGCGCGTCGTGGACTCAGCGCGCTTCCGCCGGTTTTCATCAATGGACTTCGATCGCGTCTTCTGCAGATGGCACCAAGCTAGTGGCCCAAGGATACGACAACGTCGCTCCCTATGGTAACTATCTCTACACATCAAGCAATTCTGGTGCAACGTGGACCAATCGCACTCCAGTCGGTTTTACAGCTGGTTGGAGCTCGTTACCCTCGGGACCTTTCCTTGCCTCCTCTGCCGACGGCACCAAGCTCGCGGTCACTTCCGGCTC
This sequence comes from Candidatus Parcubacteria bacterium, assembly GCA_039798465.1. Lineage (GTDB taxonomy): Bacteria > Patescibacteriota > Minisyncoccia > Phycocordibacterales > UBA2100 > UBA10103. The sequence goes on along the minus strand of JBDKGA010000016.1, from coordinate 10,877 downwards.
GGCACCGCTCTATACGTCGACCGACTCGGGTGCGACATGGACTGCGCGCACGGTTTCCGGTACCGTTTCGCTGTCATCAATCGCTATATCTGCAGACGGCACCAAACTCGTGGGTGCCCCGTTTAATGCCGGTTATATCTATACCTCGAATGATTTTGGTGCGACATGGACTCAGCAAACAGCAGCTGGTTCTCGATCCTGGAGTTCAGTCACTTCCTCTGCCGATGGCACTAAACTCGGAGCCGCTGCGGGGACACCAAATGTCGGTGATATCTGGACCGGTGTGCAGCAATAAGCCATGCATTATCCTCGCAGCCTCATCATCTTTTCGGTCATCGGCGCCGTGCTTCTCTACGCCTCCGATGGCTACACCGCCTCGCTCAACACCTCGGTCTCCATCACCGACCCCGAGATGGCGTGTGCAAGAAAGTGACGAACGCGAGTGCGACGGGCCTCTCCGAATATATCCCGACAGCGAGCACGGAGGAGCGGCAACCCTTTGTCGCGCATCCGCCCCTGCAATCCACAATATTCCAAAAGAGAACCGCGCTCTGTGCGGACTCGGGTGGGTGCAGCTTTGCCGCTATCCCCACGCTTTCCACAGCATATCCACTGTTTTGGCGGGGCCCCGTAGGGGCCCCCCCGTTTGACACTATTTCAAGAATTGATAGTATTCGCCTACGCACGCTCAGTGCGTATTTCTTTGCCTCGATTTCTTCGTGCGGATTAGCGACCCGCATCAAGCGGAGGGGGTAGGGCAGAGACAATACGCGGAGCACTCTAAAAGCGTTGGCGTTAGTATTAGTTATTAGCGTAGCAACATTATTTATGGTAGGAGAATTTACACGTACCAAGCCGCACGTGAACGTTGGTACCATCGGTCACGTCGACCACGGTAAGACCACGCTCACGGCTGCTATCCTCAACGTCCTCTCGAAGGCAGGTGGGGGTTATTCAGCTCAGACTAAGGCAGTTGATGATATCGACAAGGCGCCAGAAGAAAAGGCACGCGGTATCACCATCTCACTCTCGCACTCCGAGTACGAGACACCAGCTCGTCACTACGCGCACGTGGACGCCCCAGGTCACGCCGACTATATCAAGAACATGATCACGGGTGCTGCCCAGATGGACGGCGCCATTCTCGTGGTTGCTGCGACTGACGGTGTTATGCCTCAGACACGTGAGCACATCCTCTTGGCTCGCCAGGTTGGCGTTCCAAAGATCATCGTCTTCCTCAACAAGGTAGACATGGTTGACGACAAGGATCTCGTGGATCTCGTCGAAGAAGAAGTTCGTGATCTTCTCGACAAGCAGGGCTTCGACGGCAAGAACGCACCGGTCATCCGCGGTTCTGGTCTCAAGGCTCTCGAAAACCCAGAGCCAGGCAACGAGTGGAGCGAAAAGGTCATGGAGCTCGCCAAGGCGCTCGATGAATACATCCCTCAGCCAACTCGTGAACTCGACAAGCCATTCCTCATGCCTATCGAAGACGTCTTCTCGATCGAAGGCCGTGGCACCGTGGTTACGGGCCGCATCGAGCGCGGTATCGTAAAGGTTGGTGAAGAAATCGAAATTGTCGGTATCAAGGATACTGCCAAGACGACAGTGACTGGCGTTGAAATGTTCAACAAGTCGCTCCAGGAAGGTCAGGCAGGTGACAACGCCGGCGTGCTCCTCCGTGGCACCAAGAAGGACGATGTCCATCGTGGACAGGTCCTCTGCAAGCCAGGAAGCGTCAAGCCGCACACCGAGTTTGAGTCTGAGGTGTATATCCTCACCAAAGAAGAGGGTGGCCGTCACACGCCATTCTTCACTGGTTACAAGCCACAGTTCTACATCCGTACTACGGACGTAACCGGCGAAGTAACACTCAAGGAAGGTGTAGAAATGGTGATGCCAGGCGACACCGTGACCTTCAAGGTCAAGCTTGTCGGCCCAATCGCTATGGAAGACAACATGCGCTTTGCTATCCGTGAGGGTGGTAAGACAGTAGGTGCAGGTGTTGTAACCAAGATTGTTGCTTAATTTTCGAGCCCCTGCTCGAATCGCAAAAGACCCCGCAAGGGGTCTTTTGCGATTGTTAAACTCTTTGTTCGGACACTGGACTTTTCCTTTTCAAGCCCTACAGTGGTGAGACCTATCCAACATGACAGCAAAATACGACAAATACCTAGGGTACTTGAAGTACGATGGAGAGCGTGTCGCCGAAGGTTTTTTGGACGCAAAACAATCTGCAGAAATCCTCCTGGCTTTTGATGAAAGTATTCGTTTTTTTGCACGGCGAGAAGGTGTGCATCAAGAATTTGAGCTGCCTGTAAAAATCAATGAAGGCTCATGGGAAATACAAATTCCGATAACTCTGTACCAGTGGAGCATTAGTGCAGTTGGTGCTGGTGCCACAGTATATGCGGTGACCGCAGCCAAGAAGCTTGCCGAGAACGATTTCAAGGATGTGACGACGGGAGATATTGTCAAATCCGCTCTTTCGAAGATTAAGCAATTTATTCAAATACGCAAACACATTGGTACGAATGAAAAAGCGGAAATTAAAAAATCATCAAAAATCATAAACGGCACGATACATATTGTAAATTCCCAAGGTGGAATGCTGGCGCTCTCGAAAGAAGATTTTGATGCTTATATGGACGCACCTGATAACATATTAAACAACCTAGCCAAACCTATAGACGACAAAATGATACTGCGAATCGCGACCATTGATAAGGGTATACCACGGGAAGAAACTATAGGGCCAAACGAAAAACTCTTATTTTTCAAATCTGATATAAATGAAGAAATGCTTCTTCCTGAGCTGTGTGATGGCGCGACCGTGTCATTGGAGGGCGAAATTACAAAAGGTAACGAACGAACTAATTTTATAGGCCTCGAGTACAAGGGGTTCATTCTAAATTGCCGCCCCGTCGAGGGCGGGGTAAGACCCCATAAGCCTTTCCTTTTTACGCGTTCAATTGTGCATGGTGTTGTGCATAGGCCTCCCGGCGAAAAAAGCCACAAATTCTCATATCACGAATTGAACCAATTGAAGTGCCGCCGAACCCCATAACCCCACTCTTCTAAAGGTGTTTGCAAAGTAAAAGAAAAACCGCGGACACGAATGTCCGCGGCTATGGTCATGTTTTCGCGTAGTAACGCGTCCAACGATTACTTCCAGTTTTCCGTGCGCAGCCCCTTCCGATCCAGTCATTGAGATCTCGAGTTGCAATTGCAGGACACAAATACTCGATTCCTGCAGCTTCTCGGATTTCAGTGGAAGAGGCACCGGGCATCCGTCTCAGGACGGCAAGGACTTTTAGTTGTCTTTGCATTATGAGGTGCGGGGCGCAGTGCAACGGTTCTCGCACGGGAAGTGAGCTCAGTGAGTCAGGGTTACCCCGAGACCACTGAAACAAATCCTTCAGTGTACGTTGGAACGTTCTAAAGCAATGAACAATGTCCATTCGAGTCATCTCCGATGATGGCCTGCTGCGGCAGGCGTTTCAGGGACAGAGTCCCTGAAGCAGGATGCGTGCTAAGCCTCGTCCATCGCCTTTCCTTTTGCTCGAAGCATACGGTCAGGCAGGAGGTCGCGAGAGCATTTGCAGTTGTTCAGTTCCTAATCAATCAGCGACTCTGGCGGCAATTTACGTCGTTTCGGGACCCTGTGTCAAGAGAAGCTTATAAAGCCACAATTCCAAAACATCCGGTATACTGATTTGTGCGACACTCGCTATGAACAAAGAAATCCGCGCATACAACACCGCACAGGAAGGAGAGGAAAAAAAGATTTGCAATGCTCTTGCCAAAGAAATTGAGACTGGTTTGCCCAAGGCCGAAAGCAAGGTGTGGCACGGTGCGCCGGTGTGGTTTTTGGACGGTAATCCAGTGGTAGGGTATAGCGTACGCAAGAAGGGTGTGCAGCTCCTCTTTTGGTCGGGCATGTCATTTGAAGAGCCAGAGCTCGAGCCAGTAGGCAATGTTAAAAAATTTAAAGCTGCTGGAGTGTGTTACATCAGTCGAACTCAGATTGATGCTCTCGCTATACGCCGCTGGATCAAAAAATCACGAGCCATTCAATGGGATTACAAAAATATTGTGAAGCGCAAGGGAACATTAATCAGGCTCACCTTAGTATAAATAGGGTTGTATTGACAATGTATACACATTGTATATACTTTTAGTATATGACCACTATAAATATCCGTATCGAAGAGGCGATTAAAAAGGCTGCCAGCAAGGCGCTGGGGGATATTGGTCTCGATATGTCGTCGGCGGTAAACATCTTCTTGCGCCAAGTGGTTGCAGAAAAGGGTTTGCCGTTTACTCCTACCAAGAACCCTGTCATTCTCAAGGCCAAGTGGGATGCTTCGGTTGCCGGGGCTCTCAAGGAAGGCAAGTTTTACACAAATGGTCGAGCTGCGCTCAAAGATTTATAATCCTGTGCAATGTATCGCATATTTCGCGCTAGTAGTTTTGAGAAATCATTTGTTCAATTAAAGCGATCGGGCAAATTTAAACCTGCCGCTCAAAAAGACTTGGAGAAGGCGATAGATTTACTTGCGGCAGATACGCCCCTGCCGCGTGAGTACTGGGATCACTCTCTCAGCGGCGTTCTTTCCGAATATCGCGAGTGCCATATCAAGGGAGATACCCTTTTGGTGTACAAGAAAAATAAGCGCGAGCTCGTATTAGTGCTCGTGGACATCGGCAGCCACAGTTATTTGTTTGAGTAGGGCAGTAGAGCCCTCTGGTTCTTCTAGAGTGTATACTGACCGCATGACTATCCTCAAGCAGTGGGTGTGGCCGGTTGTCGCAGGGTTTGTTGTCGCCTCGGCGGTGATGATGGCGTTTGAACTTACCAATTCATTCTTTTACCCACTACCTGCCGATCTTGATTGGTATGATACCGCTGCGGTGCAGGCGCTCACCAAATCACTCCCGTGGACCGCCTTTATACTCGTCATTCTTGGCTGGGCTGTGGGTTCGTTTTGTGGCGGGTACATCACCAGCCGCTTGGCAGGGGAGACACGTTTCCGTGTTACCGCTGTCTTGGCCATACTCCTCGTGCTCGCGGGAATCGCAAATGTGCTCATGCTCGGGCATCCGATGGTATTCACCATCATTGGTCTTGCGGTGCTCGCGGTGTTCCCGTATCTCGGGTACCTTGCGTATCGAGTATTTGAGAAAAAATAGAATACATCATATAGGGTAATGTTGTCGGCGGTAGCGTGTGCTATTCTCTCGCTATGTGGCTGGCCTATGCGCTCGGGGCTTCGGTGGTGTGGGGGCTCATGTATGTGCTTTCTGAGCAACTCTATAAGGCCGTATCCGTGCCAACAGTACTCGCTATTCAAATGGTGGCCGCTGCTATTGCTACTGTGGGTATAGCATTACTTACGGGCGGGTTTCGGGAAGATATAAGCACCATGCTTTCATCCCGATTCCTCTTGTGGCTCATGTTCGCGAGTATTGTGGGGTGGATAGCAGCCGAGTTTCTCATTGCGTTCTCAATAGTAGAGAAAAATGCCTCCTTGGCCGGGCTTATTGAAATATCGTACCCGCTCTTTATTGTTCTGTTTTCTTTTCTCCTATTCCAACAGACACACCTAACCCTGGCTACTAGCATAGGGGCACTTCTTATTTTTATAGGGGTGGGAATTATCTTCTTTTATGGCACATAGCTTGCGTTTCCGAGCAGAATAGTGCATACTCCTGCCCACAAGCTCTATGGCAGAAGTAAAGACACCACGAACCCGCGCCAAAAAGACCGAGGCCTCTCATCGCCTGCGCATCAAGGTGTACGCCTACGAACACTCCATTCTCGATAAGTCGGTCAAGCAAATCATCGACACCGCCGCTCGCTACAATGCCAAGGTAGTTGGCCCTGTTCCGCTCCCAATAGATATCAAGAAGTACACCGTCAACCGCGGCGCCTTCATCGACAAAGACGCACGCGAACAGTTTGAGATGCGTGTGCACAAGCGCATGATTGATATCTTGAACCCCGAGGGCAAGGTCATCGAAGCACTCACCAATATCGATTTGCCATCCGGCGTTTCGATTGACGTGAAGATGATGTAATTTCACAAACCATAAACACAAGAGCCGCCCCTACGGGGCGGCTCTTGTGTTTATGCACACATACCGTACACGCAACGCGTGAGCGTGCGCTACACTTAGTGACATGACACTTCGCTTTCCCCTCGCACTAGTTACTCTTTCTCTCCTCGTTATCGGCTTGCCATTTTTTACGCATGCCCAACAAGAAGATTTGCGCGCGACAATCATGGCGCAGGTATTGCAGGATCCGCGCTCTGCCGAAATCCCGCCAGCACAGCTCGAGCAAATTATTGATGCACTGTCGCAAAAGGCGCAGTCTGAAAATCTTGAGTCTGCCGATATTGTCTGGCAGCCAGGTGCATTTCATGAAGCAGCTGCCTCGGTAGAATCCGTTCCTGCTTGCGATAGTCTCATTCCGCTTGCGTGTGTATTTACCGAAGCGTTTGGATTTCAGGGTGAGGCTGTAGTAATCCCGCTCTACCTGCTGGTGGCTTCGGGTCTGCTCATCCTGCTCATCCGCCGCATGCATCACCACCATGCAGCAGAAGCTGCGCGTGCTGCCTCGGCGCAGTAGTAGGGGAGGTAGATATTTGCATTTCTCGCTTCATTCGGGTATAGTGGCCCGACCTGCAATCGCAGGTCCCATGTCCCCATACGGGACCACTGGCCCGGAATACTCTTCCGCGCTAGTGCGCGGATTTTTCTTTTTCCTATGACATCCAACAAATTCATGCTCGGCACCAAGGGCAAAATGACGCAGGTTTTCGATGAAAACGGCGTTGTTTCCCCTGCAACTGTTATCGCAGCAGGTCCACTTACCGTGACCCAGGTCAAGACCGCCGAAAAAGACGGCTACGTAGCTACACAGCTCGGTTTTGGTACTCGCAAAGAAAAGAACACCCCTGCTCCTCAGCGCGGCCACCTCAAGGACCTCCCTTTGGCCTACAAAATGCGCGAAGTACGCGGTATGGAGGGCTCAGACCGCGGCACCAGCATCGATGTTTCCATATTCAATCCTGGCGATGTCATCACCGTTTCAGCTGTTTCCAAGGGTAAGGGCTTCCAGGGCGTGGTAAAGCGCCACGGTTTCAAGGGTGGTCCTCGTTCTCACGGTCAGAAAAACAAAGAGCGCGCACCGGGCTCTATCGCAGGTGCGGGCCGCGCCGGTGGTCGTGTTTCTCCGGGTATGCGTATGGCAGGCCGCATGGGTGGTGAGCGCGTTACGGTGCGCAACCTCCGTGTACTTCAGGTAGACAAGGATACCAATACCCTTATCGTTTCGGGTGCCGTACCAGGTCGCCCCGGGACACTTGTCGAAATTCGTGGATAATTCAATTTTTATGGAAGCTTCAATCTACAACGCACAGGGCAAGAAAGCAGGAACCATCGCACTTCCAGAGCGCGTGTTTGGTGTTGCCTGGAATGACTCGCTCATCCACCAGGTCGTTACCTCGATGGCCGACAACGCTCGCACACCAGTGGCTCACACAAAAGATCGCGGTGATGTTCGCGGTGGTGGCAAGAAGCCATGGCAGCAAAAGGGTACTGGTCGCGCTCGCGTCGGTTCCTCTCGCTCTCCAATCTGGCGCGGTGGTGGTATCACTCATGGTCCGCGCAAAGAAAAGCAGTTTGCTCGTGCAATTCCTGCAAAGATGCGCGCAAAGGCTCTTATGGTTGCGCTCTCTCGCAAGTGGAAGGACGGTGAAATAATCTTCGTCGACTCTCTTGCTCTCTCTGAGCCAAAGACCGCCGCTGCAGTAAAAGCACTCGCAGCACTCGACAAGGCAGCGGGCACCAAGATGTTTGGTGGTACTCGCAAAAACAGCGCATTGGTGGCCTTCTCCGATTTCACTGCCGTCGCAAAAAAGAGCCTCCGCAATGTAAGTACTGTCGAAGGAAAAGCGGTGCGCGACCTCAATCCGCTCTCGGTACTTAAATACAAATACCTTGTCATCGAAAATCCTGCAGCAGCGGTGGCTATCCTCGAGGCTCGCTTGGGCGCTGAAAAGAACATAACGAAATAAGTATGGCACTCTTCTCAAAAACAAAGACCAAAAAGACTCCTGCTGCTGTGGCGGCGGCTCCTGTCGCTGCTCCATCGGTGAACAACGCCAAGGAAGTGCTTCGTGCTCCGCGCATAACCGAAAAAGCTGGCCTCATGCAGGCAAAGGGTGTGTACGTATTCAACATTTCTACCGATGCCACGAAGCGCGACATAATCGCAGCGGTCAAAAAGATGTACAAGGTTACTCCGCGCTCTGTCCGCATGGTGAATGTTCCAGAAAAGAGCGTGCGCCACATGAAGTCTGGTCGCTACGGCGTGAAGAGCGGTGGCAAAAAGGCCTACGTCTATCTCAAGCAAGGTGATTCGATTACTCTCGCATAAATAACATCGTATGGCACTCAAGACCTATCGCCCAACCACCAAAAGCTCGCGCCAGATGACGCGCATCAACTACCGTTCACTCCTCTCGGGACACAAGCCGCTTAAGGCACTCAAGTCGGGTGGTAAGCGCGATGCAGGACGCAACTCTCAGGGTCGCATCACCATGCGTCATCGCGGCGGTGGCCACAAACAGCTCTACCGTGCTGTGGATTTCAAGTTCGACAAGAAAGACATTCCGGCAAAAATTGCATCGATTGAATACGATCCAAACCGTTCCGCATTTATCGGCATCGCCGTATATCGTGACGGAGAGAAGCGCTACATTGTTCTTCCGAAGACTGCCAAGGTAGGGGATGAATTTATCGTTTCTGCAAAGGCCCCTGCAAAGGCAGGCAATCGCCTTCCGCTCGGAGAAATGCCAGTGGGTGCGTTTGTCTACAACATTGAGATAAAGCCGGGTGCTGGTGGTGTCTTGGTGCGTTCGGCAGGCAACTTTGCCGAAGTAGTAGCTCAGGACAGCGGCTACACACACATCAAACTTCCTTCTACCGAAATCCGTAAAGTAATCGGTACCTGCTGGGCAACAGTTGGCGAAGTTTCAAACGACGAACATCGTCTCGAAAACTGGGGCAAGGCTGGTCGCTCACGCTGGAAGGGTATTCGTCCTCGCGTTCGCGGTTCGGTGATGAATCCTGTCGATCACCCATACGGTGGTGGTGAAGGTAAGCAGGGTCGCGGTCGCCGCCGACTCGTTACTCTCTGGGGTAAGCCAGCAGGAAAGGGTCAAAAGACTCGCCGTCCGAAGAAGTACAGCAACGTCTTCATTCTTTCTCGTCGCAAGGTTGGCAAGCGCAAGTAATATCAAAAGAAAAACCCCGCGAAAGCGGGGTTTTGAATGATGTCATACCACATGCTTTGCACATGAGTTCTTTTCTTTTCACCTGTCTATGTATTAGTAGACCCTGAGCCTGTTATACTATGCTAGCCACTCAGATAACGAGGTGTTCATCGTATAATTCTTTTATGTTCAAATTTGTATTTTTGATCGGCCTCTTTCTTCTTTCAACACCAGTCTATGCCGATGTTGGCCCACAGACACCCCTTGAGAATCACAGTAGTATAGCTCCTTCAGGGTCACCTCTTGCTGCAGTGGCCACTCCAGCCCTCGATATTGCTAATAATAATCAGGTGGCAACACTGCAGAAATTGCTTGCGGTCCTCGTAGAACAGCTTGCCTTTCTCTCAGTACAAAAAACATCAAATCCAATATCTGAATCAGTTATCGTTTCAGTTCCTATTGCGCCACTTTTTCCTGGCGCAAAGGACAGTACGACCAATGGCGATGTTTCGCGTCTTCAACGCTTTCTTACTGGAACTGGCGACTATACCTATGGTGAGATAACTGGCTACTATGGCCCTGCTACACGAACCGCTGTTGAGCGTTTCCAGGTTCGCAGCGGTATCGTATCGTTTGGTAATCCTGAAACCACCGGTTTTGGTGTTGTGGGGCCCAAAACTCTTGCGCTCATGCGAACACGCTCGAATATTTCGACGGCTTCCCCTATAACACCAAGAACATCATCTACGAGTTCTACCCAGGGAGGAACATCGCTTTCGGTCCACATAGAGGGTCGAGTAGGCGACAACCCCTCTACCATCCCTAATAATGTTGCAGAGGTCTTTACAATTTCGCCGCCTCCAGATGAGCCTAAGAAGACCGTAGATGATGCACTGCCATCTTCTGCCGCTATTACCCAACATGAGGTCATTGAACCTGAAACGACGAGTGTTTGTGTTTTGAAGAATGGGGACACGGCACGAGAACTTAGCTTATTTATCGCGCGGCGCTGTGCTCAAATACTCACTCCTGCCCAGGTGACAGTGTCTTTGGGTAATAACACCTCAATAACGATTCCATCTGGGATAAAAATTGTGTTCGAAGTCGGGTCCCGATGGAATCTCGGATCAGGCACAAAAATTGTCCTGGAAGGAACGTATGAGATACCCCTTGTTCGCAATCATGTATTTTTCAATATTCCACGAGGGAGTTCTTTCATTGCCAATACAAGAAACCAGCAGACATCCTGTAGCGAACCCTCGCATGTTGTATATCCTGAATGGTTCGGCGCCACCGCAGGAGATAAAGTAGATGATTCCTTTGCTATTAACCAGGCGGCTCAATTCGGCGACGATATTCGCCTCGATAAAAATACCTATAGTATCAAGGAGCGAATAGTTCTAGAACGAGGTCAGCGACTCAGCGGAGCAGGCAAGAACGTAACGCGCCTCGTAGAAGACACCAATCCAGCGGTGTTGCAGTGGGATGAGCAAGGTCTCTGGCGCAGATATGGCATGAGTGATTTTGCTGTCGGGTTGGTGAGTGATTGTTCCAGTCTCGCTAGTTTGACGGTTGATATGTCAACTATCTCGG
>JBDKGA010000015.1:0-6597 GCA_039798465.1 Candidatus Parcubacteria bacterium | reverse complement strand
CACCCCCCCCCCCTCCACGGGGGGGTTCCGCCCCCCCCCGGCCTCTCGCCCCTGACGTTCCTTTGATATGGACCTGCTCCTGCAATTTTAACAAATGTGAAAAATGCAGGAGCGGAGCCTGCCGGTGTTCCAATTTCTGACGGTCTTCCTATAGACCGAGCCTGTTGATAGCGGGTAGCGAACATCTCCAATGGTCGTTATACTAAATTACATGTTCGGTCATGAGCTTGCTTCTGGAATCGCCGGGATGGTTCTCTCGCTCATTGCTCCTATCGCAAACACCGCTCTTGTCGCCCCCGCAACGGGCGCTGTCGACTGCTCAATATGGAGCTCACAGAGCGGTATCACCGCGGGCTCTGCGACCGAGCTCACGTGGTGGAGTATGAATGCATCACGTGCGATGCTCACCGAAACAGGCGGCTCACCACACTCAGTTCCCTTTTCGGGCACCCAAAGTATTTCTCCAAACACAACACGCACATACACACTCTTTGTTTCAAATGATTACGGCAGTACGAAAACATGCTCGGTAACACTGCAAGTGTCTTCCGCGGTGATGCAAGCCCCTTCGTGCACATTGTCTGTGGCGCCGGGCACTCACTATGCAGGGCGTCCCGTCCGGCTCTTTTGGTACACACAAAATACTGCTGCTGCTTCTATTTCTGGTGTAGGCACGCTTGATGCCACTCAGCTCTCACAAGGCAGCATCGATGCCTACCCATCACAAAGCACACTCTACACAATGACAGTCGCAAACCAGAGCGGCACGCGCACCTGCGCAGCACTGGTAACACTCGCCTCTCAAAATACCCCAACCACCGGAACAACAAATTCATACACCTACTCGCAGCCGCAAATTCGCACGTCGTACACCTACCCCACACAAACAGTCTCTTCGCCGAGCTCTGTGCGCAACGCCGTCACACCGCGCCCGCTCTATACTTCTGGCTGGTATCCACAAGGTACTTCAAATTCACGCGCGTATTCTTCCGCATCGTCCTACACAAATCCCTATTCGTATCAATCCCCCTCGTATTCAAATGGTCTCGGTGAATATTCACTCACCAATATATGGAACGACACCGCAAGCGGCGCATACTTGGAAACAAATCAATCATGCTATGGCTCATGGTGCGATAGTGAGCCCGATTCGTGGGCATATGGCACTAATTCGTTTGACCAGTACGGCTGGTACGATGACAATGGCTACGTACAAAACCGCCGCTACGATAGCTACGGAAACATGATAGGCGCAGCGAGTGAAATAGATCCACTTCCCGATAGTTATTTTGATAATACTGACACAACAAGCTGGGCGGATAATTGGTATACCCCCGTACAGGGCATCACGGTTGATACCAATAATTACGACACCGTATACAACACTGGCGTATACCCCGGCGAAGCAGCTTCGTCTCCCGTCGAATACTATGGGACTGCCTCGCAGTCAGACACATGGTCGTGGGATAACCCTGTGATATACAATCCATCGACAGATTCTAGTAACTACCAAATGGGGACAGAAATGTATGGGCCCTACCCCAACGAATACACCCCAGACACGTCTTCATACGAAGCTCCTGCATGGTACGACTGGGAACAGAATGGTTGGAATGGCGGAAGCGATTCCGGTGCTAGTGGCGTATGGCAGGGAGAAATACAAAATAATTGGGATGGGTGGATATAAAACCTAATTGGCAGAGCCCTCTCCCTCTGTTACCATGCTTCGCATGACTTCCCTTGAACACCAGCGACACACACTCGCCCACCTACTCGCGTCGGTGGTTATCGAAAAATATCCGCACGCATTACCCACTATCGGTCCCGCAATAGACAACGGCTTTTACTACGATTTCGATTTCTCCGCAGGCATTGCCCCGGGCGAAGACGATTTGAAAGACCTCACCAAGGCAATGCGCAAAGCGCTCAACAAATGGACCGCATTTGAGCACGAAGTAGTCTCGCCCGAAAAAGCGCGCGAAGTGTTTGCACACAATACCTTTAAGCGCGAACTCATCGACGAGCTCGCTACAAAAGGCGAGACCATCACACTCTATACCTGTGGTGGCTTTACCGATTTGTGTCGCGGTGGCCACGCCGAAGCGCCAAACAAAGAAATCAGTGGTGACAGTTTTAAGCTCTCGCGCATCGCAGGCGCCTACTGGCGCGGCGACGAAAAGAATCCTGCGCTCACCCGCATCTACGGCCTCGCATTCGAAAGCGCCGAGGCGCTCGCCGCATATGAGCAACAGCAAGAAGAGGCCAAAAAGCGCGACCACCGCAAGCTCGGCGAAGAACTCGATCTCTTCCACTTCGAGGAATCAATCGGAAAAGGTCTCCCGATTTGGCTCCCCAAAGGCAACATCATCAAAGAAGAATTGGAGAAGTGGGCCAAAGAAACCGAGGCAGCCTGGGGCTATCAGCGCATAACAACGCCCCTCATAACGAAGGAGGATCTCTTCTACACCTCGGGCCATCTCCCGCTCTACAAAGAAAGCATGTACGCACCCATCCAGATTGAGGACGAAAACTACTACATCAAACCGATGAACTGTCCGTTCCATCACAAAACATTTGCTGCCCGCCCCAAGAGCTATCGCGACCTCCCCGTCCGCTACGCCGAATACGGTTGGTGCCATCGGTACGAAGATTCGGGCTCTCTCTTTGGTCTCATGCGCGTGCGCGGCATGCAGATGAACGATGCCCACATCTACATACAAAAAGAACACGCGGTCGAAGAATTTGTCCGTGTCATTCAGCTGCACGAGTACTACTACAAAGTCCTTGGTATCACCAACTACGAAATGGAGCTCGCCTTGCGTGATCCCAAAAAAATGGACAAATACCATGGCGAAGAATCGGATTGGAAGGACGCCGAGCGCATGACCGTGGAAGCAATGGAAAAGTCGGGCGTGCCTTTTAAGATTGTAAACGAAGGTGCCGCATTTTACGGTCCAAAGATGGACTTCCAGATTTTCTCTTCTATTGGTCGCGCATTTACCGCATCGACAAATCAGCTCGACCTCTTCATGGGCAAGCGCTTCGAACTTGAGTATGTCGACAAAGATGGAACAAAAAAGACTCCCGCTGTCATTCATCGCGCGCCTCTGGGTACGCACGAGCGATTTATTGGCTTCCTTATAGAACACTTTGCGGGCGCCTTCCCGCTGTGGCTCTCGCCAGAGCAGGTGCGAATTCTCCCTGTCTCAGAAAAGCATGCCGACTACGCGCACGAAGTGCTTGCACAGCTACAGGCAGCTGGTATTCGTGTCTCTGTCGCTGCCGATGATTCCCTCGGCAAACGCATCCGCGATGCAAAGGTACACAAACTCCCCTACACACTGGTCGTTGGCGATGCCGAAGTAGAAGCACGCACTGCCACACTCGAAGGCCGTGCCGGAAAGATTGGCGTCTTCTCCATCGCCGAGATTACCGAAAGACTTGCTACAGAAATTCGTACCCGCGCGCTCTAAATACCGATAAAACAACACGACCCCGTAGGGGTCGTTTTGTTTTTCACTTTGGAGCGGAGGCGGCGGACTTGTGTTGCGAGCTTACGCGCGCGTAATCACTATCCGTGGTGCTTCACCTGCTTTCGAGTGAATGACTGCCATCGAATCATTGGTGCCACGAGCCGCAGAAAAGGTCGGGAGCACTGGATGAGCTACTGCAGTAGAGATAGGGGCAGTTGCACGAGCAACAGCTACTTTCTCAACCTTGAACGCCTGCGGAATGCTCGTTATCTGAGCAACTGGTGCCGCTGTGCGTACCGTGTTGTGTGCTACTGCGCGACGCACCGAGAGCTTAGGCATCGAGACTTTCGGAAGAGAAACGCGTGGCATGCGTACTCCAGCGAATGCACGATTCATGGTCTGAGCGGTGCCGCCCTGGAAGTAAAGTACGAGGTAGGCAGCCGAGACAGCAAATGTCATGAGTGCCATCCAGTACATCGCGTTTCCAAAGGTACCGAAGTCGAAACCAGTGTACGGAATCTGCGAGAGCGATACGTGCGGTGTGCGATTCTGAACCGTGAGCGAGACAGCACAGGTAGCGCTGGTGCCCTGGCCGTAGACAGTGAGCACGTAGTTGCGAGAAGCTTCAGGAGTAACGGTGAGGTAACCCTGTGTTGCTACCGAACCGATACCATCGGAGAGTACTGCGCGAGTAACACCAGCCGAAGAGTTCCAAGAGAGGCGTGCGCTCTGACCATTGATGATGCTTGCGCGATCAATAGTGATTGAGCAGGATACGCGGCCAGGAACTGGGGTCGGGACTGGCACAGGTACTGGCGTTGGGATTGGCTGAGGAACAGGAATCGGGTGCGGTACTGGAGTCGGGACAGGATAGTTGATAGGTGTCGGTACAACGATTGGTGTGGGGTACGAGATTGGCGTCGGGACAACTATCGGGGTTGGGTACGAGACCGGAACCTGAATAGATGGCATCGCGATGTAGTACGCGGTCGTCTGACAGGTAGCAGTCCCGCCGCGACCAGTTACTGTCATGGTGTAGATCTGGCCAGAAGTTGGGCGCACGTAGCGGTAGCCCGATGTCTGCACAGTACCCATCGTCGAGATGCTTGCCGAAGTCGCGTTTGATGCGCCCCAGGTAAGAATCGCTTGCGAGTTGCCGTTGGTGCTAGCTACTGCGCTTGCTGCACGAATAGTGATGGTGCATGACGGAGCTGGGTACTGCTGCGGAGGCTGTACTACCGGCGGCTGCACCACAGGAGGATATTGCACTGGCGGATACTGTACTGGCGGCTGGTTGTACACAACCGGGTACTGCGGCGTTGGCTGTGAGTACGTAGTCGGCTGTGTGATTGTGCGCGGCTGCGAAATCGTTACTGGGCGCTGCTGCACTGGTGCTGGCTGCGAGATAGTCTGCGGACGAGAGATGGTGACTGGAGTTGTCTGCGGGCGAGAGTACGAACCGCCACCAGAGTAAGATGGTGTGTTGTACTGCGGGGCTGCAACAGAAGCAGTGGTGTACTGAGGTGCACCGACTGAAGCGGTCGTGTACTGCGGTGCTGCAACAGAAGCAGTGGTGTACTGAGGTGCAGGGACACTTACAGTGGAGTACTGATTACCCCAATCGTAGGAGTTGTCGTAAGAGGAACCCCAATCGTAGGAGTTGTCGACAGTGTTGCCCCAATCGTAACTGTTGTCGTAGCTAGAGCCCCAGTCGTAGGAACCACCGCCACCACAAAAATCACAGCCACCGCCTGCATCGTCTGCAAAAACGGTCACCGGATTCGAAATAAAAGCCACCACGCCCACCGCAAGGATGGTCGCGAAAAGAACAGAGAACGATGAGCGAAGTGAATTCATACATTTTTGTAAATTTTTAATAACGCGCGCATTATACTTATAATTTGCATGTTGTCAATGTTTGTTGTCGGGTCGCGAGAGGTTATCTCACGACCCGACAGAACTGCTTTCGGGTAATCAATCTGGAAGACGTGCGGGGCAATCAGAACCCAGACACACGTTCAGAGTGTTTGACTTGCCCGACATTGCACGCTCGTAAGCTCCCGAGCCGCCGAAGGATTCTCTCCGGCGTCCGCTGTGCCACTGACTCTTGTCGGGGAACTCGCTGCAGATATAAACCTCGTCGGCTTTCTGAAGCCAATGGCGTCCGAAGCAAAACTTCGTCCGCGCATTTTCTTTTCCAGCCTCTTTTTTGCGTGGCACAACCCATTGGGGCAAAGGGGCTTTATTCCCTTGCCCATCGATTTTCCGGAAGACCAGCCAAACGGTAGCCTTCGCAGGAATTTCTGGGTATGCCAGACACACGAGATCATCCGTAGGAGCACCCGGCTTCGAGCCAGTATGGTCACGGAGGGCTTGGCAAGCTGCGTTGCAGTTTGCATCTTCCGCCAAAGCCGCAAGCGGCAAAAGCAGAAGGGCGATAGTAAGAACAAAACGCTTCATCGGATTCCTCCATGGTTTGCGTTTGACCCTTCCGCGGGTCTTTTTGCACCCTACTTTTCTTGAACGTAGTGGAACACAAAGACACAAAGAAGGTTGTGGGCAAGCATCTCCAACCAAAGAGATGCTTGCCCGTACTGCTACGAACGCCGCTTCATGCCGAGCTTCTCGGCACATTTGTCCGGGACCGTCATATCCGTGCCGTCAGAAAAGAACGGCCGGCTGCCGATGTAGAAGTGGCCCGCCTCGTAGCGGAGACCGCCTTCCCACTCGGCAACATCCTCGACTTCGGTGATACCGTCTTTCGACAGCTCCGAAATACAGGAACGGAATGCCTGGGCCTTCCCCGAGGGGTCGGCCGACGACGGGTCGGGCTTGTGCGCGCCAACTCGAGACGCGGCCTGCGGGGCCGGGTCGGGCTTCTCCTGCGCGAACACAGGGGAAGCAAAGCCAGCAATCATGGCGATTGTTGCAGCTGCGATGATGGTTTTCATTGGGAAACTCCCGTTATTGGTTGAACCATGGCACCTCACGGGTACCGTTCTAGGTGCATACACACCCACAACGATACTCGCGAGACACACAACCATCATCAATTTCAATGAGCTGATTTCTGTGGAAAGTATATCACTTATTATTATTTTGTCAATAGGCGCATAAAAAGCGG
>JBDKGA010000014.1:0-3551 GCA_039798465.1 Candidatus Parcubacteria bacterium | reverse complement strand
GTGCTGCGGTCGGATGGCGGCGTGTGCGTGGGTAGCCGAAATGAATGCCGGCTTCTTGGAGAGTTTTGAGAGCGTTGTCTGACATGTTGAAAAAATAGGCCCCTTGCGAGGCCAAGGGAGTGTAGCAAAATCAATCGTTTTCCGCAACCTCGGAGCCATCTCCCCCGCCTTGGGCATTGAGCGCCTCCAAAATGGGCAGAAGACGGCCTTGCATAATGGCCGGCATGTTGGACCATGATTCCTTGATACGGTGGTCGGTAATGCGGTCTTGCGGGAAGTTGTACGTACGAATCTTTTCGGAGCGATCGCCAGTACCTACTTGACCTTTGCGATCTCCGGCACGCTGAACGGCTTCTTCGGCATCTTTACGCTCCTGCAAGCGCGACATAAGTAGCTTCATGGCACGTTCACGATTTGCCTGCTGGCTACGCTCAGACGTACAGCGCACATCGATACCGGTGGGCTTGTGAATGAGGCGCACAGCAGTTTCTACCTTGTTAACATTTTGACCACCAGCACCGCCCGAGCGAGAAAATTCCATCTCGATATCTCCCGGGTTTACTTCTATTTTCACCCGCTTATAGACCGGCATAATAGCAACGCTTGCGGTAGATGTATGAATGCGACCGGCTTTCTCGGTGGCCGGCACACGCTGTACGCGATGAACACCAGATTCGTATTGCAAAAGTTTATAGCAATCTATGCCTTTTACTTCAAACGTTGCTTCTTTGATACCCCCTGCAGCAGCTCGAGATTCATCTACTTTTTTTGCACTCCAGCCTTGAGCCTGCGCAAATTTGACGTACATAATCGCAAGTTCTTCTGCGAAGAGTGCGGCCTCTTCTCCACCGACACCAGCACGTACCTCGAGTACGATTTCATTGGGCCACTCGCGCTCGTTGTCTTTGCCAACAATATCCTCTATTTGCTTGAGCAGAGTTTCTTTTTGTTCTGCTATTTGTGCAATCTCAACCTCGGCGAGCTCTTTCATCGCAGCATCCACTTCCATCAGTTCGGTGGCATCTTTTTCGGCCTGAGAAAGACGCTGCCACTCTGTCACAAAAAAAGCGACGCGTGGGTCATCGGCGTATTCAGATGGATTGATGCGTTGTTCGGTCATAGATAGAAGTATATGCTAAAAGTCGCGTTGTACGACGCCGAATTCCGGATGCAATACGAGGCGCGTGAGGGATTCAAGCGAGCCGTACTCGTGCGTACGGTGAGCGCCGAATCCCGATACGCAACGACGTAGTGCGCCGGAATTCGGCGGTCGCTACTTCTTCGCGGCTGCGGCACGCTTCTTGAACTTGTCTACACGGCCAGCGGTATCAACAATCTTGGATTGACCGGTGTAGTGCGGATGCGAGGCCGAAGAGATTTCTACCTGGTAGAGCGGGTACTCCTTGCCGTCTTCCCATTTGTCGGTTTGGGTGGTCGCGATAGTAGAAGCGATGAGAAATCGCTTGCCGGCTGTCACATCCTCGAATATAACGAGGCGGTATGTGTCTGGGTGGATATCCTTTTTCATGTGGAGGCACTATACAAAAGAAAAGGCCTCTCCGCAAGCGGAGAGGCCTCGAATACTCCTATTCCAGATTCGAGGAGAGGAAGACTACGTCTTTTCCCATGCCTGCGTCAGAGAAATGGTCGCCGACATACTTCGGGAAAAATTGAGTAACCGTCCCGCATGTGTCTCGATAATTCTGGCCGCCTTTGTGACTGTCTGCAGCGCACGAGGATCGTACACAGATATAGTCCCTGTGGCCTCGACTTTGCCCTCACTGAATGTGACGCTTATCGTGGCGTCACAGGGCAATTCACGAAGAGCAGACATCGTGCCGGCACACTCAAACACACAAACAGAGAAATCAAATTTTTCCGCAAGCGGAGCGCCTCCCTTCGTGGAAACACGCTGATTTTGTCTCGATTTGTGAGAATAGTGACCGTTGACCTGGTCGTAAGGAGCAACGATAGAGACTCTAATCATCGGAAAATCCTTTCCCTTTGGTTGCAACTATCGTAAGTTATATTATATCATCAACCACCAAGTATGTCAATCTGGCTCTGGAATTTGTCTGCGAGCTCCATAACGTCGTTTCCGTAAAAGGCATATGCGGGTTTGGAGGCATTTTTCCAGCCGGCAAGGTATCGAAGGGCTGCCAAGCGCTCTGCGGCTCGCGTTTGCTTGTCTGCTCCGTTGTCCATCATGAGTAGCGCTGTCGCAAAAGTAGCGGTACGTGGGTCCCAAGGATTCGGCGGGGTCTGCCCGGAAAGTTTACCGATGCGCGGCGCGTATTGTTTCCAGGTAGACGGGATAAACTGCGCGGGACCCATGGCACCTCCCCATCCGTACCATGGTTTTTTGGAAACTTTCTGGCTATCGGGGTCTATGCCAAGTTCTGCACAAATTTCTTTGTACACCGGCGCATCACGAGTCGGATGCATATCAATACGCCAACTTCCACTCCCCACATTTTTACCCAAGTTACTTTCTTCGGCGAGAATCGCAAGAATAACGGCCGGGCGCACGCCTGTCGCAGCGCTCGCCTCTTTTGCATAGTTGTACATATCACCAAACGAGGTGGCCTTGGTGTCGCGCAGCGAGAAAAGTGCAGAGCGTATTTGCGCTGCAGTTTGTTTCTTTTCGGTGATTACTTTTTGATACACCTTCTCCTGGCCTTTGGCTACACTCACGAGCGCCTGTTTTTCTTTTTCGGCCTGCGTGAGCGCTTTGCGCTCGAGTACCTGTAGCTGCAAGAGCTCTTGCTCCTCTTGCTGCTGCTCTTGAAGAGCTGCTTTGCGCGCGGCCAAATCATCACGCGTTGCAGCTATTTCATCAAAAGAAACCCCGAGCGCACGCTGAATCGAGCTAAAATCATCAACCTCTTGCATAACATCTCCCAGGGTGCCGCGGAGTGCTATTTCTACGAGCGAGAGATCATCTATTGCGCGCGTTTCGCGGAGCATTTGTCCTATCGAATCTCTCCCCTGCAATACCTTTGCATCGAGAGCAGAAATACCGCGCTCTTTGTCGGTAATATTTGCCTTGAGCTGAGCAATAGACAAATCACGCTGCTTGATACCAAGTTGCGCTACTTTTATTTTTGAATCGATAATCGAAACATCACGCTCGAGCGATTGTCGCTGTTTTTGTTGCTCAGTGAGATTGGTCTGTGTGCGCAAAATGTCGGCCTCTATCTGATCGAGCTGAGCCTGGAGTAGTGCCCTATCGGGCGCTGTTTGCGCAGACGCATAGAGCGGCATACAGACGAATGCGCAAAATAAAATAGCGAGAAAACGCATACCAGCAGTATACCAAATATGACGCACGAGTTTGGAGTGTATTACTCCTGCTTTGCTTCAGGAGCAGCTGCGGCTTCAGTAGCTGGAGCAGCAGGTGTCTCGGCTTTTTCTTCAACCACTTCAGTGACAGACGCCACAATCTCATCTGCGTCTATCTTGAGCGCAGCAGATGCGGGGAGCTTGATGTCCTTTGCGAGCACGTGGTCACCCACATTGGCAAGAACTGAAATATCTACTACAAGGTGGTG
>JBDKGA010000013.1:0-15200 GCA_039798465.1 Candidatus Parcubacteria bacterium | reverse complement strand
GAACATGATTTCATCGAAATCACTAAGCCATATGAAATCGTCTGAGTCAACTGAAATTCTAAAAAGCCCTCATTGTACGAGCTCCTGCATACCTGCGTCGCAAAAAGGACGTTGTGCAACTATGATCGGAGCTGTCACCACGGATTGCGGTGAGCGCGTCGTTCTCTCCATCGCTAGGCTTGCTGTTCTCGGCTTCAAGCGGCCACCGGAAATCGGCGACCGCATTCATTTTTGGGCTCGGCGAAAAGTTGAGGTTACTTATCAGATTACCGAAGTCCGCATTATCGTCCCTGCGGATTCGTTCAAGGGAGATTTTTAGCGCAGTGGGCGCTCCGTCATTCCATTCCGGCCGCGTCCTAGTCGGCTTGAGCTTCGCCGCCGGCCGGAGCCCCGTCGTGTCACCTTCGCTTGACCGCCAGCACCGCCGCACTTTGTTGCGTGTGTGTCGGCTCCGGAAAGAATGTCGGTATGTGCCTCACCAGAAAGAATGGGGTTCAAAAATCCAGACCGGAATCGATATCGTGAGATTGGCTAAGCCCCCGTTATTAACGGGGGCATTACCAGCCGACGAAATCCGTCAACAAACTAATACAGTGCTCAATTGCGCAGCGACATAATTTCAGGATTTGACTTTTTGTGAACTTCGTTCATAATGCTGATTGGTCGTCCTCTTCTTATTCCTCCTCAGCTGCGTGCGATCGCTGAAAATTCAAATGTCGGCGTTCGCTGCCAGCTCGAGGAGGATAAAATGAAGCTCCGTTGCGTAAGCGACAAAATCTTCGAAATGTTTGTGATTTGGCCTTTTCTGTTGCTCGTGGCAGCACTCTTTTTCCTTGGACAGGTCACGTTCTTGACCATTGCATTTGCTGCAACTTTGTATTGGCCAACCACTCATTTCCTGGTCACTTGCGGTCTGTCGTTAAATGACAGCGCCACCATCACTATTGTGATAGCGCTTCTGGCCGCTATTTGCTTTGCAGTTCATGATGGCTATAAGGCCTTTATCGACTACACAGCACCCTGAGATGAAGGGTCGGCACACCCTGCCGGCCCTTCAAGCTTACTCATTTAGGAACGATCTTTAGTCAGGAACCCGGAAAAACTCGCTATCATCCTGCATACCTGCGTCGCAAAAAGGACGTTGTGCAACTACAAACCCGTAGAGCGCGTATGAGCACGGTATAATCTACACGTGACACATTTTACTTACACCGCCGAAAAGAAAGACGGAGAAGTATACAAAGGCGTCGCAGAAGCACGCGACCGTTTTGAATTGTACGAAGTCGTGCGCAACGAAGGCGGAAAGATACTCTCGCTCGACGAAGACAATACACATAGCTTGCTGAGTGTACGGTATTGGAATACAAAACTCGCGAGCATAAAAGAGTACGACAAAATACTGTTTGCGCGCAATTTGAGCGCCATGATAAGCGCCGGTCTTTCGCTCTCCCGCGCACTTGCAGTGATGGAGCGTCAAACGCGCAACCCAAAACTCCAAGACACGATCGGCGAAATCGCGAGCAGTGTACGCCGCGGAGATTCACTCCACGTAGCACTCACCAAATTCCCAAAAGCTTTCTCTTCTCTATTTACCTCCATGGTTCGCGCCGGCGAAGAAGGAGGTGATTTGGCTGCCGCGCTTGGGTTGGTGGGTGATCAAATGGAGCGCATGTACAACCTCAAGAAAAAAATTCGCGGCGCGCTGCTCTACCCATCAATAATCGTCTTTGCCATTGTGGGAGTCGGGTACCTCATGATGACAAACGTGGTGCCGACGCTCGCACAAACATTCAAAGAAATGAAGGTTGAATTGCCTGCCTCCACCAAGGCCGTCATCGCAGTGAGTGATTTCCTCACCGAAAACGTCTTCTTGGCCGCGGTGCTATTTGTCGGCATAGTGATTTCAATTACCGTCATATTGCGCACCAAAGCAGGAAGGCGCGGACGCGATTATGTATTTTTGCACCTCCCCATGATAGGGACGCTCGTGCGCGAAGCAAATGCTGCACGTACCGCACGCACACTCTCTTCGCTGCTTTCCGCCGGAGTAGATGTGCTCACTGCTCTCGAGATTACACGCGAAGTGGTACAAAACAGCTACTTCCGCGAAGTGATAGCCGACGCACAAAAAGCAGTCGGTGCCGGCGAGCCACTGTCGATCTCATTTGCTAAGCGCGATGATTTGTACCCACCATTTGTCGGTGAAATGATGTCGGTAGGGGAGGAAACGGGCGCAACACCTGAAATGCTTAAACGTCTTGCGGTGTACTACGAAACAGAAGTGGACGATAAAACAAAAGACATGTCGACGATTATCGAACCGTTCCTGATGATTTTCATCGGCATCACCGTGGGCTTCTTTGCTATGTCGATGATCACCCCTATCTACTCACTCTCGAGCGGTGTCTAGTGTTGAGAGCGCACATGGTGCATACAAATGCACGCTACAATATACGCATGCGCTCTTCTCAGCGAGGTGTAACACTACTCGATACACTGGTGGGTACTTCACTGATGCTCGTGGTATTTATGGGTATTAGTGCAGCGTTCAGGCTCTCTGTCGATGTCATCACCACAAACAAAGCACGCGCCGGCGGGATTGCACTCGCAAATGAACGTATCGAATATTTGAGAAGTCTTCCCTACACACAGCTCGGTACATCGGGCGGAGTGCCAGCTGGCGCACTCGCCCAAACAGAAAGCATAACCCTCAATGGCGTACCGTATACACGTCGCACGCTCATTCAGTACGCAGATGATCCTCGTGATGGGTCTGGGGCAGCAGATACCAATAGCATTACTGCTGATTATAAAATCGGGCGCATCGATGTCTCGTGGGAATCGCGCAGCGGTGTGCGCCACATAACCATCGCGAGCAGATTTTCTCCAATCGGTATCGAGACCGCGGTCCCCGGGGGAACACTCGTCATTTCTGCAGTAAATGCAGCGGGTGCAACAATATCGGGCGCTCAAGTTCGCGTTGTAAATGCATCCACGTCTCCCGCTATAGATACCACCACGTTTACCAACGCGAGCGGCACTGTCACTATTATCGGCGCTCCTGCTTCAGCGAATTATCAAATCACGGTGAGTGATAGCGGTTATTCAACAGCGCAGACCTATAGCACCACCCCGCAAAATACCAATCCGAGTCCGGCCAATCTCACCGTCACAGAAGCCCACACAACCAACGGCACCTTTGCTATCGACATACTCTGCAGTGCTACTGTGCGCACATGGACTCCTATACAGGGAAGCACCTGGGAAGACACGCTCGCTGATGCTTCAAAAACAGCCACTACTTCTAGTACAGAAATCTCTGGCGGCGAACTCCGTCTCGCAGGAAGCGCACCGTATCCACTTGCGGGCGATATGCAATCTATCGCCCTGGGCCCCTCGCGCCTTGCGCAGTGGACAATGCTCAGCTGGGACGCAAACACGCCCCCAGGCACAAGCGCGCGCATATCGCTCTACAACAGCACCGGCTCCGCATTGATTCCCGACGCACAGCTGCCTGGAAATAGCACTGGCTTTACTACAAGCCCCATAGACCTCTCGGGCATATCTACGAGCACCTATGCGCTCGTGCGTGTCGGCATTCATCTCGAAACTGCCGATGATACGGTATCTCCATCGATAACAAGCTACCGCGTTGATAGTCGCTATGGGCCGACACCACTGCCAAACATCACGTTTGGTGTGCGGGGCAACAAAACCATAGGGAGCGGCCCTTCAGGAACACTCTATAAATACGACCAATCATTCTCGTCTGGGGTAGCTGCCGGATACACCGTGCCATCACTTGAATGGGACACCTACACTATCTCTGTTGGAGGTGCTACCGGGTATGATATATCGTCTTCCTGCCCAGCACAGCCGCAGTCTCTGGCGCCAGGAGCATCGCTCATTACCGATATTCACCTTTTGCCACATACCACGCACTCGCTTCTCGTACACCTGCGCTCCGGTACGACGAGCGCACCGATTGCATACGCAGATATTACACTCTCGCGCACCGGATTTTCGACAACCACACAAACAGACGCCTGCGGTCATGCATTCTTTAGTGACCTCGTGTCCAGCAGCGCATACAGTGTAAGCGCCTCGTCTACTGGGTACACCACAACCGCCGCGAGCACTACTGTAAGCGGTACCAGTGCCACCGAACTACTCTTCAATTAATATGCGCACTTCTGCTTCAGGGCTCACCTATATAGAAACGATAGTGTGGATTGCCATCTTCAATTCCGCCACCATCGCGCTTGGCACCAGCTTGGTCTACTTTTATCACGTCGCGCACTATAGTATCGAACAATCCAGTGCGGTTGCCTCTGTGCAGCGTGCCATGGATACCATGGTGCGCACCATACGCGAAACTTCGTACGCATCAGATGGTGCCTATCCAATAGTGTCACTCGGTAACAACGAAATTGTATTTTACGCACACATCAACAGACAAAGCCCGTACGCACAAAAGGTGCGCTTCTATACGCAGGGCGCCTCTCTCATGCAAGGAATCGTTGAGCCGAGCGGCGACCCTCCCTCATACACGGGCGTAGAGACAGTCTCAAAAATTGCTGACTATGTGCAAAACCTTACACTCGCCACCAGCACGTTCTCATACTACGATGAAGCTGGCACGCTTATGACAGATCTCTCTCGTATTGGTGAAGTGCGTTTCATCAGGGCAAACGTTCTCGTCGACGTAAACATAAACGACCAGCCAATCCGCCTCACCCTGCGCTCATCCACTGCGCTTCGCAATCTCATCGAGCACTAAGTATGCGCACCCACTCTTCTGGTCTCACGGTACTGCTCGTCATTGCCTTTATGGGAGTATTCTCCCTCATCATGAGTGCTATTGCGGGGTTTGCATTGCAGCAAGGCCGCTACGGGCGCGTACTCTACGATCGCGAGCAAGCACTGCACTCAGCAGAGGCTGGTCTTGAATACTACAAATGGTTCCTCGCACACAATCCAAATGATTTACAAAACGGCACCGGTGCACCTGGTCCCTATGCGTATACAGTACTCGATCCCGAAGGTGGTACTATCGGCACCGCTTCTATTTCCGTCAGTGCCGCAACTGAATGTGGCGTAAATCAGTGGATAGACATTACCTCGGTAGGGAAGTCGGAGCTCAACCCAAGCTTCCCGCGCACACTCTTTGCGCGCTACATGCGCCCCTCGGTAGCCGCCTATTCATATCTACTCAATAGCAACGTGTGGGCCGGAGAAGATCGCGTTATTACCGGACCGTATTTCTCAAATGGCGGCATTCGCATGGATGGTTCCAACAATTCAGATGTGCTAAGCGCTGCATCTACTTGGACATGCGATAGCTCATTCGGGTGTTCACCCACACAATCCAAGCCCGGGATATTTGGAGCGGGGAGCGGCTCTGCATTGTGGAGCTTCCCCGAAGCATCTATCGATTTCGCGGGAATCGCGGCAAATTTTTCAACACTAAAATCCCGTGCTCAAAATAACGGCGGGCTGTACTTTGCACCCGCCTCCGGAAGCACCTCGCAGCGAGGGTATCATTTGATTTTCAACGCTGGTGGCACCGTCACCGTGCGCCGCGTAAGCGCTACCTGGAGTTTCCCGAGCAATAGTAGCCAGTACGGGTGGATTACCGAATACGGCGCAATTCGCACCGAAACAAATGTTGGCACGTACACCATACCCGCAGCATGTTCCCTCATCTATATAGAAGACCGCGTATGGGTAGAGGGCGTCGTAAGCGGAAAGGTAACACTCGTCGCAGCCGATGTTGTAAACTCAAACAGCTACCCCGATGCGTATCTGCTCAACAACATCACCTACGCGACCAACGATGGCACCTCTGGTTTTACTCTAATAGCCGAAGGTAACGTGCGCATCTCTCTGAATTCACCAAACAACATGACCTTGAGCGGAATCTTTGTCGCCCAAACAGGTCACTACGGCCGCGATTTCTACACCAATAGCGGCGCATATCCATCGGGGCAACGCGTGGGAAGTACTTGGGCTTCATACGTAACCCGCTCCACGCTTACCACCAAAGGTTCGGTGGTATCAAATGGCCGCACTGGCACGAGCTGGACCTGTGGCGGAACATTTTGCTCTGGCTACCAAACCCGTGTCGACGCATACGACGCACTCCAAGCTACTGCGCCGCCGCCATTTACCCCCTCTGCATCAAGTGATTACAGCTTTACGGTCTGGCGCGAGGAGTAGCACGCACATGCTACAATCGTGGCATGAAATCACTTGTCGTAGCAAACTGGAAAATGCACCCGGCGACATACGCCGAAGCAAAAAAGCTCTTTGACGCCACAAAAAAGGCGGCCGAATCCTACCAGCAACTTTCCCTCGTTGTCGCGCCGCCGGCTCTCTTTTTGCGCGAACTAACGAAAGGCTACCGAGGAAAAATATCCTTTGCGACTCAAGGCGCGCAAGCAGAGGATACTGGTGCACACACTGGCGAACATTCGCTCGCACAAATGAAACAGGCGCGCTGTTCGCATGTCATCATCGGGCACGCCGAGCGCCGCGCGCGCGGAGAAACAGATGCGCACATTGCAGCACAAGTTGCTCGTGCTCTTGAATTGGGCATGACACCCATCCTCTGTGTTGGCGAGCAAACACGCACCACCGATGGAGCACACTTTGCATTTGTGCGCGAACAATTACGTCTGGCGCTCGTAAACATAAAAGCACCGCAGCTCAAAAAAATAATCATTGCATACGAGCCGGTGTGGGCAATAGGCGCGCCCACACCCATGTCTCCACACGATATGCACGAAATGAGTATTTTTATCCGCAAATCAATCGTCACACAGCACGGACCCGCTGCGATGGATATACGAATTCTCTACGGCGGCGCAGTAGATGAAACAAACGCCGAAACAATGTTGCGCGACGGCGATGTGTATGGATTCCTTGTCGGACGCGCCAGTGTGGATGCGATTCGTTTTTCTAAACTCATACACACGCTGGGGGATATATGAAGCGCCTTGTTGATATAGCGCCGGCGGAGCTCCGCGGAAAGCGCGTGCTGGTACGCGGCGGATTCGATGTACCACTTGATTCTCATGGAGAAGTGGGAGAAGTATTTCGTATTGAGCGCGCGCTACCTACGCTCTCACTGTTACGCGCCGCTGGTGCCAAAACGATTATCCTCTCGCATGTTGGCCGTGACCCACACGAGACAAATGCGCCAGTTGCTCGCGCACTCACCAAACGCATTCCACTCACCTATGTACCAGACCTCTTGGGCCACATAGCCCAAGACGCCGTGCGTGCCATGAAAGACGGAGATATTCTTCTGCTTGAAAATCTTCGCGCTGATACACGCGAGACCGCAAACGACGACGGCTTTGCCCGCGAACTTGCTGCGCTCGGTGACGTATATGTAAACGACGCGTTTTCGGCCGCACACCGCGCACACGCATCGGTCTCGGGTGTTCCCAAATACCTTCCACACTATGCGGGTATTCTGTTCGCTGAAGAAGTAGACACGCTCATGCAGGCACGCGCACCACAATCGCCGTCGCTCGCAATACTAGGCGGCGCAAAATTTGAAACAAAAGCACCCCTCGTGAAGGCCCTCCTCACCGCGTACGACCACCTCTTTCTCACAGGTGCTCTCGCAAACGATGTCTTTAGCGCACGCGGTCTGCCGGTAGGGCGCTCGCTGGTATCCAAAGAGGTGCCTGGCGCAGAGGTACTCGAGCACCCGCGATTCTTGGCTCCCACCGACGTAACGGTCCAAGAAGGAGACGGCCACGCCTGTGTGCGCTCGCCGCGCGATGTAAAAAACGACGACAAAATAGTCGACATCGGGCCCGACACTGTTGCTATGCTCGCCCCACACATCGAAAGTGCAAAATTTATTTTGTGGAATGGCCCGACGGGTTTGTACGAAGAAGGTTTTACCGCGTGGACTCACGCGATTGCAGAGATAGTTGCGCGCAGAGTAGACGAGGGAGCAATGGCAGTGATAGGTGGGGGAGACACCATTGCAGCAATAGACGGCGCGGGCATTTCACACGAACGCCTCGGTTTTGTTTCGACCGGCGGCGGCGCCATGCTCGAGCTCTTGCTCGACGGCACTCTCCCTGGTATCGAAGCACTCAAGTAAATCTCGCTTACAGAAGCGCGGCACGCAATTTTTCGGCATTGCCTACAAAGTCTGCTTTGTCACCCTGTGCGGTGTCGGGATCGGGAAATACCCACACGTGCGCGTGTGGTACTTGTTCACCAACTACCTTAGATTGAATAGCTTCGGTGCCAAACACCGTACGCTGTGCGAGAGCTATCTTTTTTGCGATGCCAAAATAAGTTGCCGTATCCTCGACATCCCATACCCAACGATGATGCTCTTTGGGAATCACAAGCGCGTGGCCCGGAGAAAGGGGATGGATATCGAGAAAGGCGAGAAAGTTCTCGTCCTCGTACACGGTATGATTTGGAATCGTGCCCGCAACTATTTTGCAAAAGATACAGTCGGGATTCATATAAGCAGTATAGCGAGGAGCGCACAGCGAGTCTATGCGTTGACTCTCGTGCAGCGGGGTGGCACGATTGCAGCATGAACATATCTCGTATCACATCTGCATTTATCATCGGTCTTTTTGTATCGCCACTCTCCGCCATAGCCGCGACTTCGGTGAGCATCGCCGAGCTCGCCCCGGGCACAAGCGTAATGGCCGCGACAAACGTAACCTTTAGAATTGTTCCCACCGAACTTTCCTACGCTACCTACAGCCTCACCGATTCATTTGCTAATTCAAGCGCCTCGTCCAACAACATAAACCTCGGTGGTCGCTTTTCATGGGTACCCAATGCAAGTGATGCTGGCACACACGTGTTTACTATTACCGCGCGCGGCAACGAAGGCGCCGTGACAACCACCCAAACCATCACTGTGCTCCCACCACCATCGGTGTCGATAAGCGCACCGGTGCCGGGGAATACTGTCGCACCTGGTACACCACTTTCTTTTTCGGTAAGTACGAGCGGATTCACCAATCCTACGCTCACGATTGGCGACACCTCGAGCAATCCCGTCATTCTCACGCCACACCTCACTGCGGCGGGAAATTTTTCGTGGACACCCACCAATGCCGATAAAGGCGAGCACACTATCACCGTGTACGCCTCCGATTCGCAAGGTCGCAGCGCCTCAAAATCTATTACCGTGCAGGTGGGCAGCGGAGCGAGTCTCTCGACTATTTTGCTCTCGCCGGGCAATACCGTCTCTCCCGGCCAGCAAGTTACATTTACCGTCGCGCCCAATGAATTTTTGCCCACGAGCTACGCACTCAAGGATTCTTTTGCGGGCTCTTCGCTCATGAATAGCCACATAAGTCTTGCGGGCCAATTTGCGTGGACACCCTCACAGAGCGATGTGGGCGTGCACACAATTACCATTACGGGAGTGGTGGGTGTGTATGGCAAAAGCGCGAGCACGACACAAACAATAACCGTCCTCGGGCCTGGTGGTGCCGTGCCTGCAGCGGCAACCACCACAAGCACGAGCGACACAACGCTCGCTGCGCTCCAAGCAAAACTCGCTGCACTGCAGGGCTCTCTGGGCGCCGCACAATCAAGTGCCACACCTGCTGCAACTGTAGCGGGACAATTCACGACATACCTCAAGCCCGGCTCTTCGGGCGACGAAGTGCTGCGATTACAAAAAGTTCTTGTGCAGCTCGGCCACCTCCGCGCGACGCCCAACGGCACCTACGGCCCGGCTACGACAGCGGCCGTGCAAGCATTTCAAAAATCAAAAGGGCTCGACTCACTCGGGGTGGTAGGACCAAGTACGCGCGCCGCACTCAATGCGCTTGGCACTACCGCGAGCACCGCAATCACGAGCGCGCCCGCATCAGGCACACGGTTTGTGTTTACCCACTTTATGGGAGTAGGGGACGACGACGCCTCGCAAGTCACCGAGCTGCAAAAGCGTCTCATTGAGCTCGGACATTACAGCGGCGCTCTTACGGGATACTTTGGCAGCGAGACGGAAGCAGCAGTAAAACGATTCCAAAAGGCACACGGCATCCCCGAAACAGGCTACGTGGCGAGCATCACCCGAGCGGCACTGAATAAGTAGGGCCGAGACACCAAATACACAGGGTTACCCTGTGTAGCACACGCCAGTCATCTCCGCGAGGCGACGCCTCGCGGAGGACTCACAATTGCGCCTACGTTTTCTGATAAGAAAAAGCGCCGCGAGTACCGCGACGCTTTGGGCCATTCTTAGGTTAGACCTATTTCTCACCACATGCGCATGAGAGGATAATCGGCGCTATCGTAGCCGCAACTTTTTGATGACAAGGCACTATGCGGATATTGGCGATAACTACAATCGCCGCGATACTGGCGACTGCATATGCAGATATTTGTGGAAATCGCGGATATCTGCTGAGCAAACCAATGCCGCGAACCATGCTCTCCACGAATATCAGGATAGCCAGTACAGCAAAAGCTCCAAATACAGCCAAAAAAGGGACGAGACAAGAATCAACATCCATGCGTATTCTCCCTATGTTTCTATCTGAAACAACTTCAGACTAGGGCCAATCTAACACCGCGGCGAGCATTTAGAAAGAATCGCATCTTTCCGCGAGGCGTCGCCTCGCGGAAGGTTAAAAACGAAAACGCCGCCGTATAGAAAAATAAAACCGGCCTCGTAGGGGGCCGGTTTCAATTGTGCAGGTGCGCGTTCTGCAATTGGTTCGACTATTAACGCCAGTCGTAGACGATCCGCAAGAAACCTGCGGCGACAAAAGAACTACCTCTTAATTCGGGCCAAGTCCCAGGCTGGAGGAAGCCTCTAACACATGCACTGATAGCCAGGTTACGCGGCATCATCATTTTGTCAAGGATTATACCGGTACACCTTGGTAGAGTGCCGTATTGAGAAAAGGTCGTGTGCTATATTGTCGGTATGTCGGTACAGATAGACTATATCGAAACAAGCAATTGCAGATAAATCGTCGCACTCGCATGACTATCGACTCGATCAGGCCCGAAAGAAAAGTTTCTCGAGAACCGTTTGAGCGTGACATGAATGTGGCAGCCTCGTGTGAGGGCTGGGCGCAACTTACCTTCCGCCAGCAAAAAATCATGCATGATTCGCTCCTGCTCTCGCGAGCCCATGCCCTAGCACAGATCGCGTCTCCCGAAGAAATACCCGCGCACGCGATTGCAGAGATCAAGCGGTTGCATGGCCTGTGGTGGTGTCATGCCGCTGTGCAGGCCCTAGAACAAGAAGAAGCGATCGATTTCCAGAAGAAAGACATTGATTCCGAGACATTCTTTGGGCAAGATGAAATCAAAGAAACCATACTTCTTCGCTGGTCGGACCCTGACTATATGGAGTCGCGGATACGAGAACGGTGGCTGGATCCATTCCCCTGCGCGGGACACCTGCGCCGACTTATCCCCGCGGATGAGCACGTGCCGGAACCATGGTATCGTCATGAGCACTCGTTCGTATTGCTCGGTCGTTCGCGCATGAATTCTGAACTCTATGTATGGGAAAAGAATTGCACCGATGGCGATTTCCAAATCGTGCCGTTGTCCACGATGCTTGAGAGGGAATCGGATTCGACGGAAGTGATATTTCGAAAGTTTCGGAACACTAAGTAGCTATTTCCGCAAGATGTCGCCTTGTGGGACATCGACTCCTTCAAAAAGATTGCGTAAGGATTAATTTGTTTTTGGCTCTTGTTTTTGATTCGATGCGGTAAACTACCTCCATGACCGTTTCACCGCTCGTACGGACACTCTTGGAAAAGCGGGGAGTGATGGGCGAAGAGGCTATGGCGCGGTTCCTCACCCCCAGCTACGAGCGCGATACGCACGACCCATTTCTCATGCCCGACATGGACAGAGCCGTGGCACGCATACTACTTGCCCTCGAGCAGGGTGAGCGCATCGCCGTGTATGGCGATTTTGATTGCGACGGCATTCCGGGTGCCGCACTCTTGCACCAAGTGTTTCGCAAGGTAGGGCACGAGGCACTCGAGGTATACATTCCGCATCGCGACGAAGAAGGCTACGGATTTCACGCGCACGCAATCGATGTGCTCAAAGAGCGCGGAGTGTCGCTCATAATTACGGTAGACGTGGGCACGACGGCGGTGGAAGCGGTGGCGCATGCCAAAGCGCTCGGCATCGATGTCATCGTTACCGATCATCACGATGTGTCGCAAGCATTGCCTGAATGCATTGTCTTGAATCCGCAAAGGGCAGGGTATCCCTTCCCCGGGCTCTCGGGTACAGGGGTGGCGTTCAAGGTTGCACAGGCGCTTTTGGCAGAAGGCAAAAAACGCGGCATGGAGCGTTTCACTGCAATACAAGATGGCTGGGAAAAGTGGCTGCTCGATCTTGTTGCTATCGCGACCATCGCCGACATGATGCCGCTCGTTGGCGAAAATCGCGCGCTCGTGTATTGGGGCTTGCGAGTGTTGCGCAAAACACAGCGCCCGGGTCTGCGTGCGCTTGCCGCTGCAGCACGCATGCAACTACACGAAGCGACCGAAGATGATGTCGGATTTTCTATCGCACCGCGCATCAACGCCGCATCACGCATGGGCACACCCGAGCTCGCATTCCGACTGCTCTCTACCGAAGATGCACGCGAGGCCGAACAAATCGCGAGCGAGCTTGAGAAACTAAACACAAGCCGTAAATCAAAAGTGGCAAGTATCGTAAAGGAAGCAAAGAAGCGCATGCAGGCGCGATATAATCCGCACGATGCAGTCGCGGTGCTCGGTGATCCCGAATGGAAGCCCGGGCTCTTGGGACTCGTAGCCACCTCACTGCTTTCGGGTCGCAAAGGTATCGTGTGCGTGTGGGGCCGAGATGCCAAGGGTAGTCTCAAAGGCTCGTGCCGCACCGATGGCAGCGTGTCGGTGGTTGAACTTTTTTCGCGCGCCGAAGAAGCGCTCGAAGAGTGGGGCGGACACCGCGCTTCGGGAGGATTTACGCTCAAACCCGATGGCGTGCACACCTTTGCCGAAACACTCGCACAAGCGCACGCCGCGCTTCCTGCTGGCGTAGGCATAGAAGCACGAGAGGCAGATATTGTGCTCGCTGTGCGCGAGGCAAACTGGGCACTCTATGCCGATATTTCCCAGCTCGCGCCGTTTGGGGCAGGAAACCCCAAGCCACTCTTTAAAATTGCAGCACATATTGCGCAGATAAAACCATTTGGCAAAGAAAAAAATCATGTCGAGCTCACACTCAGCTGCAACGACACCGGCCGCACCTGCCGCGCATTTGAATTCTTTAAATCGGCCGAAGACTTTTCGCACGCCCCCGCAGAAAACACCACCGCCACAGTGCTCTCCACACTCGAGCGCGACACCTTCCGCGGCCGCACCGCAGTAGCACTTCGTATCGTAGATATCATGCCAAGATAGTGGTACATGGAATTTGTGCGCAAAAGCAATCCCTCGCGGCATGAGCCGCGAGGGATTATTTCAGGGAACGAAGAGTCCGTGAGTATGAGGGTGAAGCGCACCGTATAACATGGTCCCGATGATTGCCGGTAGCGCTGTCGCTCCCACTATCACGAGTAGCCAAAGTACTATCGTCTTGAACCTCTCACTGGGTACGCCCCAGCCCATATAATCGTCATGCTCTCTAGCATCCGACATGCGAATCTCCTTTCACAAAGCACTGAACGATTTCCAAGCTAACATAGACCAAATAAGAAACGCAAGTGCATGCCCGAGAAAGAAGAGTCCGTAGAGCGTCTGCCTCACTCGCATTTTACGCTGCTCATGTTCAGGATGTCTCCTCTCAGGCAAACCAAGTCGTATTTTGTTCGGATTCAGGTATGCTTGCGCACTGAAACTCATGGCCTCCAGAGCCGCATATTGAGCAATGCCAAACGCGAACGCTGTTACAGCGCCAGCGCCTGGTATAATCCACGCCAATAACTCAAGAAGATTCCCCATCCACACAGACGTAGGGCTTCTTGCGTAGTTTACTCCAACATTGAGGACTACGCCGTAGCTGGTCATAAATGCAAAGAATATCGTTGCGCTGGCTACCGGTATCCGCACCGTCATCTTTACCGACTCAAGATAATACTTGTGGGCATTATCCAGCTCAGTGCGGAGCGTGTCGGGCGTAAGCATGAAGAGCTGCACGAGTGGCTCATCTTTTTCGGACATGTGTCACCTCAGAAATTGAAACACGGCTGGCGCAGATGCTAGCATGCGTTTTTCTCACCGTAAACTACACGTTCTTATATCCCATGCTAGGATACGCACCATGATAATCATCAATACCGACGGGGGAGCGCGGGGAAATCCCGGGCCAGCCGCAGCAGCATTTGTGATAACACGCGATGGCACCGAGCTCGCCGCCGAAGGTTTTTATTTGGGTGACAAGCTCACCAACAATTGGGCCGAGTATCAGGGCCTCATTCGCGGGCTCGAAAAAGCGATAGCACTCAAACTCGAAGACACGATAGAAGTGCGCATGGATAGCGAACTTATTGTGAAGCAGATGCGCGGCGAGTACAAGGTAAAGCACGTCGACATGAAGCCGCTGCACGCTCGCGTGCGCGAGCTCATCGACGAGCTCGGCACCGTACGCTTCGTGCACATTCGCCGCGAACAAAACAAAGAAGCCGACGCCCTCGTAAACGAGGCGCTTGATGCGCAGTAGCGAGGTGATTGACTAGAAGCCGATACAGAGCTATACCGATGGAAGTCTGATCTTAACAGAAGGGATTCTCCATGTCTCAGACACGTGAGTACCTCGCAACGAGGGAAAGATACATCGCGCTTTGTTATACCGGCAAGTCGCATTCCCCCCAGGAAGAAAGCAAAGCATCTGCTGATTTCGACGCGTTCTGCGCAAACAAAAAAGTTGCGCATGTGGCTGTCGATACGGTTTCGTTTGCGTTTATAACGTCTCGCCTCGTCATGAACGGGATTAACGGACCTCGATGGCTCGGGGAGATAGGGGTACGCATTGTTCCTGGTGAAAAAAGTATTGCGTGCATGGGCATCAGTGACTCCACAAAGCATGCGCACCCGCACGCACACTTGCCGCC
Organism: Candidatus Parcubacteria bacterium; assembly: GCA_039798465.1. Taxonomy (GTDB): domain Bacteria; phylum Patescibacteriota; class Minisyncoccia; order Phycocordibacterales; family UBA2100; genus UBA10103. Next base: position 130 of record JBDKGA010000013.1, on the reverse strand, counting down.
GGGAAGGCACCTCTGCCTTGGTACAGAAAACCAAATTGCGATTTCGGTCCTCTTTGGTACACGCCGCTTAACACGAGTTGGACTGTTTATCGTCGATTTTTTGCAAATCTACGGTGAAAATAGTCATACG
>JBDKGA010000012.1:0-5880 GCA_039798465.1 Candidatus Parcubacteria bacterium | reverse complement strand
CTCCCATTATTCTCTACGGTCTTATCGGCAGCGTCTTCTCCCTCGCGGGCGGACTTCTTCTTTTGTGGCAAGCCGACTTTGCAAAACGCATTACGAATTTTTTGTTTGCCTTTGGCGCTGGCGCATTCATTGCTATAAGTTTTCTCGATTTACTACCCGAAGCCATAGAGATGGTAGATGAGCCACACCCCATATTCATTGCGGCACTCATAGGGTTCACTGCATTTTTTGCGCTTGAGCGCCTCATGATGAAACACATGCATAGAAGCGGCGTGCATATGCACAGCGAACACGGGGAAGCACTGCCGTGGATGACAGTGATCGGCGACACGGCACACAATTTTCTCGACGGCGTCGTCATCGCTATAGCCTTTATTGCGGAGCCGGCACTTGGATTCACGACCGCACTCGCCATAGCCGCGCACGAAGTGCCGCAAGAAATTGCAGAGTTTGCAATACTCCTTGATCAGGGATGGTCAAAAACAAAAATCATCGCTGCCAATGTTCTCTCGGCACTATCAGCATTTCTCGGTATTGGTGTTGCATATATCGCTCTCCCCTTCTTTGAGGCCCAGCTTCCACTTCTCTTGGGGGGTGTATCGGGAATATTTATGTACATTGCCGCGTCACAACTTATTCCCGAAATCCACCACCGCGCAGGACACACGCACGCATACCGTATCCTTGTCGCTTTCCTGACTGGTATACTGGTAATCGGATACCTTATTATGAGTGCGCATCATTAATTGTTATGACTCGCTATCTTCTCTCGTTTGTTTTCGTATGTAGTATTCTCTTGGCTCCCCACACCATACACGCCGCACAGTGCACGTGGGACCGCGACCTTTCGCTTGGTAGCCGTGGAGAAGATGTGCGTGCGCTACAGGTAGTATTAAATGCTGACGCAGAAACTCGTATCGCAGTAGCCGGGGCTGGCTCACCCGGCAGCGAGGGGGTTGTGTTTGGCACCAAAACACGAAATGCAGTGATTCGTTTTCAAGAAAAATACGCAGCAGACATTCTCGTACCAGCTGGCCTTTCGAAAGGCACCGGCTCGGTCCGCGCATTCACTCGAACAAAATTGCTAAATCTCTGCACTCACCAAGTAGACGCCCCCGCGCAAACATCATCGGCACTCCCTCCTTCTCTCACTGTGTCCGCTCCCCCTCAACCAGCATCAACACTGGCTCTTGCGGGCGCATGGGGATTGCCATTTACCACAATTGCACTCACTGCAGGTCCGAGCGACGTAGAAGTGCACAGCATTACGATAGAGCGCGCAGGATTTGCTGTCGACCAGGTATTTGCTGGCGCTTATATAGAAGACGATGCCGGAGAATACAGCTCAGACGAAAAACTATTTGATTCAAACCATCGCATCACCTTTGCCAATGCGTTTACCGTCCCAAGCAACACGACCAAAACACTGACCGTGTATGGCTCCATTACAGATGACGTAAGTTCGTACGAGGGTCAGATGCCTATGATACGTATTGTGGGCATTGATTCTTCGGTGCCCGCCGTAGGCACACTTCCTATGCTTGGCACCGGACACACCGTAAACGGCACCATAACCATAGGCGGCGCCACCGCGGTACGCTCAGCGTATGACCCGGGTGCAGATCAGAGCAAATACATCAACGACACCGCGGTGCGCTTCTCTGGTATTCGCATTACCGCAAATTCTGAAGAAGATATCACCCTCAAGTCTATTACGTGGGACCAGGCTGGCACGGCAAGCTCGGCAGATCTCGCAAACGTAGTAACCGTCGTTGATGACAACGCATATCCCGCCGAAGTAGACGGACGCTGGTATACCACTACCTTCCCCAACGGCATTACGATACGCAAAGGGTACAGCGCGGATGTGCACATCCGCGGAGACTTGTTGCCCAGCGGCGCAAAGCGCACGGTAAAGTTCGATATACGCGAGTCTGGTGATGTAGAGCTTTACGGCCAAACATACGGCTTTGGAGTAAACATGTGGGCCGCCGGAAACACCTCCGACACCGGCAACTCGGTATTCATTACGAGCGATGGCACTACCGATGGCGACGAAGGCACGCCGTTTTACTCGGGCGCATCTATAGAAATTCTCTCGGGAGGATTTATATCGATTGGGCGATAGGTGTATACATAAACAACAGGCGGCCCCTTTGGGGCCGCCTGTTGTTTTTATATTTCACAGTGTGCACTAGCGACATTCGCCGCTATACGCAAAGCTCGCACCGTCTGCATTCAGCATGCAGGTATTGCTATATGTTTGCTGCTGTAAATAGCAGGCCGCCATGCACGGCGGATTGCTCGCGGTACAGGCAGGGCAAACAGTTTTTTGTCCGCACACTGGTGCGTATTCCATGGTGCAAGCTACAGCACCAGACCCCACGCGCACGGTGGTGCTAGTTTTTGCTGACTGCCCTGTGGCATCAGTAACGACGATAGTAATAGTGTACGTACCCGCGGCAGCATAGCTGTGCGTAAAGGTGGTGTCTTGGTAGAAGACGGGGCTCGATACTGCCCTATCCATCATGGCCATTGGGTAGACTGATTCATCACCCCACGTTACCGAATACGAGAGCGACTGATTTTCTGGATCACTCGCTGTAATGCTCCAAGTACCTGTTTCGTTGACGGTGAGACTAGAAGGACCCATGAGCCCCGAAATGCTTGGCGGTTTGTTGGTCTGGGTATTCGAACACGTGCCGTCGTACAGGTATTCAGCGCCCGCTGCCTTGAGCATACATTTGTTGCTGTACGTTTGTGGATCGTTTAAGCGGCACATCATGGTGCAGTACATGCCTGCTGGACAAGTATTCGCGCAGCCAGATGGGCGACCACACACTGGCGCGTATTCTTTGGTGCAACCAACATCATCGCCACCGACTATGATTTGTGCTTTGCCCATGACGATTTCGTTTTGGCCTGCGATACCAAAGAATCCGTAGTGAACAAGTGTGGCTACGTACGTTCCGTTGGTTGTGTAGACGTGCGTTGTGCTTGGTTGGCGACAGGTACCACTCGGATCGGTGCACGGGAATGTGTATTCAGCACCATCACCAAACACTATTTTGTAGTACCCTGCATCGGCCACAACACTATCATTCATGGGATTTACCTGCGCCCTAAATTCCACCGTGAGCGGAGCGCTCCCTCGCTGCGGATATGCAGAAAGTTTTTCTTCGATGGGAGGAATAGGTAAGCAGCGCTTTCTCAGTGATTCCCACGTACGCTGTCCTACCGTACCCCAGCCAGTTGTCGCCGCTGATCCGCTACTCACGATTCCCTGCTGGGCCTGCCACTGTTTGAGTGCATCCTCTGTTGCGGGGCCAAAGTAACCAGTCGCCTGTGCTTTGAGCAAACCTTCCCCTGCAAGAAATTCTTGTACTGCAGAAACCTCTGCACCACTCAAGCCGCGACGCAGGTACGGCGCTGCAAGTGTACAAATACGCGGAGTGCCACCTACAGAATCAAAGGAGGCGGTGCACTTGGAACCCGCGTTCCAGATGCACTGCACCTCGGTGCACGAAAGTGGTCCGCCCGGGTACTCGCGTGTGCAGGTATTGCAGCCGTCGTACCATACCTTGCATGAAGCAGGAGCCTCGGTTGGGGCTGGTGAAGATGGTTGTGTAGGAGTATTTTGCAGCAGTTTAATTTGCTCCTGTAGAGAAGCAATCTGCGCCATGAGCGCTTGAATTTTGCTCGCGAGATCGTCGGCAGTGAGCGCAGAAGCATGGCTCGCGCCGGCAAGCGAGAAGAGCACAATACCGAGAATGGTAACGAATGTCTTTTTCATACAAAGTGATAATTAAATAAACTTATAGATAATGGGTCATGCTACAAACAATAGTAGCACTCGCCTGCTAGAGGGTATAGACGCGGGGGTGTTCGATTCCTTACACCTATCTCACCCGTAGAAAACTCACCCGCTGCGGACCAGCGGCATAAGGAGCCACTTGGTATTGCTGGAAAATAAAGGTGACCATATCGGCCGAAACAACAAACGAGGAAAAGTTTTCTGGATTGGTGTTTGCTCCTTCGGGGAACATAAACCCTTCACCGAGGTCATGGGTAAGTATTTGTGTGGAAGACGCACTTACATCGGTAATATTCTTGCCGATGAGCGCAAGGGCATCAGAAAGTTCGAGACGCTTGCCTGTTGTCCGATCAAACGCAACACCCGCAAAAATAGTAGACGGATGTGCGCCGCCAGTATATTGAGAGAGAATGAGTTCGGCCGAAATAATGTCTGGGCCAGAGTATGTTTTGTCGAAGCGACCAAAGAAAGAATTTTTTGCAGCACTCTCCCCATGCGGAACAACGGGCTGTGCTTTGAGCTCGGCTATTGCCTCTTCGTATGCAGTGCGGATCTGTGTATCTATGGCAGACATCCCAAACTGCGGGTATTCAGCATCGATATCAAATGCATCTGTTGATTCAGAAATAGTGGAGGTGGCGAGAACAAAAGTAGGTGTAGGACCGACAGACACCGCGACCGGCCCTGCAGTAAAAACAAAGTACGTACCGATGCCGAGAAGTGCGAGAGCGCTCGCAACAGCAAGGAGAATAATGATGCGCGGCATGGTTTACTTTTCTTGAGCAGACAGCCATTCTTGCATAACGCGCTGCTGCTCCGCGGCAAGAGCTTCGTATCCTGCTTTATCAGTTTTCGGCGGAATTGTTGCAGAAAATATTTTGAGCTTAAATCCTTCGCTCGGATGAAAATATTGTGCAACGAGTACTACTGGCAAGGCCAATTCGGCAGCAAGCACATACGCACCGGTCTTAAATGAATTCAAAGCATAAGGACCCATGCCTGTCGGTTTTCCACTGGTGGTTCCTTCAGGAAAAATCACGATAGCGCTTTCGGGACGACGCTCAACCACCTGTTTAGTTTGTTCAATGAGAGCAGCTGTTCTGCCTTCTTTGAGAGCAGGGATATGGATAAAACCGGACTTTGAATGAATCTCCCCAAACACACCAGGAAAATCATTCGAGGAGTAGTAAAGGCCGAGGCCGAGCTCTTTTGCAACTGGGTTTAATGCGGCAAAATATGCAGGAAACGGATACATGTCCGTGTACCCGGGAATATCAACACCGAGCTCTTCTTTCGGATTTATGCCCAGTAGTTTGTATGCGCCAAAATGATTCGTAGCAACAAGCACGGGCTTGGCCTTCGGCAAGCTCTCTAGTGTTTCTCGCCCCTCGACTATTTGTGAGGGTAACGCTTCGACGATATCGCGCAATACTTTTTGGGATGCAGCATGCACGTATTCGGCATCGGCCACATGAGCAACAACATCACGAAGATATGCAACTTGAATATCTCGAACCCGCGCAAAAGCAGCTCGCGCCCATTCATCTCTAAGAACCGTTGCGCTAATCTTCTCTCGAATGGCAGATTCTTTCGGATCGTCCTGATTTTTCTGTGATAAAACAGCGGCGAGATACGCAGCCTCGTTTCGTGAAGATTCCATGACCGCAGTATATGGTATAGTCGCCGTATATGAAAATAACACTCAATGAAACATTATTTCCCGCCTCGATTCCTCTCGCGCTCTATGAAACATGCCCGATTGGCAGTATCGAGACCGACGCAGGGCAGGTGTTTACGTGTGTAGTAGGTCTTGATGCTCAGGGAGCGGCCCAGCTCAAGCAGCTCTCGCTTGCCGACGATTCTGCTCTACGCGAGAATACTTCAGACTATGAGCGCTTTGGCGTTGGCTCATACGAAGAGTGGTACGCAAAGGGCCGTAGCATCTTTGCGCTTCTCGATGAAACAAGTGGCGCGCTCGCAGCTATTGTGTGGTACGGACCCAAGCCACTGGGGCGCAAATCGCTCAAACACCTCTCAGAAGAAGAGCGCGCTCATGAGGCAGACAG
>JBDKGA010000011.1:0-4507 GCA_039798465.1 Candidatus Parcubacteria bacterium | reverse complement strand
ACACCCTTTACATCGATGCCGCGTGCCGCAACATCGGTAGCGACAAGAATACGGTATTTGCCTGTTTTGAATCCGGCGAGTGCTTCTTTGCGCTGATTGAGAGAGCGATTTCCGTGGAGCTCTGCTGCAGAGTGCCCCATGCGTTCAACATCGCGACGCAATCGCTGGGCGCCAAATTTCATGCGCGTGAATACGATTGCGGTGCCAGGGCGCTCGCTCAAAATCTTTTCGAGCAGCGGCAGTTTTTGCATCTTGGGAACGATAAAAAATTCTTGACTCACCTTGTCGGCAGTAGTGCCTGGTGGCGCGACTTCTATCTGTACCGGCAATTTCATGTGATGTGTCGCAAGCTCGCGGATTTCGCGCGAGAGTGTTGCAGAAAAGAGACTCATTTGGCGTTCCTTTGGAGCCGCATCGATAATCTTTTTGATTTGTGGCCAAAAACCCATATCGAGCATGCGGTCAGCTTCGTCTATGGTGAGGTGCGTGAGACCAGAAAGACGAATCGTGCCTTGATTGAGGTGGTCGATAAGACGACCAGGTGTTGCGATGACGATATCGGGGCCGCGGTGCAATGCAGAAATTTGCGGACCCATACCTGCACCACCTATAAGCACGGCGGTTTTGATGCCAAGCGGACCACCTACCTTTTTCATGGTTTCGTCTATCTGCAAAGCGAGCTCGCGTGTAGGGGCCAAAACGAGGCCACGTGCCCCGTTTTCGAGGACATGCGCCATAAGAGGCACACCAAAGGCCAACGTCTTGCCGGTGCCCGTTTGGGCGATACCGATGACGTCTTTGCCCTCGAGTCCAGCAGGGATTGCCTGGCGCTGAATGGGTGTAGGCGTAGTGAGCCCGAGCGAGTCGAGACTCTTGAGTATTGAGGGTGCGACAGCGAGCGAATGAAAAGTTTCACCGCCCTGCGCGTTTGTCTGTGGCATGTATGGGAACAACTATATCACGAATTTTAGAAAATGCAATTTTTACTTACGACCAGCTTTTGAGCGCTCGCTTTCGGTGAGGTATTGCTTGCGCAAGCGCACCGATTGCGGAGTGATTTCGAGGTACTCGTCGTCCGACATGATTTCCATGCCGCGTTCGATGCTGAGCTCAAAGGGAGGCACAAGCGTGAGTGCTTCGTCTGAAGAGCTCGAACGGACGTTGGTGAGGTTCTTGTTTTTGGTGGGATTCACTGCCATCTCCTCGCCTTTGCTGGTGTTCCCTATCACCATACCTTCGTACACTTCTGTTGCGGGGCGGATGTAGAGCACGCCGCGCTCCTGGAGGTTCCAGAGCGAGTAGCCGAGTGCCTTGCCGGTGGTCATCGAAATCATCGAGCCCACGGTACGCTTGCGAATGTCGCCAGAGAAGTGGCGGAAGCCAATCACGCGCGAAGCAATAATGCCTTCACCGCGAGTGTCCACGACAAACTGCGAGCGGTAGCCCAAGAGTCCGCGGGTCGGCCCCTCGAAGATGAGGCGCACGTGGTCGCCGTCGTGCGGGACGAGATTTGTCATGATAAATCCGCGTTGACCAAGCTTTTCGATGATAGCGCCTTGGAATTCTCCGGGGGTATCTATGACCACTTCTTCAAAGGGCTCGACTCGTGTGCCGTTTTCTTCGCGGGTAATAACTTGCGGCTGTGAGACCTGCATTTCGTAGCCTTCGCGGCGCATGTTTTCGAGAAGTATCGCAACGTGCAATTCGCCACGACCTGAAACCTTGAAGACATCGTTGCCGCCAAAATCTACGCGGAGCCCCACGTTGACCTCGAGCTCGCGTTCGAGCCTGTCGCGAATTTGGCGCGACGTAACAAATTTACCTTCGCGACCAGCAAAGGGAGAGTTGTTTACGAGGAAGTTGAGCGTGATGGTTGGCTCGTCTACGGCAATCGCAGGAAGCGGTTCTGCAGCTGCATCTGTCGTGACGGTCTCGCCGATATCAATGTCGGGGAGTCCGGCAATCATGACAATATCCCCTGCTGTCGCGCGGTCGGTCTCTATTTTTTGAAGACCATCGAACGTGTAGACCTTTATGATTTTTCCTTGGCGCGTAGTGCCGTCTGGCTTGCGCACAAACACGTTTATGTTTGGAGACACAGCGCCTTCGTATATGCGCGATACTGCCATGCGGCCGAGGTAGTTGTCGTATGCAAGATTGAACGGCTGTAAGCGCAGTGGCTGTGCAGTCTTTTCTTCAGAGGATGCGCACGGGACCTTTTCGAGAATTACATCGAGAAGTGGTGAGAGGTCTTTGGATTCGTCGGTCAGCTTGAGCTTGGCAACACCTTCGCGACCAATTGCGTAGACTATGGGGAAATCTGCCTGCTCGTCTGTTGCACCGAGTTCGAGAAAGAGTTCGAGCACCTGATCCTCCGTCCGCTTTGGATCTGCAGCGGGCTTATCGATTTTGTTTATGACAACAATCGGTCGGAGGCCGAGCTCGAGTGACTTGCGGAGCACAAAACGCGTTTGTGGCATCGGGCCTTCTTGCGCATCGACGACGAGCAGCACGCTGTCGATAGAGCGGAGTACGCGCTCTACTTCGGAGCCGAAGTCTGCGTGGCCAGGCGTGTCTACAATGTTTACTTTGGTCCCCTTGTATGGGAGCGAAGCGTTCTTGGCATAAATAGTGATACCGCGTTCGCGCTCGAGATTGTTGCTGTCCATGGAGACACCCTCTTTCTCTGCGCCACACTGGCGCAAAAGTCCATCGGTAAGGGTGGTCTTGCCGTGGTCCACGTGTGCGATGATTGCGATGTTACGAATTTCCATAGTTTCAAAAGAAAATGCCTCTGCGGAGGCACCGTGGGAGCATTGTGCTTCAAAAATGCTTTTGAGTCAATCTATTTCTCGTGTGTATAGAGCACCCACCACGCAATAAAGAAGAAGAGCGAACCAGCAACGAGTGTTGCGGGGATGCTTATTGCTGCTGCCATAAATCCGGCAACGAGTGGTATTGCTCCCTGAGAAAACGCAGAGAGCGAGCCGTTGATACCCATCACTCTTCCCTGGCTCTCTGCCGATACGTGTTTGGAAAGGATGGCAGTAAGGTTTGCCATTGAGATTCCTTGTGGAATTGCCATGAGCGGTATGACTGCATACAAAAGTACAGCCTGTGGCACAAGCGCAAAGGCAAAGACAGACACACCAACGAGGGGCATGGTGGTGAGTAATAGAATTCTATCGGTAAATTTTCCTGAGATAACGCGCAGAATAAAACCCTGGGTAATCACAACCCATAGGCCAACAAAGCCAAAGAAAATACCGATGGCGGCTTCGTCGAAGGAGAAGCGCGAAACGAGGAGTAGGCCAATGGTGGACGTAAAGAATGCAAAGCCGGTGTAGTAGAGAAAGTTGATGCTGTAATAGGGGCGCAATACTTTGTCACTGATTGCGTGCTGTAAATCGCGGACTCCCTTGAGGAGTGAGAAGTGATGTGCGTGCTCGCGAATGTGCGTGCGTGTCTCCGGGAGAAACAGCGCGACACTAATAACATTGAACATGCCCAGCATGCTCGCCACCCAAAACGGCGCTGCGGCAGAGGCTGTTTGTGCTGCTATCCAGCCGGAGAGGACCGGCCCCACGATGAATCCCAAGCCAAACGCAGCACCCATAAGACCAAAGTTTTTGGCCCTGTCCTGCGGGGTGCTCACATCGGCAATGACGGCTTGAGCGATTGAAAAATTACCGCCCGCGATACCTGCCACAATGCGACTAAAGAGCACGAGTGCGAGTGATCCTATTTGAATAGCAAAACCAAATAGTGCCTGCGAGACAGCAAGTATTCCTATGCCAATGAGAAGCAGCTTCTTGCGCCCATATATATCGGAAAGCTCGCCGAGGAGTGGCGCCGCAAAAAATTGCATGAGGCCAAAGAGTGCGGTGACGAGCCCTGCGTAGATGTACCACGAGCTTTCTGGGTGGCCAGCAAGAAGAAATGATGGAGACGAAGGGTCCGTGAAAATAATAGGAACTATCGGGAATACCATCCCGATACCTATCATGTCTATGAAGAGCGTCGCAAACAGGACAAAGAGTGTCCGCGAGCTATGCGACATATTTACTTAGTGAGACTCCTGCGATGCGTGCTCGGGCACTTTTCCGTCGAAGGTAAAGAGTGTGTCGGCGCGCATCTTCGCGACAGCAAAGAGGTAGATGATTTCAAGGATACCAAAGGTATTGAGTACCAGAAGTGCGATAAACCACCACTGTTCACCCTTGCGGGAAGAATGCCAGAGTGCGAGTCCCTTCCAAAAGAGTGCCCAGACAGCAAGCAAGAGAAAAAGCGAAAAGCCCCCTCCCATCACACCCGGACCGATATGAAATGGTTCCATAGAGTATTACTGAGCGTCTGATTCCGCGGCAGGAGCATCATCTTCTTTCTGGAAATGCTTCTTGGCATCACCAAACGCAGACTTGAGTTCTTCGAATGCGCTCATAAATCCTTTGCCCATATCATTTGCGGCTCCGGCAGTTGCACCACCCAAGCGCTCGGCCTCTGCCTT
>JBDKGA010000010.1:0-9521 GCA_039798465.1 Candidatus Parcubacteria bacterium | reverse complement strand
ATGTACGGCGAACATATGATTGCCTTTCGCAATCCGACAGGCAAAATTATCTTTGCCGACCTTGCGCTCAAAAATGAATTGTTCGTCGCACAGGGGGCACAGATTCGGGCGCTCGGGCGCGGCATGTGGCACACGATGCGCGGCGTGAATGAGTGCTCACTCCACAAAGTGTGGCGTGTGCACTATCGCCGCGACACGTGCTGGCTCGATGCATATGATGCAGCGTGGAACAGGACGAGTATTCGGAGCGATGCGCTCGTGCCGGGGATGCATTTCATATACGAGGATTAACGGCGGGCTTCGCAAGAAGCCCGCCTCGTTTTTTGGCAGTACTTTTTTGATGCTATAGTCCTCGATATGATACGAATGATTGCTGCGATAGGTCGCAATAGAGAGCTGGGAAAGGGGAATGATTTACTCTGGAAAATACCCGATGATTTGAAGCGATTCAAAGAGCTTACCAAGGGACATCCAGTGATTATGGGTAGAAAGACTTATGAGTCTTTGCCGGTGCAACCTTTGCCAGGACGCACGAATATAGTGATTACGCGGGATGCGACGTGGGCGAGCGAAGGTGCGCTCACTGCCGAATCAATCAATGAGGCGATTGGTATGGCGGCATTTGCAGAGGGAGCAGAGGAGACATACATCATCGGTGGTGGGCAAATCTACACAGCAGCTCTCTCGTATGCCGACATGCTGCAGCTCACGCTCATCGATGCAGAAGCCGAAGCAGATTCATTTTTCCCCGCCTATGAGCACCTGTTTACCAAAAAAGTTTTTGAAGAACAGTGCGAGTGGAATGGCCTTACCTACACGTGGGTAGATTTGGTTCGCTAGCTGTTTTTCGCTATACTGCCGCGATGCAAGAAAAGAATAATTGGTACGTGCTTACCGGCGGCCCGTGTGCAGGAAAGACCACTCTCATACGCGAATTCGAGGCCGATGGTATCCCGGTGGTTCACGAGTCTGCGCGTGTGGTTATCGACAGGGGATTTGCAGAAGGGAAGACCCTCGAAGAAATCCGTGCTGATGGGGCGGCTTTTAGCGCGGCCATCATCGCGCTCGATACTGAAAATTTGTCTCGTCATGCAGGCACCGAAAAAGTATTTTTTGACCGCAGTATTCTCGACAACATCGCGTATCACCGCATACTCGGATTTGAGCCATCTGCCGAACTGCTCGCTGCCGCAGAGCGCGCACCCTTCAAAAAGGTTTTCTTACTCGACTTACTCGACTACCAGCTCGACGACGCACGCAACGAAACTCCGGAAGAGGCCGCGCGCATTCATGACGCGCTCGAGGTTGCCTACCGTGATTATGGTGTGCCCATCGTAAAAGTACCGGTGCTTCCCGTGCCAGAGCGCGTCGAGTTTGTGCTCGCAAATCTCTAGCTACTGTTTGAGCCCGAGACCTGTTTTGATGAGGTACCAATTGATACCGACGAGGAGTGCGGCAAGCCCCAGAAGCACTGCGTAGGCGGTGGTGAGTGATACATCAGACAAACCTAAGAATCCATAGCGGAATCCGTTGATGAGGTAAAACACCGGATTGAGGTGCGAGAGCTGTTGTACAAATACCGGCAATGTTTGTATCGAATAAAATACACCACCGAGGTACACGAGCGGAGTGAGTACAAATGTAGGAACGATGTTGATACCGTCAATCGATTTGGCATAAATACCGTTTACCAAACCCGCGAGCGAGAAGATGAGTGCGGTAAGGAGTGCGAAGGCGAACACTTCGAGCGCGCTCGTGATGGTGAGCGTAAGATGAGTAAAGAAGAGTGAGGTAATAAGCACCAGTGCACCTACGAGCACTCCGCGCACCATGCCGCCGGCGACGTATCCCGCGATGAGGAGCCATGGCGGCGTGGGAGAGACGAGTATTTCGTCTATGGAGCGGGAGAAAAACTTTGAGGAGAAAAAGGTAAACGATGTGTTGGCGTAGCTCGAGGTGACGATAGAGAGCATCACCAAGCCCGGCACCACAAAGAGCATGTAATCTACGCCCTGCATCTGCCCGATACGGCTTCCGAGTACCGAGCCAAAGATAGCAAAGTAGAGCGTGGAGGTAACAACGCTCGGGAGGAGAGTCTGTGGCCAGATACGAAAAATACGCACCACGTCTTTGCGCACGATTGTGTAAAACGAAATCCATTTTTGTTGCGGTGTCATATTATTCTTTGGTGAGCTGCATGAATACTTCCTCGAGTTTGCCGCTGCGGTAACCGCTCTTGGCTGCTTCTTCTTCGTTGTGGAGCGCGAGAATGTCTGCCATGGTGCCGTGTGCGACTATCTCACCCTTGCGGATGATGGCCACGTGCTTCGCGAGCTGCTCTGCCTCTTCGAGGTAGTGTGTGGTGAGGAGAATCGTGAGACCTTCGCTCGTGAGTGAGCGCAAGTATTCCCACATGCCGCGACGGAGTTCCACATCTACTCCCGCAGTGGGCTCGTCGAGGATGAGAAAGCGCGGCTTGTGAATGAGAGCGCGAGCAATCATGAGGCGGCGCTTCATGCCGCCCGAAAGTGACATAGCTTTTTCGTCCATCTTGTCGCCGAGCCCCAAATCGGTGAGGAGCTTCTTTGCACGGGGGATTGCTTCGGAGCGCGGGACGCCATAGTAGCCACCCTGATTTACCACAATCGCAAGACAGGGTTCGAAGGGATTAAAATTTATTTCTTGTCCCACCAATCCTATCTGCGCTTTCGCGAGCTCGGTTTCGGTGTCGATGTCGTGCCCAAATACTGCAACCGATCCGCCAGATTTATTGGTAAGCCCCGTCGCAATACCGATGATGGTTGTTTTGCCTGCGCCGTTGGGGCCCAAGAGGGCAAAAAAGTCGCCCTCGGGAATTTCGAGCGACACACCCTTGAGCGCCTGCACGCCGTTGCTGTAGGTCTTCACAAGGTTTTGTATCGAGAGGGCGGGGGAGGACATGCGCGTGAGTATAACACGAGCGCCCTTTTGATTTAATGCCCCGAAGAATCCCATGTGCTGCTGACACCAGCCGCAGCGAGTTTTTCGCGGAATATATCTTGAATTTCAAGGAGGTCTTTTTCTGTTTTTGCCTCAAACCGAAGCACGAGGGAAGGGGTATTGGACGAGGCGCGAACTAGCCCCCAGCCGTCCTTGATGTAGACGCGTGCGCCGTTTATGTCGTTGACCTTGTAGCCGCTTGCTTTAAAGTCGGCGACCAGTGTGTCCACGATGGAGTATTTGCCCTCATCCGTCACTGTTACTTGTATGGTTGGTGTCGAAACATAGTAGGGAGTCGAGGCGATGAGTTCCGAAACAGTCTTTCCCTCCCTGCCGACATATTCGAGAAGCTTGAGTGCTGCGAAGAAAGCATCATCGAAGCCGTAAAAATCTTGCGCGAAGAAAATGTGCCCACTCATTTCTCCGGCCAGGGCGGCACCTTCTTTGGCGAGCTTGGCCTTGATGTATGAGTGCCCTGTTTTCCACATTAGGGGTATGCCGCCGTGTGCTGCAATGTCCTCCGGTAATGCCTCTGAAACTTTTACGTCGAATACAATTTTTGCGCCAGGCTCCTTCTGGAGGACGAGACGTGACAAGAGTGCGAGATAGCGATCGGGCCAGATGGTCGCTCCGTTTTCATCAACGACACCGAGGCGGTCGCCATCACCATCGAATGCAAGACCAATATCGCATTGGTGTGCTCGTGTCTGTGCACCAGTGTCTTCCATCATGGCAGTGCCGTCGGGATTCGCAGTGTAGTGGGGGTATGTTGCATCTACCTCGGTATAGTGTTCAACGATGTCATGACCGGCGGCACGCAGAAGCGCCGGGGCAAACAGGCCAGCGGTACCGTTCCCCGTGTTTACGAGTATTTTTAGTTTTTTTATAGCGGGAGCTCGTGATACGAGGTCTGCTATATATGCATCCCGGATGTCTTTGTGCTCAACCGGATTGCTCGCTCCATCTACATACTCTTCGCGCTCGATGATGCTGTAGAGTTCTTTTATTTCATCGGGAAGAAGCGTCTTCGAGGGGCCCGTTCCGAGCTTTACGCCATTCCAGCCAGCTGGATTGTGGCTTGCGGTTACCATAAGGAGTCCAGGGACATCGAGGTAGTACTGAGACCAGTAGCTCATTGGTGTGGTGCACGTCCCGATATCTACCACGTCAATACCGCTTTCGGTGAGTCCCCGGATTGCGCTGTGCGAGAAGCTTTCTGAGGTGCCACGTGCATCGTGTCCGACGACGACCCGCGCGATGCCCTTGCGCGTGAGCATGGCCGCGAAGCCGCGAGCGATGTGGTAGAGCGCATCGTCGTGGAGTTCCTCGGCCGACTCGCGGCCGCGGATATCGTACTCGCGGAACATTGTGCGCTTGAGCGTTGCCATGCCCACATTCTACCGCGTTGCGGAGAGAATGCTATTTGAGCGTCTTCAAAAACGCGGCGAAATCATCCTTGAGCTCAGGGTGGCGCAATGCAAACTCAACAACAGTCTTCAGGTATTCGAGTTTGTTGCCGGTGTCGTAATACTTACCACCCTCTATTTCGATAGCGTGCACGTCTTGTTCGGCGGCGAGCGTAGTAATTGCATCGGCGAGCCACAGCTCTCCGCCTTTGCCGGTGGGTGTGCTAGCCAAGATATCAAAAATGCGCGGCGGCATGATGTATGCCCCGTGCGCGGCAAGATTCGACGGCGCCTCGGCAGGCGTCGGCTTTTCGACGAGTTTTTTGATGCGGAAAATATTGTCGCGTACGGGCTCTATGTCGGCGATGCCGTATTTGTTGACCGAAGATTCAGGAACGCGCACGGCCGAAATATTTGCAGTGCCAGTTTTGTCCCACGCGTCTATCATTTGTTTGAGGCGGGGAACTGGTGCATGAATAAATTCATCACCCCATAGAATTGCAAATGGCTCGTCGCCGATGACGTGGCGCGCATTGAGGACCGGCGTGCCGTTGCCATACGGACCCTTTTGGCGTACGTAGATAAAATTGGCCATGTTGGCGATGGTGCGCACCTCTTCGGCCTGCTTCTCTTTGCCTGCTTCGAGCAAGCGCTTTTCGAGCTCAAAGGGGTAGTCGAAGTGGTCTTCGATGGAGCGTTTGTGCCAGCCAGTGACGATGATGATGTCTTCGATACCGGCCGCGACCGCTTCTTCTACCACGTATTGAATGATGGGCTTATCGACGATGGGGAGCATCTCTTTCGGCATTGCTTTGGTGGCAGGGAGGAAGCGAGTACCAAATCCGGCCGCGGGAATGACTGCCTTGCGTATTCTCTGTGACATGGCGTGATAATAACACAGAAGAGTGCGGTGGATAACTCACTGGCGCACTCTGATAAGAGGTCCATACTTAGGAAGTTCGAGGTCGAATTTATCAGACCTATACTCTTCAATCACTATGAAAATTCATATGATTGCGTGGATTCTCGTCATGGTCGGCGCCCTCAACTGGGGTCTCGTTGGCTTGGGCGGATTCATGGGCGGCAATTGGAACCTGGTGAATTTGATCTTTGGTTCCTGGCCTATGCTCGAGTGGCTCGTATATGTACTCGTCGGCGCTTCGGCTGTCTACGAGGTCATGAACCACAAGGGAAGTTGCAAGGAATGCTCGGCGATGTAAATCGCTCAAACAAAAAGCCCCCGCATAGGGGGTTTTTTGCGTTATACTTTACTGTATGAACATGAATCGCATGGGCGCTTTTGTTGTAGCGTGCGCATTCGTTTTGCCTTCGCCGGCGCAGGCCATGTCTCGTGCAGAGATGGCGCAAACATTTCAAGATATAGTTTGCACAGTGCGGGCAATCATTGGCTCACCGTGCGTATTTACTTTCCCAGTGTCTTTCTCTGTGAATGAGCAAGCTCAAACAAGTATGGCGGCGAACTCAGTTGTAACGACTACTGTTGTGCCCGAGGCGAGTATTCCTGTTGTGCGAGAAGAAGCTGTTCTCTCTGCGCCGATATATACAGCCCACGAAGCCATCGATATGCCACCTGTAGACCAGGTACGCCGTGGAGAATTTGTCGCTGCGATGGATTCTCTCGGTGAGAAAGTTGAGGCGGTGCTTACAAAAACAAATGAACTATCCGTTCCAGTAGTACAACGAGTTGTTTCGGCCCAGGTATCGACCCCTGTATTTACTACACCCTCTTCGCTCGGGCGGAGCTACGATGCAGAGATTGCCAGCTTGTGGCAGGCGCTTTCTCTTACCAATAGAATTGATAAGCTCAGCGGGGCTACTATTACCGACAGTACTTTTTCTGGGACGTTTAACGGCACCTTTACGGGCACCCTGCTCACCAATGCTCTTTCCGCTTCCACGCTTTCACTCACGGGGGGATTTAGTGGTACGTCTATCACCGCAAACACGCTCACGATTACGGGAACATCCACCGCAGCCACTACTACCTCGGCAATTCTTGATACGCGCGGGCAGGTGTGCAATGTGCAAGCATACGGAGCCGTCGGGAACAATTCAACCGACAACTACACCGCTATTATGGCAGCGATACAGGCGTGTCCGGCAGGCGGTATCGTATTCTTTCCGCCGGGTACGTATCGCATCGGGCAAACACTCGTACTTGATGCGCCGGTCTCGATTCAGGGCACCTACGCACCGCGCTGGACGTACTCTGCTGCGCCACAAACATCTATCAAGCCAACGCCAACTTTTTCGGGCTCTCACATTATTCATGTACGCGACAAAACTATTTCGGGGCAGGCAAGCGACAACAACGGCGGGCGCATCAGCAACATCACTATTGACGGCAATTCATACGGCTCGGGTATCAACGGCATTTATTTCGAAGGACTGGTGCGAGACTGGAAGCTCAGCAATGTTGATATTACACAAACATCGGGTGATGGTTTTGAGGCTGCGCAAGGCACTGGCTCGGGAAATCCGCGCGGATTCACGATAGAGCACCTCGCTATTTATAGTCCTGCCTCACACGGCTTTCGCGCGACTGCGCTCAATGACTCATATATAGAAGACGTACTCGTAGTGGGTGGCGCACAGCGCGGCTTCTATCTTTCTTCGATGGGTGAGACAAAACTGAGTAATTCGCGCGCGGTGTTTAATGCACTTGAAGGATTGTATATCGACGGCAGTTCGAGTAACGGCGGCTTTCAGGTATCCAACTTTTCTACCGACCGCAACGACAGACACGGCGTGCGTATATCTGCAACAGGGACGACTACTATTACGTTTGATAATCTTCTCACGAGGCGTGATGGTCCCAATGTGGGACTTGGCAGCGAAACTCCCTATGCAGGCGTTGCTATCATTGGCACGGTCGGTGCGCAGGTAGCGCCCGTTGTCATACGAGGACTCAGCCAGATTCCCGGCAAAGATGATAGTAATTCCGGCCCGTCTGCTCCCGCGACGGGTGTGCGCGCCGAGTATGCATCGTATGTGTCTGTAGACGGCGTGCTATGGGGAGTAACGAATCCATACACCGATGACGGGAACAACAACTACTTCTTTATCGGCGAAGAATCACTCCTCAAGACAGGATTTACTACCGTCACCACAACTATTTACAACAAAAAGTGGATGATTGCGACGAGTACCACCGGTCTCGTGTATACCGCGGGGAGTGTCGGCATTGGTACAACGTCGCCGACAGCTCAATTGCACACCACCGGCACGGTCCGATTCTCGGGGATTGGTGCCGGCTCACTCCAAACAGATGCAAACGGCAACGTTACCGTGTCGTCTGATGAGCGATTGAAAGATGTGCAGGGTGCTTATGATATTGGGCTTGATGCCATCCTGACGCTACGTCCCATCACGTATCATTGGAACAATGAGAGTGGCCTCGATACACAAACACTGTACGCTGGGTTTTCTGCCCAGAATGTTAAGGAGGCAATCCCTGCGGCAGTGGGGGAGGATCCGCGCGGGTATCTCACACTCTCCGATAGGCCGATTCTCGCGGCAGTGGTAAACGCTCTACATACTGTGTGGGAGACCGTAACGGGCAACACACAAAAAATAGCAGATCTCGAAGCGCGCGTGCGCGTACTTGAAGCAGCGGCAGGGGTGTATGCGCCACCAGTACTGCCCACCGAAAACTCGACTGCAACCACTACTCCTATAAATACAATGTCCGAGACGAGCACGGCAACTTCTTCGCCGACAGAGGAGCCGGGGCCAGTAAGTGAGTAGATTGACAGAAGTATATTTTCAATACATAGTCCTTCTCAAGAGGGCCGCATAGTGCGGCTTCTCTTTATTGCTCCAACCAGAAAGAAGGAGGAATGAAATGTTCTTTCACAAAATAAGTCTGGTATTCATGGCAGTGCTTGCACTGCTTATGGGTACTAGCGTGACACATGCCGAAGACCGAAAGGTCAGTGTCGGTATGGCGGCGAGTGACGGCGCCGTAGACTTTACGTTCAAGTCTGCCCGCTTGGGCGGATTCGAACATGCCACGGTCTATACCACTCTCGGTAAGGACAAGCTGGAGTACGTGAAGTTTCCGAAGGAATTCGGGATTATTCTCGTGCTCCGTATCCCGCACGAAGGGCAAGGTGGAAACCTCGCCAAAATCAAGGACGGTTTCTACGATGATCAACTGCACGAGTTAGTTCAGAAGATCAACGCAGATGGCCGGCCGATTACACTGCGTGTGCTACCCGAATTCAACGGGCACTGGTACTCGTGGTCTGTCTACAACAAAGAAAACAATCCCGCCGATTTTGTGTTGGCGTGGAAACATGTTGTGGAAGTTGTTCGTGCGGCGACAAAGCTCGTCCGCTTTGATTTGAACTATAACAGGTTCAGCTCTCACGGCGGGCGTACCAACGACTTCGCCTCACTCTATCCGGGTGATGCATGGGTCGATCAGGTGTCGATATCCTCATACAACCGGTGCGGTATCGTACAGGGGAACGATTCTCCGCATTCATTTGCGGAAGAGTTTGCCCCTGCGTACGAAGCTCTCGTCGGCATCGTTGGGGAAAGCATGCCGATTGTCGTTGCGGAGACGTCAACAACGTCTTTGTGCGGTGTCGATAAGAAGGAGTGGTTTGTCGACCTGTTCGACAGTATCGAAACACGCTTCACGCGCGTATCGAATATCACATTTTTCTTCACCCCCAAACAGCCGGGCACGGCGTCAAACGACATCGTGGTTCACTGGGATCTGGAAAATGCCGCTGAGGTGGCGATGTTCCGCAATATTCTTGCCGACTTTCGGAAGCGAATGAGGATCACTCCTCCCAAGCCGCCAGTGGGGCAGTTGTTGAAAAAAACAGATGGGACGGCAGTAAACGAAACCGTAATTCCTAAAAAGAGTGCGGTTCGCATGCCGTGGTCTATCTGGGGTCGCATTGAAGCGCCCATCAAGGATGCTGCAAATCCAGAGTTTAACCCAACGACTGGTGATCCATTTGACACCATGGGCTTGCGCTTGCGCTTTCGTGCAACCCAAGGAATCATGTGGGACATTCCCGATTCGTTCGGTCTGTCCTACGGGTTCGAAGGTTCGGTTGCGGGCGTTGCATCCACCAATCCCGACCGGTGGTGGGAAGG
>JBDKGA010000009.1:0-2908 GCA_039798465.1 Candidatus Parcubacteria bacterium | reverse complement strand
GCAATTTCTTTTTCGCTTTCTTGGAGTGCGCGGCGTTTGGCTTCCTCGGCGCGTACTGTCGCATCCTTGAGCGCGGCTTCGGCCTTGGCTTCTGCTTCTTTTACTATCTCACTCCCCTTTTCTTCGGCGCGTACGCGAGCCGCAGCTACCAATCCTTCGGCCTCACGAGCGCCAGCACCCACAAGCTGCTGGCTCTCTTCTTGGGCTGCGGCCAAGCGCTGCGCAGCAGCATCTGAAGCACGCACTCCTTCGGCAATTTTTTCGCGGCGCTCGTCGATCATGGCGAGTACTGGGCGGTAGACAAATTTCCACAAGACGAGCAAGAGCACGCCAAAGTTGATCGCCTGCATGAGCAGGAGTTTGCCGTTGATGCCAAAGGTAGAGAAGAGTTCGTTCATAAATCGAAGATATTAGAAAATAGAACTTAGAACGTAGACGGAATGCGGTGCAAAACCATCTATTTTCCAATTTCTATCATCCACTGTCTTTTTTATACGAATTTGATGATGAAGGATACGACCAAAGCAAGAATACCGAGCGCTTCTGCGAATGCGATCGCAAGGATCATGTTTGAAACAACCTTGCCCGAAGCCTCTGGGTTGCGGCCGATAGCGTCCATGGCGCGACCACCAATGAGGCCGATGCCGATGCCAGGGCCCATAACGCCCAAGCCTGCAGCGAGAGCCATACCGATAAGTTTTGCTGATTCAAGTTCCATACTACGTTTTCTTTTGATAACTAATTAATGAAGTTCGACTACTCTACCACAATTCCCAAAGTCTGACCACGCTAGTGCGCGTGCCCTTCGGCATGGGGGTCGGTGATAGCCATCTTGATGAAAAAGAGCATCAGGAGGGTGAAAATAGCTGCCTGTACGACGCCCACAAAAATTTCAAAGGCCATGAGAGGGACCGGCAAAATGTAGGGCACAAAGAATGCGACCACGGCAATCAAGACCTCCCCGGCAAATATGTTGCCAAAGAGGCGAAACGAGAACGAGACGACACGTGCTGCCTCGCTCACGAGCTCGATAATGCCTACGGCTGAAGCTATAGGGCTTTTCAGGGTGAAGAATTTTCCAAAGTAAGTACGTGCGCCGAGCATGAGCACGCCAGCGACCTCGATTACCAAGACAGCGATGAGCGTGAGCGCGAGCGTCATGTTGAGATCAGTATTCACACTGCGCAAAAGCGGAACTGTTTCTTCGCCATTAAAAAATGTAATCGAGCCGATGCCGGGGGTGAATTCGATGGCGTTGGCAATCCAAATGAAGAAGAAGGTCGTCATGAGGAGTGGGAAAAACTTGCGTGCGAGCTCGCGGCTCTCGAGTGTTTCGGCCACATAGTCGTAGAAAAAGCCAAAGACCATCTCGAGCGCTGTTTGCATGCGGCCGGGGATAAGTGCGATTTTGCGACTGACCGCCATGCCCACCACAATAAGCAAAAACATCACCACCCAGCTGGTGACCAAGGTATTGGTGATAGGAAGTCCCCAGAATTCGCCCAATTTTTCGGCCGAAAGCGCCACATGTATACCGCTGCCATGCGCGGCTTCGGTGGTATGCGCGGTGGTTGTGGCTTCGTGCGCTTCTGTAGTGAGCGGGGTTTCTTCGTGTACGACTTCTTGCATGGGGCGTATTCTAGGCTATTTTTTGAGGTTTTTCCAGGCTTCCATTCTCTTCTGTGTATCTCTGATTTCTTAAGCTCCTCCAAATTTAACAATTGTTAAATTTAGAGGAGCAGTTGTTTTCTGCTCCCTATGTTCCGGTTCTGCTCTATGTCCCCTCTTTCCAGCCTGTCAGGTACTCTTGCTGTTCTTTGGTGAGTGTGTCTATGGTGAGTCCCATGCTCGCAAGCTTGAGGGTGGAGACTTGCTCCTCGATTTCGTCTGTCACATCGTACACAGCGGGAGCGAGCTTTTCTTTTTGCGTCGCCATCCACGCGCAGCCGAGCGCTTGTGTAGCAAAGCTCATGTCCATCACGCTTGCCGGGTGGCCTTCGGCTGCGGCGAGATTTACCAAGCGACCTTCGGCCAAGATGTTGATGCGGTTTGAGCCCACGGTGTATTCGTCGACATTGGGGCGCACCTGTGCGCGCGAGCTGGTAGCAATCTTTTTGAGCGACACCAAATCAATCTCCACATCAAAGTGCCCCGAATTGCACACGATAGCGCCGTCTTTCATTGCCTTGAAGTGTTCTTCGCGAATCACGTGCTTGTTGCCGGTTACGGTGCAGAAAATGTCGCCCATTTTTGCGGCATCGTTCATGGGCATAACGCGGAATCCGTCCATCGCAGCTTCGAGTGCCTTTACTGCATCGATTTCGGTAACGATAACATTTGCCCCAGCGCCGCGTGCGCGCATGGCGAGGCCTTTGCCGCACCACCCATAGCCCAACACCACAAATGTTTTGCCCGCAATCAGAGTGTCTGTCGCGCGGATGATACCGTCGAGCGTGCTCTGGCCGGTGCCATAGCGATTGTCGAACATGTTTTTGGTCTTTGCATCGTTTACCGCAACAACAGGCATCTTGAGTGCGCCGTCTTTGTGCATGGCACGCAAGCGAATCACGCCAGTCGTCGTTTCCTCGGTGCCGCCGTACATGGTCTCGAGAAGCTCGGGATGCTTTTGGTGAATGGTGGTTACCAAATCGGCCCCGTCGTCCATGGTGAGATTGGGCTTTTTGGAAATGAGTGTTTCGATGTTGGCAAAAAACTCTTCCGTGGTTTCGCCTTTATGCGCAAAAGTAGGAATGCCGTACACCTCGTTGAGTGCGGCGACAACATCGTCTTGTGTAGAAAGCGGATTTGATGCGGCAAGGTATACCTCGGCGCCGCCAGCTTTGAGTGCGCGCACGAGGTTGGCTGTCTCGCAGGTTACGTGCAGCACCGCGGCGAGCACTTTGCCCTT
>JBDKGA010000008.1:0-15768 GCA_039798465.1 Candidatus Parcubacteria bacterium | reverse complement strand
TTTGCGAAAGACAACCAAGAATATCTCCCGAGCATGTTGAGCCGGCCGGTGCAGGCAAAGCCCACCAATACGTGCCGACGCTTCGCTGATTGCGCACGAGATACCCGAGCGTTGTCCCTGTGCTATTTTTGAGCACCAAAGAAACTGTTGAACTCGCGGGCGCATAGGATGATGTCCACGAAATAGTGAGGGACCCTCCGGCAAGAACGCTCGTCCCTCTGGTAGGTGCCAATAGGCGAATAGCAGGAGGCATGTTCACGGTCTGAGTTTGTCCGGTTACCACAGTAGAAAGCGAAGAAGATGGCACTGTCGCGCGGACTCCGTTACTCACCACGGTCGTGACACCGAGCATTAGAGGATTTTGACTCAACGAACACGAGGAGGGTACCCCCGAGAGACAAGTTGTCTCACTTGAGGGCTTGATGAGCTTTGCGGTATAACTACCAGCCGCATACACATGACGGGCAGTCAGTACCGAAGAGCACGGACCAGCAAATGTTTTGCAGACCACATTTGAAATCTCTACTCGCTCAGTTGCGCCATCACCTGTTTCGATATACGGCCACGTATCAAGTGGATACGTCGATGATGCCTGCGCTGAAAACGTCGCCGTATCGCCCTGCACTGCAGCACTAAACCAACCTACCGAAACTGCTCCCCCGCATATCCACATCCTCTGCAGAGCTGCGCGCGTCTTAGCACCAACAACTCCGTAGCCGGTTGAAGAAGGACTACCGGAAGAAACGATGTTTTGGGTCTTTTGCCAGCGCTGCACCGCTCGCTCGGTTGCCGGACCATAATATCCAGAGACAATTCCTTCTGGATATATCGAGGGGTCTCGCCGCAAGAATATTTGTAAATTGGCGACATCATCACCAGTATCGTCTTTGCCGAGCGTACGCTGCGGTGCCGCGCAGACGCGAACACCAGGGAGAACGGTGCTTTTTTCCTGCAGCGCTGCTATCTGACTCTTGAGTGCTGCAACCTGGGCAAGCAGTAGCTCACTGACAGTCGCTGCATGTGCAGTGGCGCCTGCGAGAAAAAAACATCCCGCCAGCATGAGGGCAAAGCGCTTCATGCTAATTGCTTATAGAGACCGTCGCGGTATCCGTCACCGAGAGACCGGGGCCGCGCTTGAGCACAATTGAGTATGACCCCGCAGTAGCATACTGGTGATTAAACGTTTGTGTTACTTGTGCAGCACCACAGCTACTGCTGGCATCGGTCTGTGTGATATTTGAGGTAGTGTCACCCCATGCAAGAGAATACCCTGTGCAGGCACTCGGCAGCGTAAAAGACACGCTAATCGCAAGCGGGTTACCCGGAGTAGGGGTTACAGAGAAAGGTCCGTAGGAAGTGTTACCCGTAACGCTCACCGATGCTGTAGCACTTGCCCCTCTACCGGCGCTTTGCATGCCTTTGTAGAGGGTTGCTGTATACGAACCCGGCGCGGAATACGTGTGAGAAACGGAGTAGTTTTGCCAGGTGTTCGCAGTATTAGGGAGCGGAATAGTCACGCTAGAAGATCCGTCTCCAAATACAAGCTCTGTTGAACAGCCGTTCGCACACCAGCCAGGATTCGCGCTTGTCACAATTCCTGAGAAGGTCACACTCAACGGCGCAGAGCCAGACTGCGGCGAAGCAACGAGTGTTTCTGCGGGAAGCGTTGATTGAGTCGGAGTAGTCGGATTCGCCGGAGCGCTCGTGCCAAATACAGTGACCGTGGCCGTTGTACGATGGCTACCCGCAGCGAGCACGATTTGATACGTACCGCCGTACTGATAGGTGTGTGAATATGTCTGGCTCAATTGGTTACAATTATTTGCAGAAACGGGGATTTGTTGGGGCGCAGTACCATCACCCCACGAAAGAGCATAGATAGCACCCGCACAAGAATTAGTTGTATTCACCGTTGCCTGTACATTTACTTGCAGCGGGGCGTTACCGGCTATCGGAGAGACTTGGATGTATCCGCCGACAGTATCTCCCCCGCCGCCATTTGTTCCGCCGCCAGACCCAGAATACAGAGAGCACTGGAGTGATATAGCAGCTGCTGTGCGAGGACCCACAACACCGTAGCCAGTAGCCTCAGGAGAACCTTGCGAAACTATATTGAATTTGGTTTGCCACCTACGCACTGCGGCTTCTGTAAGTGCACCGTAGTAGCCCGTCACCGTTCCTTCGGGATACACGCTCTTATCGCGCGCGAGGAAATGCTGTAGACGGGTAACATCGTCACCCGAACTACCGAGCTTGAGGGAGCGTCCTATCTGAGGACAGGCGCTCGAATCAACCACCTGTACTCCCGCCTGCTGGGCAAGACCAGCAACCCCCTGCGCCGCAGGTGCTACGGAAGTAGTACCACCACCCTGTCCGCCCAATTGCGACTGTAGTTGTTGCACCTGGAGAAGCAATGCTTCTATTTGGGTCTGTAAATCCGCACTCGTTTGTGCGCTTGCTACTAAGGGAAGTGTCGCAATAATGCCGGCGACGACGGTAAGTGTCTTATGCATAGGTCTATTGTGGCATGTGTGCAATATGCGGCAACAGGTAATCCACATAGGCGCTGTTCCTTCACCAGCACTTCCCTTATCTGTATGACACGGTATGATGCGCGCATGCAAAACCCTATGAACACCCACAAGGGGCGCTTGTGGATTATTGGTATTCTCATCGCAATCGCCGTTGCGGCATTCTTCTTCGTGAAGAGCACCGCCGCAAAGGTAGTGCTTGGCGTTGTTATCGCAGTACTCGCCGGAGCATTTGGCATGGAGATGAAGCAGACTGACTACGATCTTGGAAAAGTTATTGAGACAGGCTCTTTCTCTGCCGCCAAAATAGAACGCGACGAAAAAGGTGACCTTCTCCCAGCTAGTGTTGATGCGTTCTGTAATGCAACCGAACAAGATTACAACTGCCCCGATTTCAAGAGTCAGCCCGAAGCCCAGCAAGTATACGATCGCTGCAATACGCTCGGTAAAAACATGGACATGTACGGCCTCGACGGAGATAAAGACGGAAAAGTGTGCGAGGCGCTCCCTAAGTTAGCTCATTAATCTACAACACCATAAACCACCTATGGATTTCTCCAAAATACTCTCTGCGGCAGGTTCTATCCCGGGCGCTTCTAAGCTCCTTGGTAATCTTGCCGGTCTCGGTAATCTTGACGCCCTCAAAGCGAAAGCTGCCCAGCAGCTTGGTATATCGGCTACTGCACTCGATGAATTTGCAAAAGAGGCACAAGAAATTCTTGCCGACGGAAAAATTACCGCCGACGAAATAAAAACGAAGCTCTCTGCACTTGGTGCAGCAAAAGGAATTCCTCAGCAGGCCATTGATATGGCACTCAAAATGATGCAGGAAAAGGCGGGTAAATAAGTCCGCCCTCTTGGACTCGAACCAAGGACCCTCGAGGTATAAGCTCGATGCTCTAACCAACTGAGCTAAGGGCGGATGCGAGGATTATAGACGAATCAAAACAAATCGCTACTCGCGCAATGCTTTTTCGTCACCGTAGGCGATAAAATCTTTTTCGTGTGGAGGCGCTTTGTATCCTCTCTCTTCAAGGTGCTTTATAGAGCACCAGTATTTCTCCGTTTCTCCTGCAATCGCAGAAGCGTAGTGCAGCCAGCCATTTACATAACCACAGTAGGCACAGTTGAATTTCTCCCACCAGGTAAGGTAGGGAAGCTTTGCCCTATCCATAATACGGATGTATTCACTGCGTTTTACATACGGAATACCGTAAAGCGGGAACGCGACTCGATGGTAGATTTCGGCACATATATCTGCAAATGCGACCGGCACTGCCATTCCCCATATAAAGGGGGCGGCGATAAGATGTCTAACGGATTTCTCGAGAGTAAGTTTCCTACGCATGGCCGCTAGCGTATCACCTTGGCCACTGCTTTTGCAACCCGCGCATCGAACATGTCGGGAACAACATGGTCGGGAGTTGGTTTTTTCACAAGAGCGGCGATGGTTTGGGCCGCCTTGAGCTTCATGCGCTCAGTAATACGATGCACACGGTTATCCAACGCTCCACGAAAAATACCCGGAAACGCGAGGGAGTTATTTATCTGATTGGGAAAGTCTGAGCGCCCAGTTCCTACGATAAAAGCACCTCCCTTCTTCGCTTCATCCGGCATTATTTCGGGAGTTGGATTCGCCATCGCAAACACAATTGCGCGGGGAGCCATCAATCGAATATCTGCGGCAGTTGCAAGCCCGGGGCCAGAAACACCTATGAGTACATCTGCGCCAGTGAGTGCTTCACGCAATCCGCCGCGTAATCCGGCAGAATTAGTCCATGTCGCAAGCTCTTTTTTGTGCCCCGAAATATCGCTGCGGTGTTCCCCAATAATTCCCTTGCTATCAAGTACCGTGATAGTCGTGGCGCCAGCCTCACGAACCAGTTTCGCCACCGCAACACCGGCTGCACCAGCGCCAGTAACAACGACGCGCACATGTTTTATGTTTTTCTGCGCCACTTTGAGCGCATTCAAAAGCGCGGCAACCACCACAATAGCGGTGCCATGCTGATCGTCGTGCATCACCGGAATGTCGAGCTCTTCGATGAGGCGGCGCTCTATTTCAAAACACTGCGGTGCGGCAATGTCTTCGAGATTGATTCCCCCAAATCCTGGAGCAATCGCCTTTACTGCAGCGACTATTTCATCTACGGTATGAACATCGAGAACAATAGGTACAGCATCAACTCCTCCAAACGATTTAAAAAGCATGCACTTCCCCTCCATCACGGGCAGGGCACCAAGTGGACCGATATTCCCAAGACCCAAAACGGCTGAACCATCGGAGACGACGGCGATTGTTCTCCCTTTGCCGGTGTATTCCCGAGCTTTTTTCGGATGCTTTGCTACATGCATTGAAACCGCCGCAACGCCTGGCGTGTACACCAAAGAGAGATCGCTCCTATTGCGCACTGGTGCAGCTAGTTCTGTACGCATCTTGCCTCCCAGTTTTTTGTGTAGCGCAAGCGCGCGGGTATCATTTTTGTTCATGGGGACTCACTATACCATGGGCAAAAAACAAAAGAGGAGCATGTATGGCATGCTCCTCTTGATATAGTCACTACTGTCGTACACCCGCGATAAACACCGCCTCGAGAGCGCCAGAGAACGTGCGCCCTTCGAGCGGCGACCACCCGACTTTCGTCTTGAGATCTTCCCGAAGAACGGTTGTTTGCTTCCCCAGATTCAATACGGTGAGCGAGCCCATGAATCCTGGCTTTACTTCACCAAACCCGTGCCCGAAATGGCGATCCGGGAACTGTGATTCGAGAAAGCGATTAACAAATCGCCCCGGATTATAGGCAGCGACACGCGCAATATCCTGCGGAGCAAAATCATGCTCGTGCATGAGCCATACGCACACCAGCGCATATGTATCGAGCCAGGGCGCGCCACTCGTGTTGTTCTCGCAACAGGTAGCCTGGAAGAGTTCGGGGTTCGCGGCAGCGACGAGCTGGGCGACTTCCTCATTACTCTTCCCCGGATACTGCTCTTTGAACTTCGCAAACGCCACATGCTTTTCCTCGAGCGTATGCGGTGCATGATCGGTCGCGAGCATGTTGATGAATCCGCCACGTAAGCCCGCAATCAAGTCGGCGCGGTGCTGTGGCCCCTGAATCGCGGGGTTCATCTGCACCTTCATCCACAACGACGGATCGCAATCCGTCATCGAAGAATCAAAGAGCAAGTGGAGCGGCGATACTTCGAGCTCGATATGACAGTCGCGCTTTCGGTACTCTTTGATAAGGTCAAAACTCTCGCCGCCGGTAGACCAGTGGCACAGTTTTGCCTTGATACCGTACTTCTCGATGAGTGGCAGGAGGAGCCGAAGACCCTCATTAACGCACTCGACCGGCCGCCTGTCGCTGTGTGTCTTGCCGACAGCAGACGCTTGCACGATTGGCTCATACTCCACATGAAATGAAATGTGGTGCCCACGATAGCGGCGCAAAATCACCTCGAGTTCAGATGCATAGGTGACGGTAAGCGAGCCGACCGATTTACCGAAATAGAGCTTATACATATGCTCCCCTGGCTTACCAATCGGCAGCGTGTTTTTGTCGATGCCAATGTAATTCAGAATTGACACCGGATGATTGAGTTGTGACACTCGCGCACGATGCCATGAGAATTGCGTAGAGCCCGTGAGCGGATTCGGCGTATTCGGCATTGCGCTCACATGAACGACCCCGCCATGCAGCGCGGCATCGGCTGCCGTCTTGTACTTTTCCTTGTACGTTTGTGCTCCGGTATCGTCTTCGCGCGCATGAATGTGCACGTCGCCAAAACCGGCAAAGATGATGCGGTCGTGGCCAAATTCGTAGTCGGCCGCACAGGGCCCACTCGTTTTCTCCACAGAGACAATAAGCCCTGTGTGAGAATCCATGGTGATGCGCCCCCAAAAAGGACGCACCGCATGAGACGCAATACGTCCGCTTACAGTGATTAGTGACATCGAACTGTCTCCTCTTGTATCTAGCTAGTTAGAACTAACTGGCGCGAGCATAGCACACAGCCCCTGCTGGCGCACCCACCCACTTTTCGTCGGGCTGAGCATAGTATTCCGTGTCAGTTGGTTGCACAGTTACCACGATAGCGCATACTGGGGCCGGGTTCTTTTCAACTGAATCGGAGGTTTCTCTATGACGCAAAGTACAACCCAGAGCCGCAAGGCTTTTGTCGAAGATCTCGCACGAAAAAGTGAACCGTTCTGTGAAGCAAGCGTGTGCGCAGCAAGCTACCAGCTCGTGACGACTTTCGGGCTCTATATGGCGACAACCGCGCTCATATTCCAGCTCGTTCAACAGTATGGTGCCTGGGGGTTCCTACTGAGCCCCATCGGAGGAGGACTCGTGGTGCGCATGTTCATCTTCCAACATGACTGCGGACACGAATCATTCTTGCCAAGCGCTCGTGCAAACGACTTCGTCGGACTCGCGATGAGCATCATCACGGGAACACCCTACGAAGTATGGAAACGAGAACATGCGAAACATCATGCAGGTTCTGGTAATCTCAACCGGCGCGGCGTGGGTGATATCGATGTACTAACCGTACACGAATACCTGGAGCTTCCGCCGCTGCGGCAATGGTGGTACCGGGTGATGAGGAATCCACTCTTCCTCTTTTTTGTGGGAGGGCCGTTCTACTTCATCGTCCTCAATCGTGTCCCGTGGGGCCGTGGTATCCCCGCGCGCCAAGCAGCACGAAGCATCTTCGGACTCGATGCGGTACTCGCCGTAGTATACGGAACGCTCTGGTACTTGTTCGGATGGACACTTGTACTCGTGCTGTTCCTGAATCTGTACATCGCCATGGTGATCGGTGTATTCCTGTTCTATGTGCAACACCAATTCGAGCACACCGTATGGGAGCCTAAAGAAACATGGGACTTCAAGGTGGCTGCGGTAGACGGCAGCTCGTATCTCTCACTGCCCCCCGTGGGCGAGTGGTTTACGGGCAGTATTGGCCGTCACACACTACACCACCTGAAGAGCCGGATTCCCAATTATCGGCTGCGCACGTGCTACAAAGCGTGCCCCGAGTGGGAGGACATCAACCGCCTGACGCTCGCGGAAGCCTTGAAGACGATTCGCTATAAACTGTGGGACGAAGAGAAACAGGTCATGGTCGGATTCCCCTGACACTGGATACTTTCGTACCAAATGCCCGCTCTCCCGAGCGGGCATTTTCTTTTCTCTTAGGCAATCGACTGGTGCTCGATATCTTCTTTCTTTTTGGGCGCAATGCCGTTGGCGATAAGAATCACCTCGAAGTCTTCGCGCTCGATTGTTTCTACCTCAACGAGCTTTTGTGCGATAGCAACAAACGCACCGTGGTGCTTTTCGATAACTGCCTCCGCGCGCTTGTAACAAGCTTGAATTATCTTTTTTACTTCACCATCCACCAATGCTGCGTTTTCTTCGGACTGCTCAGTAGCCTCAACACCCGATCCAAAGAGTGTTTTGCCAGGCATGGCTTCTACTGCGACTGGTCCCACCTTGTCGCTCATGCCGTAGCGCGTGACCATATCACGCGCAAGAGAAGTGAGCACCTGCAAATCATTGCTCGCGCCAGTAGTAATGTCACCAAAGACAACTTTCTCCGCAATGTAGCCGCCGAGCGACACACTAATGTCGTCCAAGAATTCTTTGCGAGACTGCATTTTGTTTTCAACGAGCGGCAGCTTGAGTGTGTACCCTGCTGCTCTGCCGCGCGAAATGATAGACACCTTGTGCACCGGATCGGCATAGGGCAACACCGAAGCGACAATCGCATGTCCTGCCTCGTGATACGCAGTAATCTCTTTTTCTTTTTTGTTGAGCACATGACTCTTGCGCTCGGGCCCGAGCATGACCTTTTCGATACTCACAATGAGGTCGTACTGGGTAATCTCTTTTCTATCTTCGCGCGCAGCAAGAATCGCCGCTTCGTTCATAAGATTGGCCAAATCGGCGCCACTGAATCCTGGTGTGCGTTCAGCTATAACACCGAGCTTTACATCGGGCCCGAGCGGCTTTTTGCGCGCATGTGTGCGCAAAATTTCTTCGCGATCTTTTCTGTCGGGCAAATCTATCATCACGCGTCTGTCGAAACGGCCCGGGCGCAAGAGCGCTGGGTCGAGCACGTCGGGGCGGTTTGTTGCGGCCATGACTATCACGCTCTCACTTGGTTCAAATCCATCCATCTCGACGAGAATCTGATTGAGTGTTTGCTCGCGCTCGTCGTTTCCGCCACCAATACCCGTGCCACGCACGCGTCCGACAGCGTCTATTTCATCAACAAAGATAATCGCAGGTGCGTGCTTTTTGGCGGTATCAAACAAGTCGCGCACACGCGATGCGCCCACTCCCACAAACATCTCAACAAACTCGGATCCGGATATCGAGAAGAATGGCACCCCTGCCTCACCCGCAACGGCTCGCGCAAGGAGCGTCTTTCCGGTGCCCGGCGCACCCATGAGAAGCACGCCTTTTGGAATACGTGCGCCGATTTCAATAAACTTCTTTGGATTCTTGAGAAAATCAACAATTTCAGCAAGTTCTATCTTTGCCTCTTTTGCTCCTGCCACATCGGCAAAGGTGACTTTTTGTACCTCATCTTCTGGGCTGGTGAGTCGCGCGAGTGAGCGACCAAAGGTAAACGCTTGCATTCCTCCCCCGCCACGCATTTGGCGTGAGAGATACCAAATCACTCCAAACAGGAGAAGCGCCGGCACAAAGATGGGGATGAGTGTCAAAAACCAGAAGCGGAAACCGCTCTCATCGACAATCGATATTTTTACCGCACCAAGTTTAATCGGATCAATCTTGTATGCATCGAGTGTTTGAGTGAGCGAGCTCTCTGTCTCCTTGCGCGAAAGTTTGGTGGTAGTAGCCACGGTCTCCGAGCTCGTCGAAGAGGCTTCGGGAAGGTAGAACGCCTTGATGGTGTCTCCGGATACCTGGAGTTCGTATATTTTCCCGGCGCTAATATCGGTCGCAATCTGTGAGACAGGTACTATTTCATCTTGGTGCACTATATATTCACGGACGAGTGAGTAGCCCGTAGAGATAACAAGGAAGATAGCCGCCGCGAGCGCGGCCTGCACCCACAAACTCATCCCCTCGGGCTCTTTGTGCTCAGGATTGGGTTTAGGTAATTTCTTGGGACGAGGGGTAGACATAGAGAATGAGTATAGCGCATCGGTTACAAATATAAAAAGGAGGCGGCGGCGCTCTCGCGCCGCCGCACAATAGCTCGCCTAAGCAATTTCTGCGAGCACATCGCTAAAGATTCGCGGATCCATCGTCTTGAAGAACTCGGTGCCAATAGCGACCCCCGAAACGCCAGCGAGGCGATATTGTTCCACATCGGGGCCCGAACGAATACCCCCCACGCCAATGCGTGGTATATGCGGAGCAATTTCTCCAATGACCCGATTCTGCAAGAGTGACCACGATTTGATACGTGCACCGCTCATGCCAGCTGTCGGCATGCTAATGACTGGCTTGCCATCGATGATTGGCGGCTTCTGCCCACCGATCGTATTGCACGAGACGATAGCATCCACGAGCCCACTATTTCCAATCATCGAAAGAATGGTCTTGAGCGTATCGCTGGTGCGAGGCCTGCGATACGGCGGCAACTTGAGCCAGATGGCGATATGCCATCCCACGTGACTGCGAATATCACCCAGTATTGGTATCAAGGTTTCTGGGTCGTCGGCAAGAAGTCCCGCGTTTTTTCCATCTTTCCATTTATTAGGACAACTTGCGTTTACCTCAACCACGTCTGCAAACAAGCTTGCGGTACAAGCGAGCCGCTTCCATTCGTCGAGTGAATCCATGGCCGTAATACTCGCTACGAGTTTTTTGTTTTCGTCGTAAGCCATTTTCGCCATGGCGCGGCCATGCTGTTCGTAGTATTTGCAACCAGGACCAGGTAGTCCGCGTGAATTCAGCGCCCAGCGCCCATCGGGCGAGGGCCAAAACGTTGGCTCTGGATTCCCCGCGCGCGGCTCGATGGTAATCGAACCAACAACAATGTGTGACAGAGGCGCACGCACGAGTGCGCGCACGTCTTCGAGTTTTTTCACCATGCCCGCGGCATTCATCATCCACAGGTCTTCGAGCTTCTTAATACTGGTCATTATCCAATTCCTCCTTGAGAACTGACCTGCCGCCACACTATCCTCTCTGTGACATCTCTGCAAGAAAGCGCGCGAACCTCATCTAAAGGTTCGCGCGCGGTATTCATACCTGTCGGGCTGGTCGTGCAGCACCCAGTATCTGCGTCGCTTGCCAGTAGGCAGTGTGCCCACCAAGCTTCACGACATGTGCACGAGCCTCTATCTGGCTTACCGCATCCCGCGGCTCGGGGAAGAGTAGTCCTATCCGTATCCACGGACGAGGCTTACCCGCCATTTGTGCAGTACGCTCAATCTTCTTGTCGAATTGACGCGTGCTCTCGTAGAGTTGCCACGAATACCACGGCAACCAGGTGTGCACAAACGCCTGAAACACCGCCCATTCGGTGTAGCTCATGTGCCGCGGGTGCGGACGATTTGCAATCACGAGCACATCTGCTTCTTCCCCGCGCGCATAAATACTGCGCACGAGTTCTTTTACCGGACACGGATGCGCATGCCCACCGTCTACGTATGTATCGCCATCTATCTGTACGCCGCAGGTGAGCGGCAACACCGAAGAAGATGCGCGACACAGTTCGAGAACCGACGGAGCCGAACGGCCGCACTTGAGCACGAGCCTTCCCTGCATATCGGAAACACCGATGCGCAAATCGGGCCATGTGTGCCGTGGCATGGTATCCAGTCCAAATTCCACCAGAAGTTCATGAAGATACCGAAGATTCATAAAATCTCCGTACCACCACCCCCAGCGCATCCATTCTCCATTCCACCACTGTGGAAAGAGAAACGGCACGTCACACAGGTGTTCATATACCGAGCGCAAGGTACCCGCATGCTGCGCGCAGTACGCTGTTGTGTTGTATGCGCCCGCCGAAGAGCCTTTGATGATATCGAAATGCGTTGCTGGAATTCCAGAATCTTCAAGCGCATTGAGGACACCTGCAGACTGAACTCCAGACTTACCGCCCGGCGGTACGACGCAGATGCGCCACCGCTTTACTCCGTTCTTTCCGCAGGCCTCTGGGTAAAAGAGGTCCCGCACGATCGAACGTACTTCACCAACTTCTTCCATGGCAACCTCCGTAACAAAAATTTCCTTCCAAACAGCAACCCTGACAGATATGTCAACGAGCTGTATCTACAGCAACGATACTCCCCTATTAGAGAGACACAAGGTATAGTGGTGCGTATGAGTCTGTTGGAAAACAATCGGGCCGGATTCGACTATCAAATCCTCGAAAAGCTTGAGGCGGGTATCGAATTGTTTGGCCACGAGGTAAAATCTCTCCGCAACAAGCTCGGAAGTCTCAAGGGTGCACGTGTCGTCGCCCGCGGCGGCGAAGCATACCTCGTGGGAGCCACCATACCCGCCTGGCAAATCCCAAACGCCCCCAAGGGCTTCGATGCAGAACGCCCACGCCGATTACTGCTCAATAAGAAGGAAATTGCCCATATTTCAAGCGCTGAATCAGAAAAAGGCTTGACAATTATCCCCCTCTCGGTGTATAATAAACAGCGTCATCTGAAGCTCTCCCTCGCGATAGTTCGTGGCAAGAAGTCCCACGACAAACGCAACACTATCCGCGAACGCGATGAGAAGCGACGGATGCAAAGAACATTGAAAGATTGATACGGATTCGAGCGGTGCAACACAAAGGAGACATCCAATGCCAATTCACCGGTCGGAAAAGGAAAAGCGGAGCGCACTCAATGAGTTGAAACACATGGCGGAGTCGCCATACTTTTGGCTCCTCGTGTGCGCCATGATTACCCTCGCGGCGCTCGGTGTGTACACAGCGCACGAGATAGTCGCTTTCGCGGCTCGTCGCAGCTGATTTTTCCGGCGGCGCAGTACCCTCGCGTATTGCGCCCACCGCTCGAGTTTGTATCAGATATCGTGGGATGCCCAGGCAGAAGGAGAACAAGATGCTCGACGGCGTTGGGCTCTCATACTTGGGTCTATTAATCGCTTTTGCAGGATACGTGATTGCGATGAGGTCTGGGCCTAGAAAGTGACCATCTCGGGGAATGTGGCCGACAACTACCCATTCCCCCATCATCCTCGGGTATCTGCTACAATACGACCGTTCCTTGAAAATTGAATATACGAGTGCTTGAAGATGGCAACAGCAAAGGAGACTTATTTATGCCCCACAAACAGGGCCAGAAATTCGTTCCACGGACGTTCATGGAAGTCGTGGCCCAGGAAGGTCCTGGCCGCGCACTTGCATGGGCAACCAATCGCGGGAAACTCCGCTCGTGGGAATGGGGGGATGTAACTCCTCCAACACTACCCAAGCGAAAAACTCGCATCGCCATCGCGGCCGAATAGGTCGCAGGGAGAGTAGGCCGACAACTGCCGCTCTCCCCCATCTTCCAGCACTCGTAGACAACCCAGCCGGTCCCCGTGAGATATCACGGAAGCACACACTAGTAAGCAGAGCCTACACATTTTCTTTTGCTCTCAGACTACAGCGCTTCACGAAAAAGTTTTACTTTTAGATATCTCACGGGGGGTGACTGGCTTCGACAGGAAGATCAGCGCACATGTAGTGCGCGGCGGAAGCGAGCAACTTCCTTAAAATGCTCAAACTCAAGTGCAAACAAAACAGCACGGGCAGTTCTTTCACCTATCCAGATGAAAGACTTGCAGCCAGCGTACGCCTTCGCGGCCTAAGCTCCGTCTACCGATGTCTCATCATGAGAAGCATCGGTTAGGCGTCATTATTCTCATGAACACCTACACGTCGCACCGCGTGTAGTCTAGGGACGGTGCTACGGATGCAGAGATTTTGTTTGTTTCCTACTCTGTGTCTCGACAATCTCAAGACAAAATACGCCGCGTAGATCTCGTGTTCGTTTCTTTTTGGACGGGAGTTCGATGCTCCCCACCTCCACCAATACATGAAAGGCCCCGAGTATGTCTCGGGGTTTTTCATTGTGGGAGAAGGAGCGAGACTAACAATCAATCCCCACCCCTCCCCGTTTGTCTATATTTCTATCTTGCCAGCGAGCACCTGCCACCACATTTTCCAATCACCCCGAAACGAAAACCATGGGTGCGTAAACGTGGCCGGTCTGTTGTGCTCGAAGAAAAAATGTCCAATCCAGGCAAACAAATAGCCCTGGATTAAAGCGAACAGTACCGGCTCCCAGCGCCAGGCGAGAAACGCCATCAACACCAACGCCGCTGCATGACTAGTGCCGATGAAATGCAGTCGACGACACGTGGGATTCGAATGCTCGCCTAGATAGAACTCGTAAAACTCTTTGAAATCTGCAAATGTGCGCTTCGTGGTCATGGCCACTCCTCCTTGGTTACCTCTCATCTGAGAGTACTCCGCACAATTTCTTTGTCAAAAGATATATACACCTTCTTGAGCTTGAGGACACGCAGCATGACCTTTCCTTGACCCCCTCCCCTCTTTGACGTACAAAGCACCCAGTGAAACCCTAAGTAAGGAGGGTGAAATGCCCAAGAGAATAGGTCGTGAGACAGTCTACGAACGCGCACAACGCCTCCGGCTGAAAAAATTGCGCCGCGCGCTGCAACAAATGAAACGCGTCTCCGAAAGAGACTACGCGGATTTTCTCAATCCCGCAGCAGACGCGCTTGAACAATACATGTCTGCATTGAACACGCTGCATACTTCGCACGAAGCAATGCTCACACTTATGCGCACAGCGCTCAAGCAAGCCGAGGAATCGGGGCGTCCCAAAAAATTGAAGCGCGCGGCTCATTCTGCGCTCAAGCGCGCAGAACAATCGTTTGCGGGTTCGGAGCCAGTCTTGCACCAAGTAATGAACTTACAGTGGGATGCGCTCCGCGCATTACTTGCTCTGTATCATGATGCTCGATAAACATGGAAAGCCGGTAGCGCATCGCGCTACCGGCTGTTTCTATTTCTTTCCAAATTTCCAAACTTTCACCACGCACGCCTTCAGCGAGACTCTCCTTCAAAATCGGGGACAACAATCGCCCACTGCATCGTGTCAGGATTGAGTTTCAGGTATGCGCTTTTGCCTACAGAAGGTCGCGTAGTCATCGGCTCGTCTGGCGCACGCTCAGCATAATTGACGACGATAACATTACGGTGTCGCGGATTCGTACTTACATTCGTCGTTTGCGGAGCGATGCGGTCTCCCAAAAGATAGCCGTCCGAACCCTGGTACCCCGTATCAGTATTTCGTGCGGCAACCACATAGTAAAAGGTGCCACTACCACCCGCTTGCTGTGTGAGCAGGAACACGATGTCTTCGCGACCATCGGCATCGAGATCGGTTTTGAGCTCATTCCCAAAATAGCGCGTCACAATTTTAGAAGATGACCCCGGCGCTGCTTCGGTTTCAGAAAAACCGTCGTGGAGCTCAACTAGCTTACCCCCTATCAGGTAGATGGCATTTTTGTAATCACTCACGATGGTCCCAGTACCCGTCGATAGTGCAGTACGCGATGTGGAGTACAAAGCAAACAGAGCAAGCGCACCAGCAATAACACAAACGAGCCAAATAGATTTTTTATTCATAGACTTAATATATCCTAGGGGGCATATGATTGCGATGGCAGCTAATAGAATATCCTTATGCCTTCCGCGCGCCTCTGTTATTGCAAACTTTTTGCATTAGTATATACTCACACAATGCTTCACAAACACACATCACGCGTATCGCCCGCCGACGTATTACGCGCGCATGGTTTCCGCGTAACAACAGGGCGCACAAAATTACTCGAGCTCCTCGCACGCGCGGGAACCCCTCTCTCTATTCAAAAGCTACACACCCTCCTGCGCGGCACCCAAGACCAAGCGACGCTCTACCGCACACTCACCGACCTAGCAGCTGCAGGCATTGTGCAGCGCGCCGATATGAACACAGGTACCGCACATTTTGAGTACACGCCCGGCCGCGAGCATCACCACCACGTAGTGTGCACCGACTGCGGCACCGTAGAAGATATAGACGAATGTGCGCTAGATGAACTCGAACACAAGATAACAAAACGCGCCAAAAAATTTGTGCACATCTCGTCTCACAATCTCGAATTTTTTGGACAATGTGTTGGTTGTTCACGATAAATTATTACAATATAAAACTTACCTATGTCTC
>JBDKGA010000007.1:0-25889 GCA_039798465.1 Candidatus Parcubacteria bacterium | reverse complement strand
CTTGTGTAGAAAGCGGATTTGATGCGGCAAGGTATACCTCGGCGCCGCCAGCTTTGAGTGCGCGCACGAGGTTGGCTGTCTCGCAGGTTACGTGCAGCACCGCGGCGAGCACTTTGCCCTTTAGTGGCTGGTCTTTGGTAAATTGTTCGCGCACCTGGCGCAAGACGGGCATATCTTGCTCGGCCCACTCAATGCGCTGTTGGCCCTTTTCGATAAGTTCTTTTGTATACGTCATGCGCGAGATTGTAGCATGGAGCAAACTACATGATAAACTTTTGAGACTATGGACAAACTGCGACAAGAGGCGCCTGCTCCCGTAAGCCCAGAAACACTGACTGGCGCAGAAGATATTGTGCTTTTTCACCTACATCGGTGCATCACCCCAGATGGAAAGATTGTTTGTGATACAGAGGCACTGTCCCATATTCGTGAAGAATTCGCGCACTGCGAAGCCTTTTCCATGTACGAAGCATATGCTGCCGGGTCTGTGCCAACACTTCCGCACATGCGCCAAGCCGTAGAGGCTTTTAAAAATTCTGTTGCAAACGATCCAAAATCTAGCGAGGAAGATAAAAAAGAAGCACTCCAATTGTGGAAATTGGTTGGCGGTAGCTTGCCGGGGGCAGTAAATCGCTATGTCCAATCAGTAATTATGTTTGCCGAACAGGCTCCGCGATTTGAAATGATGGACACGCATGAACGAAAAGAGTTTGCAGTAAAGGTGGACGGCGAAAGACGACGGCGCCATGATACGCTTTTGCAAGTTATTGCCGACATAGATAAAAGTTTGACCTTTCTTGCCGACGAGCTCGGTGTCCCGGGCACTGAAGTTTTTAGACGTTGGCAGCCAGGTATGCAGACTGTTTCTTCTGATACCGAATGTCTCGTGTTTAATGGAAGTGCCATTGATTCGCGTAATTCGCATCATCGCGACTTAATCAAGAATTGGGCTATTGCGGCGGATTTTGATAAATATTTTCATCATACAATCGTATAAAAATGACTCCGCCCAGTGCTAGTGCTGGACGGAGTCGTTCTTTTCGGTGCCTTTGCCCTGGATTACGCAGAGGCATGCTCCCAGAATCCAGGTGGAGCAGGTGCGGGCATCGCTGCTATCAAGACCGATAGTACTCCCAATCCGTTTGAGCTCATGTTTGAGCTCGTCGAACCGTGAATCAGTGTCATAGCAACGGGCCCTGTCTTCTGAATCGTGATGTTCGCGCAAAATCTGGCATGCAGAAAGGATAAGAGCTCGCGCTCGCCCCGAACCACCTTCACAGAGTTTGGCGAATATTTGCCACGTGTGGATGTTTTCTTTGAGTCGCATGGCGACACCTCCTAGCGGGATTATAACATGATTTTTATAAAAAACCACCCCGCCTCCTTGTGAGAAGCGGGGTGTGTGCCTTCTGCACGACACAGCATATTCCGAGTGTTTTATTTATTCAGTGCCAATGAAGTAGCTTCGAGCAGTATCGCGAGCTCTGCTTGGTTTTTGGGCATCTTGTTTATATCAATACGGCCCACGACGCGGATTTCGACGTCTTTACAGATACCAAATACAACCGCGGGATTTATTTTCTTGCCGTTTACCGAAACCGGCTTTGTATCAAAAAGAATATCCACCTGATTGCGTTTGCGTGGGTGCATCGCATCGGCAACGACACGGAGGCCGATTTTGTCGGACACCGCACTAATGCCGCAGCCAGGGCCAGAGCCAGCCGGGACGACCTCGACAACGGTTCCAAAGGGCAACTCATCGGCCAAATCCTTGGAGCGGGCGATTACAACGTCTGGATCAGAAAAAGCGCCGCTTGCAGTGGTGTGCGGATCGCCATCGGTTTGAGCCTCGACCGCGTTGTACGCCGTCATGCTCACTGTATACGTAG
Source organism: Candidatus Parcubacteria bacterium (assembly GCA_039798465.1). GTDB lineage: Bacteria > Patescibacteriota > Minisyncoccia > Phycocordibacterales > UBA2100 > UBA10103. The sequence continues at coordinate 24,000 of JBDKGA010000007.1, read as the reverse complement.
GATATGTAAGCTCCGCTACGGCGTTCTGCGTATCAGCGAGGGCTATAGGGCCCGCTACGCCTGATAAAGCAAAAACCCCAGTAAGGGCTGTTGAAAGTAAACCTGTCATGCGCTACTCACATATAATATCACGGGGGTACCCTTGTGTCAATACCCTTTTTGTGGCCTCGTTGGTTATCCCCAGTGTAGTCCCCAAGCTGGCTAGACAGGCTCTTCTGGGCTACTTCCGCTACCGTGGTACCATCTTTTTCGTATGAGCTCAAAGGCAACCCGCGTTCCCCCGCAAGATATCGACATGGAGCGCGCTCTTCTGGGTTCCCTCATGCTCAATCAGGGAGGTATGTACGAGGTTGCCGACCTTTTGGGAGTGGACAGCTTCTATACCCCCAAACACCGCACGATATTTGATGCCATGCTTGGCCTGCATGCGAAGCAAGAGCCGATAGACGTGGTAACCCTTTCGAGTAAGCTCAAGGAGCGTAAACAGCTGAGCGACATAGGCGGGGCTGCGTATCTCAACGACCTCGTCGGCACCGCGGCTTCTCCTGGCTCGGCGCGTCATTATGCACAGAGCGTGCAGTCAAAGTTTGTACTGCGTAGCCTCATTGACGCGGCGTCAAAGATTGGTGAACTAGGCTTCGACGAGGAGCGCGACATTGAGCAAGTTCTCGATGAGGCTCAGCAAAGCGTCTTTGCCGTCACCCAATCCCCTTCTTTGCGCAGCTTCACCTCTATCAAAGAAGAACTTTCTGAAGCCTGGGAGCGCTTGGAAAAGTTGCAAAAACACGATGGCGGTATGCGTGGTGTCCCCACTGGCTTCCCGCAGCTCGACAACATGCTCGCCGGATTACAAAAATCTGATCTCATCATCCTCGCCGCTCGTCCGAGTATGGGTAAAACAGCCCTCGCGCTCGATATTGCTCGCCAAACAGCAACCAAACACAACACGCCGGTGGGTGTTTTCTCACTCGAAATGAGTTCGCAACAACTTGTCGATCGTATGCTTGCGGCGCAAGCCGGGGTGAATTCGTGGCGCCTGCGTACCGGTAAGATTAAGAAAGACGAAGAGTACGAACGCTTGCAAGACGGAATTGCAACACTCAGCGACGCTCCTATTTATATCGACGACAAGCCGGGGACAACCTTGCTCTCGATGCGAAGCGTTGCGCGCCGCCTCAAGGCAGAAAAAGGTTTGGCGCTTTTGATTGTCGATTACTTGCAGCTCATTACTCCTACGAGTAGTAAGGGCTCGGACTCACTGGTGCAACAAACCACCGAAATATCCCGCGGACTCAAGGGTATGGCACGTGAACTCGACATCCCCGTCCTTGCGCTTTCGCAGTTGTCGCGCGCTGTGGAGCAGCGTGGCGGCCGCCCTCGCCTTTCCGACCTTCGCGATTCGGGTTCTATCGAACAAGACGCAGACGTCGTGATGTTTATTCACCGCGAGGACATGACCGGTACCCGCAGTGAAAACAGAGACGAAAAGAACAACGTCGCACAAATTCTCATCGAAAAGCATCGTAACGGACCCATCGGCAAGGTAGACCTACTCTTTGATGACGAACAGACAACGTTTAAGACTGTTGAGACGAGTAACTTTGGAGACTTTACGCCGCAGGCCGAAGTAGATACTGAAGACGCGCCATTCTGATATGGATCCGCTCGCGCAACTTGCCTCTCTCTTTGAGCGCTTCCCCGGGATTGGACCGCGGCAAGCGTTTCGTTTTGTACAATTTATTTTGCGCCACCCGGGTGCGCGACGCGAACTCGCCGAAGCACTGCAGCAGCTTGGCTCTGCAGTGCATCAGTGCCCCGAGTGCCGCCGCTTTCATGCCTCGGCGCAGCCACTGTGCGGCTTGTGCGCTAATCCTAATCGCGACGACACACTGCTTGCGGTGGTTGCGAGCGACGCCGATGTTCTCGCACTCGAACGCAGTGGCACCTACAGCGGCCGTTATTTTGTACTCGGCGGCACTGTCTCGCTCGCAAGCGAAAAGGCATCCCATCTCCGTATTCCCGAACTGCTCGCGCTCGCACAGAAAAAAAATCCTACAGAAATAATTTTGGCCTTCCCTGCAAATCCCGAAGGAGACGCGACAGCTATACGCGTGCGCGAAGATTTAGAAGAAGTGGGCATGCGCGTCACCATGCTTGGCCGTGGCCTCTCCACCGGCAGCGAGCTCGAGTATGCGGATGCGGAGACACTCAAGACGGCGCTGGCGAATAGGAGGTAGTTGTTGTATTCTCAGACAAGCTGTAGTAACCAGGGAGCATCTTACGATGTTGCACAATCTAGTAACCGCAGGACTGTTTGTTTTATTCTTCGGAATATTGCAGGCCCTCAATTTCTTCGTTGCCATCGTCACGCGACATACTCCTGATGGAGTCCGGGAGTTATTTAATCCGAAAAGAAAAGAATATGTGTTGGCGTGGCTCATAAGCACTGGCGTTATACTCGTTGCTTCGTTCGTTATGGCACTGCGGGTGGCTCAGGGTATCTTCGCCTGACACCTAGACATGCAATACTGAAAACCGCCTCTTTCGAGGCGGTATTTCTTTGAGATTACGGAAGCGCAGTGATGCGAACTTTGGTGAATGGCTGGCGGTGGCCCTTCTTTTTTGCGTAGCGACTCTTAGGGCGGTAGCGGATGACGGTTATTTTGTCAGCGCGACCTTCTTCGATGAGCTCGGCTTTTACTGATGCTCCAGCAACATACGGCTTCCCTATCTGGGCCTTAGAGCCATCGTCGATGAGGAGTACCTTGTCGAAGGTAATTGTCTTGCCGGTAGTGTCGAGTTTTTCAACGGTAAGCACAGTGTCGTTGGTGACAACGTACTGTTTTCCGCCCGTCTCGATAATCGCTATCTTTGCCATAGTGGGAGAAGTATAAAAGAAAACCAAAAAAATGCAAGTCCACAGCCACAGGAGCCGCCTTGGCCCATCAAAATGCTATACTCCCCTCATGCAGCAAGATCCTGTGCAAAAAACCGCCCTCTCTTTTACTCGATGGGTGGGTTCTGTGCCCTCACTCATTCTCCACACCGTCTTTTTTGCCGGGGCATTCGTTGCTGTGTGGGCGAAGGTGATTGATTTTAACCAGATGCTCCTCATTCTCACCACTATTGTCTCGCTCGAGGCAATTTACCTTGCCATTTTCATTCAAATGACGATCAACTACACAACGCAAAGCCTCCAGGAAGTGAGTGCGGACGTGGAAGAGATTCAAGAAGATATCGAGGAAATTACCGAGGATGTCGGCGAGATTCAGGAAGATGTTGAGGATATTAGCGAAGATGTGGAAGAGCTTCAGGAAAACGTCGAAGAAATGAGCGAGGACGTAGAAGAAATGAGCGAAGAAGATGCGAAAAAATTGCGCAACCACGAAATGCGCAGCGCAACGCTCGCCGCGATACAGTCAGATCTCCGCAAGCTCATGGCGGATATCGATGAATTGAAGCGCGAGGAGTAATCGCTACTTCTTGGCAATAATTGCCTTTTTGTATGTATCGAGGTGCTTGAGTGCTTCGCCGGTGCCTTTTACAACACAATAGGGTGCGTCTTTCGCGAGGCGCGCCTTTACACCGGTGCGACGAAAGACGAGTTCGGTGAGATTGCGTAGCTGAGACGAGCCGCCAGTCATAATGATACCGTTGTCGATAATGTCGGCGGAAAGTTCCGGAGGGGTTTCTTGGAGAACATCCTTGATGGCCTGCACCATTTGGCGCAATTCTTTGCCTATGGCGCGCACGACTTCGTTGCTGCCAAGCTCGATGGTGCGCGGGAGACCGGTGAGGTGGTCTCTCCCCTTTACCTGCATAGTGAGCTCTTCTTCCATCGGTACCGCAGAGCCCACTTGAATCTTTATTTCCTCAGACATCTTGTCTCCGATGGAGAGGTTGTATGTCTTTTTTATGTGATCGGCGATTGCATGATCTATACGATTACCGGCGCATTTTACTGAGGTTGAAGCAACAATACCGCCGAGAGAGATGACGGCCACGTCTGTGGTGCCACCGCCAATATCTACAATCATGTGACCGCGAGCTTCGTGAATCGGAATACCGGCACCTATCGCGGCAAGAATGGGTTCTTTTATGACATACGCTGCACGTGCTCCGGCTTTGGTGGCAGCTTCCACCACTGCGCGACGCTCAGTAGAAGTAACTCCCGCAGGTACCGAAATAAGTACTTCCGGGCGGAAAATGTTCCAGCGGCCGAGTGCTTTGCGAATGTAGTAGCGCAACATCGCCTCGGTGACGCGGTAATCGGCAATCACGCCGTCTTTCATGGGGCGATAGGCGATTATTTCGTCGGGAGTACGGCCAACCATTTCTTTTGCGTCATTACCCACAGCCAACACTCTGTTTTCTCCACGCGCTACGGCAACCACCGACGGCTCATGCAAAACGATGCCTTTTCCAGGCAAAAAGACGAGCACGGTTGTGGTGCCGAGATCTATACCGAGCTTGGGAGTCATGCTGAACATAGGGGCCATTGTATCCGCAGTAGAGCGTTTTACAAAGCGTATACAAATATAGTGTATGATTTGACACAGCGTATCAATCGCGCTACAGCTTATCGCCATGAAATTAGTTATTGTCGAGTCACCATCAAAAGCCAAGACCATCGAGAAATATCTCGGTGAGGGCTATGTGGTGCGTGCTTCAGTGGGTCACATACGTGATCTCCCCAAGAGCAGCAAGGACGCTATCGATATTGAAGGTGGCTTTGTTCCCCGCTATCAAATAGTAGCTGAGAAGAAAAAGGTCATTGCCGATTTGCGTGAGCTTTCCGCAGAGGCAAAAGAAACCATTCTTGCAACAGACCCCGACCGTGAAGGCGAAGCTATTGCATGGCACTTGGCCGAAACTATTGGACTCAAAAAAGCCAAACGTATTGTGTTCCACGAAATTACTCAAAACGCGGTACACGAAGCACTCGCTCATCCGCGCGCAATCGATCAGGATCTACGCAAGGCACAAGAAGCACGTCGTGTGCTGGATAGGCTTTTTGGGTACGACCTTTCGGGGCTTGTGTGGAAGAAGGTGCGCTATGGCCTCTCTGCGGGGCGCGTGCAATCTCCGGCACTCCGCATACTCATGGAGCGAGAGCGCGAAATACGGGCTTTTATCCCCGAAAAATTCTGGGTTATCTCAGCTGAACTCAAAACAAAAAAAGGCGCCTCGTTTACTGCTACCTGCGTAGAAGAGCCGCGCGACGAAAAAGAAGGTGCGCGCATTTTGGCTGCCGCAGAAAAAGGCCCATGGGAAGTATCCGCTGTCGAAGAGAGTGAGCAAAATCGTTCGGCCCGCGCACCATTTACCACCTCTACTTTGCAGCAAGCCGCTTCAACTCGACTTGGCTTCTCCCCTTCGCGCACCATGCGCGCTGCACAAAAATTGTATGAGCAAGGATTCATTACCTATATGCGTACCGACAGTACCAATCTTGCAAAAGAAGCCCAAGCTGCCCTACTTGCTGCGGTGGGTAGTGAATTTGGCGAACAGTTTGCAGAAGCACATACCTACAAAACAAAAAGTAAGTCTGCCCAAGAGGCGCACGAGGCGATTCGTCCCACCGATCCACGCAAGCGCTCTGCCGGTGCTGTTGATGACCAAAAAAAGCTGTACCAACTCATCCGCGCGCGCACCCTCGCAAGCCAAATGACCGACGCAAAACTCTCGCGTACAAAGATTGTGGCAACAGTATCTGGTGCGTCGGTGCCCAATTTTACCGTCACTGGTTCTCGTGTGATATACGAAGGGTGGCTCAAGGCAGACCCAGAAGCGCGCGGGGAAGATGTTGAGCTCCCACAGGTGACGACTGGGGATTCGCTGACGCTTGTTGAAGCACACACAGAGGGCAAAGAGACGCAGCCACCCGGTCGCTACAGCGAAGCAGGTTTGGTAAAAGAGCTTGAGAAGCGCGGTATTGGTCGCCCATCTACCTACGCATCTATCATCTCGACACTCGAAGCGCGTGGGTACGTTGATAAGCAGGGCCGAACACTGGTGCCAACCGCAACTGGCGACGTGGTATCTTCGTTTATCGAGAGCAATTTCGCTGAGTACATTTCGGATACCTTTACTGCTGAAATGGAAGATGAGCTCGATGAAATCGCCGAAGGTAAACGTGAGTACGAAAAAACCCTCAAAGAATTTTATGTTGCTTTCCACAAGGCAGTAAAAGCAAAAGATAAAATTGCCAAAGTGACGAGCATGGGCGAAGCGCCCGCAGAATTTCTCTGCCCAGTATGCAAAGGGCCTATGGAATACAAGCTCTCACGCGGTGGGCGCTTCATGAGCTGCAAAAAATTCCCTGAATGTAAAGGGTCGCGCAAAGAAGACGGCACTGAGATGGAGCCACCAAAAATGCTTGATGAAAAGTGTCCGCAATGCGATTCACAGCTCATGGAGCGCGAGGGAAGGTTCGGTCGCTTTATAGCATGCTCAAAGTATCCCAAGTGTAAGTACATCAAAAAAGATGCTTTGCTAAATACGACTGGCGTCATGTGCCCCGTGTGCGAAAAAGAAAAGCGCGCAAACGGTCAGATGGTAGAACGTCGCGGTCGCTTTGGGCCGTTCTTCTCGTGTTCCAACTACCCCGACTGCAAACTTGCCATCAAAGCACGTCCCACTGGCCGCATATGCAAAGAATGCAGCTCTCTCATGATGGAAGGCACAAAGACGATCCCGGAGCGCTGCTCAAACAAAGTTTGCCCTAATCATAATCCGCATAAAATTGAAAAACAAAAAGGCGACACCGAAATCGGTGCCGCCTTTTTCAAACTCCCTAGTCCTTAGTAACCATTTGATTCCCGCAGTGGGGGCAGGTTTTTCCGTCCACGTTACCCGAGCCTTCTGTGTGACAGACAGGGCAATACCATTCCCTCTGGGGAATAGAAATGAGAGGAAGAGTCCCGTTGCCTCCAAAGTTCCCTGCTTGAGGAAAAAAGAGACCCATAGGAGTTTCCATCGTGCACATGAGCGAATTCCCTTCCTAAAGTGACAGCTCGCGGCACAATAGCGCCAAGTTGGCGGTTGGTCAACCAATAATCATTTATTGTTGTCAACAAGCTTCTTGGCGCGTACCATGGAGGTATGCAAGAAACGTTGTGTCCCCTCAAAGACATTTTGACCGAAATGAACGCAAAAGATGCCGCCAGCGTAAAGCTAGTCTCCAATGCGTACGTGTTTGCACAAAATGCACACGGAGAACAGAAGCGCTTTTCGGGGGCGGCATACTTTGTGCATCCGGCTGGCGTAGCATACTCACTCGCAAAGATAGGCATGGATGCCGAGACTGTCGCCGCAGGACTCTTGCATGACGTGGTAGAAGATGCCGGAGTGGCCGAGGAAACTCTCCTGCGAGACTTTGGCCCCGCGGTGCTTTCTCTTGTACAGGGAGTCACTAAGCTCGGTACGCTCAAATACCGCGGCATGGAGCGTCATACCGAATCACTGCGCAAACTTTTTGCGGCAACTGCGCAAGACATTCGCGTACTCATCATCAAGCTCATGGATAGGCTTTACAATGCAAAAACCTTGGAACATGTCCCCCGTCCAGAAAAACGCGAACGCATCGCGCTCGAAACACTCGAGATATACGCCCCCATCGCCGACAGACTTGGTATGAGTGTGCTCAAACAAGAGCTCGAAGATGCCGCCTTTCCGTGGGCACTTCCCAAAGAGTACGAAAAGACGCGCGAACTTCTCAAAGAGCGCCGCAACGAAACAGACCGTCGACTCGAAAAAATAGAGCGCGACCTCAAGCGCGAACTGGGCGAAGCAAACATCCGTACCTTTCGCACCGAGGCGCGCATCAAGGGTATTTATTCCCTCTTTCGCAAACTTGAGCGCAAAAACTGGGACATAAGCACCATCTTCGACATTATTGCACTGCGCGTCATATTTCCTTCGGTGGCCGATTGCTATGCTGCGCTCGGTATCATTCACAGCCACTGGCGTCCGGTACCGGGAAAAATAAAAGACTACATTGCATTTCCGAAGCCAAACGGATACCAAAGTATTCATACGACCGTGTACACCGGCGATGGTGGTGCGCTCGAGATGCAGCTCCGCACCGAAGCACAGCACCAAGAAGCGCTCTACGGGATTGCTTCACACCTTACGTACAAAGAAGCGCAAGGTACGCATACAGCCTCTCCACGCAGCGGACTCCAATGGCTCAAACAATTTTTCCCCGTCCTGGGCGGCGTGGAGGCTCAGAGCGAACAAGGCGCGGCACCAAAGAGTGTTCCTGAGTGGATAAAAGATTTGGCACGTGCTCAAGACACACACGAGGAATCCGGCGAGTATCTCGATCACCTCAAGAGCGACTTCTTTAGTCATCGCGTATTTGTATTTACCCCCAAGAGCGATGTCATTGATTTGCCGCTCGGGGCCACGCCAATAGATTTTGCCTTTGCGGTACACACACAGCTCGGACACCACATGAGTGGCGCACGCGTAAATGCCAAGATGGTATCGCTCGATACAGCACTTCGCAATGGCGACATGGTGGAAATAATCACTAAGCCTTCAGCAAAACCATCACGCAAATGGCTCGATATGGCAAAAACAAGCGCTGCCAAAAAACACATCCGCACTGCACTGGGCGAACAAGAGCGCTCTCGCTAGAGACTAAAATTCTTGATTGAGTAGAGGTCCTCTTCTTCCTTAGGAGGAGTTGGTGCCACAGGAGCTGGCGCCACTTCGGGGGTAGGAACAGATATATTTTCTGTGCTCGTATCGGCGGCGACCTCAGGCTCCGGGATGATTGGCGCTACCGGGGGCGCTACCTGCTGCAGACTTCCGTTTTGTGTCAGTGAGAGCATGCGACGTATGTGTGCCAAATCTTCTGCCGAAAAGAAATCGATGAGGAGCTTTCCTCCCTGGTCTTTCTTTTCAATGCGCACACGGGTACCAAGACTTTCGGTAAGTTCGCGCTCGAGCAAGAGGAGCTCAGGAGTGAGATCGCCCTTACGAGATTTTTCTACCGCAACACGACGCGCGAGTTGTTCTGAATCACGCACAGTGAGTTTCTTGAGGACAATTTCGTGGAACAGTGTCTTTTGTTCTTCGGGCTTATCCATGAGCATGAGAAGTGGTCGCGTGTGACCTTCGGTGATATCGCCTCGCGCAAGCGAATCTTGCATTTCTTGTGGCAAGAGAAGTATGCGAAGTGTGTTTGAGACGTATTCGCGGCTCTTGCCCACGCGCTTCCCTATCTCAATGTGTTTGAGTCCAAAATCTGTGGCAAGCTTATTGAACGCGAGTGCGCGGTCTATTGGGTTCAAATCTTCGCGCTGGAGGTTTTCGATAATGGCGAGCTCGAGCTTTACGCGGTCGTCGTCTTCTCCGCTACGGATGACTACCGGCACTTCGCGAAGTCCGGCAAGTTTAGAGGCGCGTAAGCGGCGCTCACCAGCGATGAGTTCGTACCACACCTCGATTCCCTTTTCGGGGAGAAATCGCTCTTTGCGAGTTACGGTGAGTGGCTGCAAGACACCGTATTGACGAATAGATTCGGACAAAGATGCAAGCGCTGTTTCATCGAATGTTTTGCGTGGTTGAAATGGGTTGGGCACAATGCGTTCAACTTCTACCCAAAAAATTGAATCTTGTATGCGTCGTTGTTCTGGCATGGCAGGATTATATCACGCGCCGAATATTTGGTTTTCAACACAAAAAGTCGTACACTGTGGGTTCAGTTACATTGCCGGAATGGCGGAATGGTATACGCACACGACTCAAAATCGTGCGGGGGCAACCCCTTGAGAGTTCAAGTCTCTCTTCCGGCACATAGACCCGTTTTCTCCGACGTGCTACAGTCCCGTCGGCAAGCACATTGACTTGCATCTTTCGAAGAGAGGAGTTTACAAGATGACTACAGGCATCATCCCCTCGTGGGACTGGGTTTCGCCTAGAGACCATGCTCAAGTCGTGCGGGACTTGCTCCCCGTTATCAAGCACGACAATTCACGGCGTCTTCCACTCAAAAAGGGTGGCACGACCGATGTCTATCTCAATCTGCGGGACGCACGTTCGCACCCGCGTGTCTTACGGCGACTCGTCGATCTTTATATGCCACCTTTGCGGTGGCTGGGAGTCGACAGGTTCGTCGAGGTACCCGACGCTGTTTCGTGCATCGCGGGACCACTTTCGGCAGCGACAGGCATTCCCTACCTCACCATTCGCGCCGAAGCAAAGGAAGGTCGCGTTGCCGACGCGAAGATGATTGGTAACTGCAGACCTGGTGAAAAGGTCGTCATCATCGACGATGTCATCACAGACGGCGGATCCAAACTCGGACCGTACCAACAATGTATCGAAAAAGGTCTCGATGTTCTCGGTATTCTTGTACTAGCCGATCGCGAACAAGGTTGGCGTGAGGAGTTTGCAAAACTCAATATCAGGTGTCCTGTGTGGGCAGGTATGCGGCTTCACGACATTCGCCGTGAACTCATTGCAAGCGGCGAGATGCTCAGATGTGATCCAAACGTCGAGCTCGGCAATGTCATTATCGCTGCGCTGGATGGCAAATCACTGCAAGAAACACTCTCAATCGCTGATCGGATGCGTCCGACGGGAGCAATTCTGAAGGTGAACGACCTTGCGTTTGCGGAAGGGTTCGATCATCTCCTGCCGCAACTGTCTGTTTACGGGCGGGTTATGCTCGATCTCAAGAGCTACGATATCCCGAACACGGTCAGCAACATCTGTAAGCGTGTCGCAGCACATCGTCCGTGGGCAGTAACCGTACATGCCTCGGGAGGTCCTGCAATGGTTCGCGAGGCTCGAATGGCGCTCGGCGTTCACACGCATGTCCTTGCAGTTACTGTCCTCACCAGTTTTGACGAGAAGACCTGCGATGATGTCTATCATCGACGCCCACTGGATCAAGTCATTGGACTCGCAAAGCTCGCTGTTGGTGCCGGCGCAACCGGTATCGTCTGCTCAGCCGAAGAGGTCACCCATCTTCGTAAAGAACTTGGCGAAGATGTGCTCCTGGTCGTCCCGGGAGTACGCTCACCTGGCACAGATGCAGGCGACCAGAAACGCGTTGATACACCGGCGCGCGTCATGGCAAACGGCGCGAACTTCGTCGTCATGGGTCGCCAACTGCTCGGCGCAGCAGATCCAGTAGTCGAATCTATGCGAGTGCATAAGGAAGAACTGAAACGAGCGGCATAATCACTGCTGGTTCTTACCTATCAGCCCCGGAGTCTTTGACTTCGGGGCTGATTCTCTTTAGTGTGCGTGTATGGAAGCCATCCCAGTCCTCGTAATTGTCGGCCCAACGGCCTCTGGTAAGAGTGCACTGGCAGTAAAAATGGCCAAGGAGCGTGGTGGTGAAATCATATCTGCTGATTCGCGGCAGGTATACAAGGGTCTTGATATTGGGAGTGGAAAGATAACAAAGCGCGAGATGCGCGGCGTGCCGCACCACCTGCTCGACGTTGTTTCCCCCAAAAAAGTTTTTACCGCGCACGCTTTTGTGCAGCTGGGGCGGCAGGCAATCGAGGATATTCATGTGCGCGGTAAGCTACCGATTATCTGCGGTGGCACGGGATTTTATATCGACGCACTCTTGGGTCATACCACACTTGCACAAGTAGAACGCAATGAGGCTGTGCGCAAAAAACTTTCTACAAAAAGTGCCGCTCAACTATTTACTCTCCTCAAAGAGAAAGATTCTGCACGAGCAGCAGCTATGGATACTCCGAGTGAGCGCAACAACAAGTCTCGCCTCATTCGTGCTCTCGAAATAGCCTACACCACAAAAACTCCCGCCAAGGTCGCGCCACGTCGTACGGCATACAAAACAGAATGGATAGGAACTGATTGGCCTGATGAAGTTTTGAGAAAAAGGATTCACGACCGTCTCGCGGCACGCATGAAAGCGGGCATGATGGCGGAGGTGCGCTCACTACATGCTCAAGGTCTCTCCTGGAAGCGCATGGAGGCTCTCGGGCTCGAATATCGCTACCTATCACGCTTGGCGCGAGATATTTTAAGTAAAGCAGATGCGCTTGTGCAGCTCGAAAATGAAATATGGCACTACGCAAAACGGCAGCGCACCTGGTGGAAGAAAAACAAAGAAATACAGTGGATTACTCCGACTTCCACAAATCCCACACCGCAGCAGCGGGGTTTGAAGGTTTCCCGTAGAGCGGGAGGTAGTGTAAATCGATAAAGGGCAGCGAATTTGCCTCGATAATCCCCCACTCCTGGTTTTCGGGATCTGCTTCCGGGTCGGGAATAATGAGATCAAATCCCACTACCGGAACATCGAGTCCTGTGGCCGCTTTTTCAAGGTACTCACGCAGTTTCGGATGTACTGTTTCTAAAAGCTCGCGCGTTACGCCGCCAAAGAGTCGCCCCGTACGGTGTGTGAGAGAAATCTTGTGACCATTCTGTAGCACACTATCGAGCGTGAGTCCTTGGCGTGCGAGCTGAGCCTCGTGTTCGCCAGTCGCAATAATTGCTTGCACGCGCTCATGTCGAGCGGCGTTGGTGTTTTCGATAAGCTGTGCCACTGTCGAGTGTCCGTCGCCTTCTACGGTAGGCGGAAACGCCTCAAAAAATCCTACGAGCTTGTTTCCTATCACCGTGCCGCGACAGACAGGCCCCGCTAAGTATCGCTCGATTGAGACAAAGTGACAGAGTTGCTTCGCGACTTTAAATGCAGCTATTAAATCTTTTTCTGTTTCGATGGCGGTGGTGGTGTGCCTGCCGCGAGATCCACAGCGGGGTTTAACGACAACAGGTGCGCCAATTTGCGCAAATGCGGCGCGTGCAGCAGCGAGAGAGCATACGCTTACCGCTTTGGGCGCTGGCACCTTAAGCTCGGCGAGGGCTTGTTTGAGAATGAGTTTGTCGTCTACCCAGAGATATGAATTTTGTGGGACTTCTGGCGGCAGCGGAATACTTTTGAAATACTGCCACGCACCGCGCACATGAGCACGGTACGTGTCGGTCGCGGTGCCAAAGAGAAACATTTGTTCCATGGGGATTCCGCGTCGCCGCGCCTCTTCCCAGATTACCTGTGAGCGATACGTGCGTGCTTGAGCAACTTCAGTTCCCCATCGTACGAGGCCCAATTTTCCCATGACACGCGTGTGAACGATGTCGAGCGTGTCCATGAGTACCCGCGCGCCGGTGTCTAAGCGCTCAAGTATTGTGGTGTGCGCCAAGCGGCGCGAGAGCATACTAAACAACACGTTGAGTGTGTTGAATATGTAGGAGACGGTGTGATTGACGGGACTATTGCCACACGCCTTGCATGCGCCTGGCTTTTCTTTGTACTCGTGCGGCGTGCTCATCGCGGCTAAGTATACCGCATGCATGCAAAAGGCCCCCGAAGGGGCCGCTTGCTAGTGTCCGCCGAGCATAGGCAAAAGCGCTAAGGGCTAACAGGTTCATACTACAGCACCTTTAAACTCGCCAGTCTATTTTGTGTGGATAACGAGGAACAGATTGACAATCTAAATATTTTGTATCATTATCGCCATAGCATTGTGCTAAAGAATTATCACGAAGAAGGAGATGTCTAATGGCTACGGAAACGAGTTCCAGCATCGTGGGGAAACTCCCCATGCAAGTTGGATCTTCCCTTCTGCTTGCAGCAGGACTTGGGTTTCTCTACTGGCTTGCGCCAGAGTGGGATCCGATTGGTTCTACCACAGCTCGCAAGGCAGCGTTTTTTACGGAGAGCATGACATACGTCGGGCTCTTCTACCTACTCATTCAGGCTTCGCAGTACATGGTGGGGCGTGTTGGTAGCGCAGGCGGGTACGTACTCGACTTGTTCGTTTCTGCAATCCCACTCGTGGTTCTCATCGTTATTTGGACTGCCCATTTTATGGGCGGCCCCATAATGTCGAAGTGGGTGATGAGCGTGATGCGGGTGGCGACGGGATTTGTTCTCGCCGACCTCATCATCATTGGCGCACTCGGAGCGCTGCTCAACCGCCTTACTGATGAGTTGGCAAAGCAGGAGTAAGAGGTCTTTCAAAGGGCGCTGAGCAATCAGCGCCCTTTTCGTTTTGAAATTTTGTTAACCATTCCCATCTCCTGCAAACGCACAAAACCCGTGCGCAGGCACGGATTTTTGGTCGTTTGCGGGCCCACTAGGAATCGAACCTAGGCTAACGGTTTTGGAGACCGTTGTACTACCATTATACGATGGACCCTGATGCCCAAGGGTATCGCGTAATCGGCAAAAAGAAAAGCCCTCGGTAGCGAGGGCTTTTCTTTTACTTCTTTGATTCCTCAAACATCACGTGTTTGCGGAGAGTTTTTGAATACTTTTTCAGCTTTATTTTGCGCTCGACAAGCTTCTTGTTTTTGCGAGTCCAATACACCTCGGCTGTTGGCTTGTGGACGAGCTTTATGAGTTGATCCTGGGACATGCGCGCAAATATACCAGAAAGGCCTTGTCTGCGCAATCCCTCGCCGCCCCCTACCTGCTGGGGCAAATACTGTTCCAGACACCCTTTACGGTACCGCTTGCGGTAATGGTCTTCACTATCGTGTCCACGATGAGCCAGGCGGCAATAATGATAACGAGGCCTATAACCACGTTCCAGAGCACCTCTTTACCTTCGTCGATTGCCCCATGACTTCCCATAGAACGGCCCGAAATCATCTTCCAGCCCGCCCAGGCAAAAAGAATAGCGGAGAGGAATATGGCAACAAAAATGCTGAGATTAATGATGTTTTGGGCAACGGTGGTGAGGTCTGCACAGGTGCAGTTGATTCCCTGGCAGGTGACTATTTTTTCGGGAATACCTGCCGCACCCACAAAAGCAGGCATCAGCATGAGCATGCTCGTTATCATGCTTAAGACGTGAAAACGCTCTATGCGCATGGAGATATTGTACCATGGCCAAAAATACGGCATACTGTGCGGGTTGCGGCAGTGTGCGGATACGCCACTGCACTTCGATGCGTCGGTGGCTGAGCGGTCAAAAGCGGTAGACTGTAGATCTATTGCCTTCGGGCTACGCAGGTTCGAATCCTGCCCGGCGCACAAAATGAAAACACCCCAGAAGGGTGTTTTTCATTTTGTGCCACACAATAAGCTATGTATTTAATGCGCAGCAACCTTCCCGCGCGCACGTGCCCCACGTTCTCGTTCCGGACCTTTACGCACGTCAAAGGTGAACTCACCGCGCTCTGGTGTTACTGCGTCTGGCTTGAAATCGACTTTTACCGAACCGCCTTCAAGTACACCGCGAGCAACCATCATGTTGGCTATCGGTGTCATAATCTTGGTCTGTATCAATCGCTTGAGCGGTCGAGCACCATACTGCGGGCTATACCCTTCTTTGGCGAGATGCTCAAGAACTGAATCAGAAACGGTGAGTGCGATATTTTTTTCTTCGAGACGCTTTGCTACAACATCTACCTGCATGCGAACAATGTTGCGCACGTGTTCGGGGCTCAGGATATCAAACACCAATATCTCATCGAGACGGTTGAGAAATTCGGGGCGGAAGAATTCTTTGAGCGAGTCCATCACCTTGGTCTTTGCCTGCGCGTAGCGTTCATTTTCGGTGCCCTGTGAGCCGTGTGCCCCGAAGCCGAGGCCTGAGAGCTTGTCGATATATTGGGCACCGATGTTTGAGGTAAGAATGATTACCGTGTTCTTGAAGTTCACCACGCGACCCTTGGCATCGGTGAGGCGACCATTGTCCAAGACCTGGAGCAGGATATTAAACACTTCGGGATGTGCTTTTTCGATTTCATCGAAAAGTACCACTGAGTATGGGCGGTGACGAACGAGCTCGGTGAGCCCCCCTCCCTCGTCGTGCCCAACGTATCCCGGAGGACTGCCGATAATCTTCGATACAGCATGCTTCTCCATGTACTCAGACATATCCACGCGAATGAGCGCTGAATCGCTGTTGAAGAGGAACGAGGCCAGGGCCTTGGTAAGTTCGGTCTTACCAACGCCGGTGGGGCCAAGGAACAAGAAAGAGCCCACAGGGCGGTGCGGATCGGCAATACCCGCACGCGAACGACGTATTGCATCAGCAATCTTTTGGACAGCTTCGTCTTGCCCCACGATGCGCTTCTTGAGTTCCTCGTCCATGCGCGAGAGCTTTTCTGCCTCTTCTTCGAGCATGCGTGATACGGGAACACCAGTCCAGCGCGAAACAACCCCTGCGATATCCTCGCCAGTAATGTCTTCGCGCAACACACGCCGCGTGAGCTGTAATTTTTTGAGGCGTTTTGTTGCAACCTCTATCTCCTTTTCGAGTGTTGGGATTTTGGCGTAACGCACCTCGGCAGTTTTGGTGAGATCACCGCGAGTCTCGGCAGCATCTGCCTCGAGGCGTGCTCGCTCAAGCTCAGATTTTGATTCTTTTATTTCGGTGAGTGTTTCTTTTTCGTTTTTCCACTTGAGCTCAAGCTCACGAGTTCCGTCGCGCAAATCGGCGACTTCCTTTTCGATAGTTCGCACACGCATCTGCGCTTTTTCTACCCCTTCCTCTGCTTCTTTTTTGAGCGCTTCTTTTTCTATTTCAAGGCGGGTAATCTTGCGATGCGCTTCTTCGAGTTGTGGCGGCTTATTTTCGAGTGAGAGACGAAGTGCAGAAGCGGCTTCATCGATGAGGTCTATGGCTTTATCGGGCAAGAAACGGTCTGTTATGTAGCGCGAAGAAAGCTGCACGGCTGCGATGATTGCATCATCGGTAATATGAACACCGTGGAAAAGTTCGTAGCGCTCTTTGAGGCCGCGAAGTATCGCCATAGTGTCGTCGAGTGAGGGCTCGTTTACATACACTGGCTGAAAGCGGCGTGTGAGCGCTGGGTCGTGCTCGATATGCTTTTGGTATTCTTTGAGTGTTGTAGCGCCAATGATGCGTATTTCACCCCGGGCAAGTGCGGGCTTGAGCATGTTTGAGGCATCCATAGAACCCTCGGCAGCGCCAGCACCGACGAGCGTATGCATTTCGTCAACAAAGAGGATTATCTTTCCTTCGGAGCGCTCGACTTCTTTCATCACCTGCTTGAGACGTTCTTCAAATTCTCCACGGTACTTGGTGCCCGCAATAAGGAGCCCCAGATCGAGCTGGATGAGCTCTTTGCCGCGGAGCGATTCAGGAACATCGCCACTTGCCATGCGCTGCGCCAAGCCTTCCGCGACAGCGGTTTTGCCAACACCGGCTTCTCCGATGAGGATGGGGTTATTTTTGGTGCGACGCGAAAGTATTTGAATTACGCGAATTATTTCGGTATCGCGACCAATAACAGGGTCGAGCTTGTTTTCGCGAGCGCGATCCGTGAGGGAGCGCGCAAATCGTGCAAGCGCACGCGGCTTTTTGTCTCCCTCGACATCACCGCGAATCTCACCTTCTTTTATATCGGTGAGAACGCGTGCAAGCGCAGTCCTGTCTACACGGAAACGTGCAAGAATATCGGCGGCTGGGCCAGGATTTTCTGCAATACCGAGCAAGAGGTGCTCTGGAGAGACGAATTGATCATTGAAGCTTGCCGCAATGCGCGGTGCAGCCTCAAACACGCGCACAAGTTCGGGGGTGAGATACAGTTGGAAACTCGGAGAAACAGCGGTGTTGCCATTGGTGCCCTCGATGAGCTCGAGGACAGAATCCGTGAGGTGAGCGACGTCTATTTCTACCTGATCGAGCATGGGAAGCACCATGCTTTCTTCTTGCATCATGAGTGCAGCAAGCAAATGCAGGGTAGATACCTGATTGTGGCCGCGCTCTACGGCAAGCTGGTGAGCGCGGTGAATAGCCTCCTTGGCTTTTGTTGTGTAGTTGTTGAATGGTGTCGACATACGCGTGATTGTTTATATTTTACCACACTAATGCAAACTTGTCTTCCCTCCTTCTGGTCCCCTATTTTACCTCGAGAACATTCGCGGAAACAAAAACTGCTTCTCCTGCTGCGCGAGATACCCCGGTGCTCATACCGAGAACTCCCCCGTCGGCGTCTATCAGGAGCCCTCCTGCCATGACGAGCGTGGCGGCAATATCTGTCTCAAAGAGCTGCGCACCCCCTTCACCGATACTCTCTGTGGAAGCGAGGATTCCCTGCCCGAGACGAAGTGCTGTTTTGCCCGAAAGAGTAACGACGGTCTGACCGAGAACGGGACGCTGGCTCGAGAGTGCGATGGGTTTCCACGCGGGAACCGGTTTTCCATCAATGGTGCTTGTGGCCACCGAAAGAAATGCCACGCCATGTGCCGAGTCTCGTGATGTGACAAACGCATGCACATGAACCCCCGATCCTACCTCCACAATTGCTTCTGGTCTTTCGCCAATAGCTGATTCATCGAGAGCGATAACGCCACTAGAAGAAATGACCGCGCCAAGGCTCAAGAAAACAGGAGCATCTGCGCTCGCGGTATACACACGAATTACCGAGGGAGAAACACGAGCGACACCACGTGCGATAGCTTCGGATTCTTTGACTACAATGGTCTCGGTCTTGGTAATCGGTAGAGCTACCGTCGCCGCTTGACCCGGAACTACCTTTTCTACCGTGCGCTCAACGACGCGGTTCACCGTTTGGGTAATTGCAGGCGGCGCTTCTTGCATAATTGAGGCGGTTACGATGCCGGTTGCAGTAGAGGTTACAAAACTCACCAAAAGAGTGAGTAGTATGAGCTGGGTTTTGTTGAGCTGCTCAATGTCCATGCGGCAAATATATCACGCGGTTAGCGCGATACAATGCGGATAAGTTCTCGGGCAACGCGCTGAATATCCCCAGCAGTGGTATAAAGGCCCAGCGAAAAACGCAGCGTATTTTTTGCACGCCATTCTTCACCTCCAAGCGCAGCAACGACATGAGACTGCGCCTCGTTTGCATTGCAGGCACTGCGAGTAGAAATGGCAATACCAGCCTTGTCGAGTGCCAATACAACATATTCTGCCTGTATCTTGGGAAGCGAGATATTGAGTATATGCGGCAGCGTATCCCCAGTGCCGTTTCTGAGCGCTTCTGGGAGAGTGGCGCGGATGGTTGTGTACAGGACGTCGCGCAACGCAGCAAGACGCTGGACTTCAGTGTCGCGCTCAGAGGCTGCGGCAGAAAGTGCGGCTGCAAAACCGGCCGCAAGATGCGGAGCCTCTGTTCCCGCGCGCAAGCCACGTTCTTGTCCGCCCCCCAAGCTCATGTGCGTAATAGATATACGATTTGAAAGATAGAGCGCACCAATACCGCGTGGGCCGTATAACTTACCTGCACCACACACTGCCATATCTACACCCAATGAATGCACGTGGGGTACTTTGTAAAGTGGTGCCTGGCCCATATCGGTGTGCAAAAAAACCTGAATACCATGCTCCTTTTCATGCTTCGCAATACTCTGTGAGAACGCGCGAAGTGGCTGCACGGTACCTATCTCGTGATTTGCCCACCCAATCGAGACCAGCACTGTCTCAGGGCGCAAGGCGCGTTCTAGCACAGCGGGAGCAACAAAGCCGTGTGCGTCTGGATCAAGATGAGTCACTGCCCCGCCGCGGCGTTCTATTTCCGAGAAACACTCGAGTACAGAGGGATGTTCTATCGCCGAAACTATCCAGTGTGTCCCTACGAGGCCATTTTTCTTTGCAGAAAGAAACTCTGCGAAGCCAAGAATGCCGAGATTATTACCTTCGGTACTGCCGGACGTAAAAATAATCTGCCTCGCCTTTACACCGAGTTCGTGCGCAATCATGCTACGAGCGTCCTCCAAAACTTGCTTCGCGAGAACACTTTCAGCGTGGATTCCCCCGGGGTTTCCGTGGATTATTTCGTTTTTACGAGACGCTCGAGCAGCCTCAATGCGCAGGGGGGTTGCCGCTGCATAATCAAGATACACGCGAGAACTCTTAAACGGCCACATATCGGCATTGTGCGATGAATGCCACTCTTTTGCAAAGAAGGCAAAAAAGACGTATGATGCACCGACTCGCGTATGTCCCGCGCCCTCGTGTATGAATTCTTCTACCCAACGCCCTCCCATTGTTGCCGTTCTCGGTCACGTCGATCACGGTAAATCGACACTCCTCGACTATATCCGCAAAGCAAATACGGTGGCCCACGAGGCCGGCGGTATCACGCAGCATGTCGCTGCGTACGAGGTGGTACACGAACATGAAGGAACAGAGAAGCGCATTACCTTTATCGATACACCTGGGCACGCTGCCTTTCAAGCAATTCGTGCCCGCGGCGCCAAGATTGCAGACATTGCAATACTCGTAGTCGCCGCAGATGATGGCGTAAAAGCACAAACACTTGAAGCGCTCGAGAGTATTCGCTCTGCCGGCACTCCCTTTATTGTTGCAATAAATAAAATAGACAAACCCACCGCAGATCTTTCGCGCACCCAGGCAAGCTTGCTCGAAAAGGAAGTCTTTTTGGAACAATTGGGCGGTGATATCCCGTGGGTAGCGGTTTCTGCAAAAACGGGCCAGGGCATTCCTGAGCTCCTCGATCTGATACTGCTTGTTGCCGAGGTACAAGAGCTCAAGGGAGACGCGACCGAACCTGCATCTGGGTATGTCGTGGAGGCACATCGTGATCCTAAGCGCGGCATTGCTGCGACACTGATAATCCGCAATGGCGTGATGCGCATGGGCGAATGTGTTTCTGCTGGCTCAGCACTCTCCCCAATACGCATCATGGAGGATCACAAAGGAAAAAAACTTTCAGAAGCAACCTTCTCAACACCCGTAACACTGGTAGGTTTTAATGAACTTCCCGCTGTTGGTTCGGAATTTACTGTGCACGCGAACAAAAAAGAAGCCGAGGTCGCCTGTGCTGCATTTGTGCCACCGCCCACGATTACGCACGCAGCAACACCCGAAGACGGTAAGTTTCGTCTGCCAGTGATTGTGCGCGTGGATACACAAGGCTCGCTCGACGCCATAATGCTTGAGTTGCCAAAGATTGGTGACGACTTTACTGCCCTTTCGCTGGTACATGCTGGTATCGGAGACATATCCGAAAACGACGTGAAAGCTGCGCTAGCATCAGCCATGCCCGACAAAGGTGTTTTGTCTGCCGTCATTGCCGGATTCAACGTCGGCGTTGAGCCTTTAGCCAAAAACTTTGCGATAGAGCGCGGTGTTTCTATCGAACACTTTTCTATCATATACAAACTCACGGAGCGTCTCACTGAATTACTCAAGCAAAAGGCACCAAAACGCGAAGTGGTAGAAATTCGCGGCCGCGCAAAGATAATCAAGGTGTTCTCAAGCAAACACGACGAACACCTCATAGGAGCGGGTGTTCTCGATGGTGTTATAGAAAAAGGCGCTGCTGTACGAGTCCACCGTCGCGGTACACCAGTGGGTACGGGCTCGATTATCACCATTCAGCACAACAGACAATCAGTAGACCGTGTGCAGGATGAGGGTGAGTTTGGCGCACAAATCTCACTCTCCGAAGAGCCTGCCCCGGGAGATACGCTAGAATGTATAGAAAAGAATATTGTATGAACAACCACGAACCTTCACGTCGTCAGACACAAATAGCAGAAACACTTGCGCACCTTGCCGGTGAATTCTTCTCACGCGAATCAAATCGCGAATCGCTCATTACCGTAACACACGCCGACGTTTCGCCGGATTTGCACAACGCAAAAATCTACATATCGGTCTTGCCGGAAAGTGCCGAAGAAAAAGCACTCGCCTTTTCAAAACGAGAACGCTCAGCGTTGCGTGATTATGTGAAGAGCAAAGTATCCTTCTCCACCATTCCTACATTTGATGTAGAGATAGATTACGGCGAGAAAAATAGACAGCGGATTAGTTCCCTCGTCTAGACTTCTATTCATCGCGGCAAAATGGTACTCTTCTCGGACAGGTCCGATGGCGAAGTTAGTTAACGCGGAAGTCTGCAAAACTTCTATGCGCCGGTGCAATTCCGGCTCGGACCTCCCGCTTTGTAGCGGTCTTCTGTTGCCGGGGTGATGGAATGGTAGACAGCGGGGACTTAAAATCCCCTGGTCGCAAGACCGTGCGGGTTCGACTCCCGCCCCCGGTACTTTAAAAACGGAGAATATCGTATATAATCTCTCGATATCCGCCCGTAGCTCAGCTGGTAGAGCAGCTCGCTCTTAACGAGACGGTCCGAGGTTCGATCCCTCGCGGGCGGACATAAGAAAAAATGATGCCGGCGCATCGTTTTTATATACAGCAAAGAATGTGTGCCCTTGCCGCATTCTCCTGAATGTGCGAACCTACACAAGCGGGCAGATGGCGAAATTGGTAGACGCGCCAGCCTTAGGAGCTGGTGTCGCAAGACATGGGAGTTCGAGTCTCCCTCTGCCCACTAGTAGCGACTTTCGGGTCGCAAAGTGCGTCAAAAGGCGTAGAAAGCGTTATGTTTTCTACGCTTTTTGTGTGTACGGTAAAGTTCGAGAACACTTTTCGGATCACAAAGTCCAGTTCGGCCATGTTTTTGATAGAACCTATAGTTTTAGGCAGTTTTTCCATCAGTTCGAGGAACTTCTCGTAGTTTAGGATGGCCGTCTTGCCGGCTTTGATTGTGGCCTCGGTTTTCTCGATTTCGGCGTCGATCCCACGGATTTCTATACCGAGAGCTTTGAGATCCTCTTTGAGGGTTGCCTGTATTGTCTCGTCTTTCTCATCAAACAAGAGATTTTTTGCTCGAGCGAGTCGAGTTTCGAACTTACTCTTTTTGAGTCGGAAAGCTAGCAGGTTTGTATTGGCTTGGCGCGTCCGCTCATCGGATACAAGCTCCATTTCTTTGACGTAGTGATCGTATGCCCTCTGCGACGAGAAAGGTTTTTGCTCAAGGAAAGCACGGATAGCATCGATAACTACTTTTGCACGCACCGATCGTGGCTTACGTGTACACTCGTCATTTTCGCAGCGAAAATAGAAGTAGCTTTTGTTTTGCTTGGGCTTAGTCGTTATGGTCGCTGCCATTGTGTCGCCGCATTCTGCGCAGATCACCATACCCCGCATGAGGTTTGCTTTGACGTCCTCGCCTTTGCGGAACTTGCGAGCGAGTTTGAAGAACTCCGACTTTTGATCGAGTTTGTTGATTCGCATAAAGTCATCGACGGAAACCGCCGGCTCAAAGTCATACTTGTCGGTGAGATCGACGCTGCCGCCACGTTTGCCATACACAATGACACCGGTGTAAGTGGTGTCTCGCATCAACTTCTGAACCTTCTGTTTGTCCCAACGGTACGCAATGTGCGAGCCGGTTTTCGTCCACTTCGTGTAGCCGGAGGAGTTGAGATACGCCGCGATTTCGTCGAGCGTTTTATTCTCCAAGCGCATACGAAACGCTTTTTTGATGTAAACAAAGTTCTCGCCATCCGGCTGAAGTCGCTTTTCAGTATCCTTGTAATAGCCATGCTTTGCTTTGTTGACGTAGCGTCCCTCCTCGATGCTGTGCTTGTTGCCACGACTCACGTCGTCGCTCAACTTGTCGCTGTACTGTTTTGAGAGCACGAAGGTGATGCCGAGAAGCATTTTCCCGCTTGCCGTATTTTCAAACGTAAAGCTCGGAAAACGTAGATCCTTGATGATGCTTTTATCGAGCAGATCGATGATTTCACCCGCGTCTTTCATGTTGCGCGCGAGACGGTCGGGGTGCCACGCGATGATCCCGTCGTACTTCCCATGCTCGGCGATGTTCTTGAGCACTTCTCGAAAGCGCGGTCGCGTGTCGGATGTCTTCGCACTTTCTGCTTCTTGGACGATCTCTACTACCTCAAGATCGAGATTGTCCGCATACTCCTGACAAGCATGAACCTGATCAGGGAGGGAGCGTTCCTGCTTCTCTTCATCGTCTGTCGATTTTCGCGCGTATATGACGTATCGATATTTTGTTGGATCGGCGGATGTGCCGGCTTGCTGAATGAGCTGTAGGGCTTTGAGAAGCTCTTTTCGTGTGTCGCTTTCCATGCCCCTACAATAGCTAAAAAGGGGCGAAAAGTAGAGTCAAAAAGAAAAAGAGCGCCCTCGGTGTGAGTGCGCCCTTTCTCCAACTTGT
>JBDKGA010000006.1:0-9925 GCA_039798465.1 Candidatus Parcubacteria bacterium | reverse complement strand
CCTGAACGGCAGTCCGTGTGCACGCTCGTTGCAGTAGTCCTGACCTTCGTCGAATTCTTGACGCTGGCGGACAATCACCTGCTGCTGCGGACGCCGGTGCATACCCCGCCCTTGCGAACGTTCATCCTGATGAACAGGGCGAAACACTGCCGGACCGGGGCCATCTTCGGTGACATCTGCCCACCGCGCCTCTCGACGCGGGGGCAGCTGGTTGACCTGAAGACGTGCTTCGCGAGCCACTTGTGCGTCCGCTCGGCATTCGTCGCCGCACCACCAACCGTTGAGCTGACCGAGGACAGCAAGAGCAATACCTGCTGCCAGAGCATAGCCTGCAAGAGTTGCGGTCGTATCACTTCCACCACTCATGTGGTTTCTCCGCCCTACTCACCCGGGGCGTGGGCCGCATTGCTGCGGAATTGCACCATTTCTGGCTGTAAACATTGTATCAGAATTGTGAAAAAAGTCAATGCTTCACCACACAGGCCATAAGCCCAGCCAGCGGATAGCAGGGCCGCCCAAATACGAGGCAAGATTCGCTGCGAGAGATGCTAAAAGCGCATCTCTCCACGAGAGCTTGAGATACAAGCGATAGAAGAGTGCTTCGACAAGAAAAACGAATGGTTCGCTGAGCACCACTGAAGGCATCACGGATTTTGGAATAAACACAGGAAACACAAACCATACATAGCCTATGGTCGCAAACGATGCAAAAATTCCCGCAAAGAGAATATCGCGCGTAGCAATATTTTTCTTGAGCACAAAACGTACGAGCGCGTAGAGCACCGCCGTCTCGATAATGCTCGTGAATACAAGTGAGGTAATAAAACTATGTGTATACGCAACGAGAGGAGTCATGCGTATCATTTTACAACCATCTCCCCTGCTGTATAGTCTCAGACAGTACTAGTCTGGAGAAACGCTTATAACCCCGCGAGGAGGCCTCATGTTTTCGCTCACCATAAAGTCGAGTAAGGATAGCGTGACGGGTATCTATGGCCTGCTTCTCATCTTCGAGAGCAAGATGGCAAATACGCGACACACAATCGGTCCGCTCCTGAAAACATTCCGAAACTCAGGAGAGGCCGAGGAAGCGCGTAATCGCATTGAGAAATGCTGTGGTTCTCGGCTCTGGAAGGACATTCCTGAAGGCGCTGTCTACCTGAAAACAGAAGATGCAATCTCTACGTGGCTTGTCACCACTGCTTTTCTTTGAGAGACAACGCAAAGTGGCGAGGCCTAGGGTCTCGCCACTTTTTTGTTTAGATAACCCCGACAAATTCTGCTTCGACGACGAAACGCGATGATTTGCTCGTGAGCGTATCGCACGTAGAGAGCGTGAGACGTGTCCCTGCATCGGCAGAGAGGTCTATCACCTCTTCCGCAGCGTCGGCCCGGCGTACAACGACAACGCTATACAAATATTTTTTGCCACTACCCTCCACCACAATCGTGTCGCCGGGCGTAAGCTCGGGCAAACGATTAAACGCTTTAAACATTTGATTGCGCACAACAGGCAGGTGCGACGAGTGTGCAAAGATGAGCATGTTGCCGGGCACGTTGAGAAGTGCCGAATCTACATAGCGCACGGGACCCTTTTCGAGCGCGATGTCGAGCACACTCAAATCACGTGAGTCTACGTTTTGTATCGGCAAGTCGAGCCCGATTGCGTCTATCGAAAGACGCTCAGGCAATATGGGAGCTGGTGCTGCAGCCATGCTCGTAGAACTCGCAACAGGCAACGAATCCACAATCACCGATTCGCCGAGCATCGGTAGATCCGCAAGCGCCAATTGCTGGACCGGATTTTCATGTGCCGAGGCAGGGAGCGTACCGTCTACGTAATACGGAACAAACCCCACTGAATCCGCTGCAGAAAGTGAGGAGAAAAATATGATCATGGTCGTCGCCAAAAACACCGGAAATGGCGGGCGTTTTGGTGCCAAAAACTCTTGGGAAATGTGGCTCTGTTGAGCGTCCATATGGGGGCAGTATATATCGAAACAACGACTTTGTCAATCCGTCAACTTGACATTTAGTAATACTGGTGTATTATATGGCTCATATGAGTACTAACATCACGCACGAAGCCGACCACGGCCCAGGCATTTTGTCTAATGCGATTGCGATTATCGCCTTTATTGTAGTAATCGCGATTGTCATTTGGGGCCTCCTCCACTTGGCCAACATTTCGACCTCGTGGTTTTCTTCACTCTTCCCTCGCTCTAACCCGACGATTCAAATCGCTGTACCGTCCTCTGTTGAATCAGGCGCACCTGTTTCTGTATCGTGGAAATACTCCGGCACCGAAGAGGGCACGTTTGCATTCCTCTACCAATGCCGCACCGGCGTTACACTCAAAGATGCCGATGGCGCTCGTGTCTTGTGTGGCACCGTGCACCCACTCGTAAACGCCGCGTCGAGCACGCTCGTCTTTACGCCAGTACTCTCAAACGTATCGTCGACAACGCTCCCCTTCTCGATTATCTTCATGCCTGCAAGCACTAGCTCCAAGCAGGTACAGGGTACCGCAACACTCGCACTCAAGGGTGCTTCGGGTGCTGCGCAGATTCCTGTCACCCAAGAGCCGGTGGTTACTGTCTCGACCCCCGTGCGCACTTCGAGTGACGCAGAAGTCTATGCTGACGATGTAGACACAACTACGTACACGAAACCAGTCTCTACGTATTCGGCCCCTGCTTCCCCTGCCGACCTGCGTGTTCGCATCCTCTCTGTATCTGCCGGAGACTTAAGTACCGTGCAATTCGACATTGCAAACATCGGCGGCTCACAATCAGGCTCATACACCTTTACTGCATACCTCCCGACAACCAACGGTTATGTATACGCTTCCCCCGTACAAGTGTCACTCGGCGCAGGAAGCCACGTAGTAAACACGTTGCAGTTTACCGATGCTGCAAGTGGCGACGTCACGATTGTGCTGCAGCCAGCAA
The DNA here is from genome assembly GCA_039798465.1 of Candidatus Parcubacteria bacterium. Taxonomy (GTDB): domain Bacteria; phylum Patescibacteriota; class Minisyncoccia; order Phycocordibacterales; family UBA2100; genus UBA10103. The sequence continues at coordinate 6,974 of JBDKGA010000006.1, read as the reverse complement.
AGAGCAACGACTACGCAGGCAACAACACCGCGTCGGAACACCTGTCTGCTCCCTACACTGCGACAAACTACTACGACAATTCCTACACTAGCGGGTACGGCGCATACGACATGAGCTACAGCTACCCACAGTATCAGTACGACCAGTACAACTACGGCTACAACATGTATGATCCGTATCAGTACAACATGTACGACAGCCAGTACTACAACGCTTCGTATGGCACCTACGATTACGGCTACAACCAACAGTACTCGTACGATACCAACTACGACTCGTACTACTACCCACAAATAGCCGATGAAACTGGGTACTATCCGTACTATCCGTACTATCAGTACTAAAACTCAAAAAGAAAAACCGCAGCCGTGAGCTGCGGTTTTTCTTTTTGGGATTAGATATCTAGGTTTGCCTCCTTTGCGTGCGAGGTGATAAACGCCTTGCGCGCGGGAACGTCGTTACCCATGAGCATATCGAATACTTGGTCTGCATCGGCGGCATCGTGGATGGTGACTTGTTTCAAAATACGGCGAGCGGGATCCATGGTGGTCTCCCAGAGCTCTTCGGAGTTCATTTCACCCAAACCCTTGTAGCGCTGCACAGAAACCTTGGGGCCTTTCTTTGTTTCTACCTCGGCCTCGACTTCAACGTCGGGTTCACCAGCACCCTCTTCTTCGATGGGCGTATCTTTGCCGGCAATCTTCACCTTTTCTTCTTCAGTGTAGGCATAGGCAATCTCTTTCCCCTTTTTTATTTTGTAGAGTGGCGGCTGGGCAATATAGAGGTAGCCACCATCTATCACGGGGCGGAAGTGACGGTACATGAGTGTGAGCAAAAGCGTGCGGATGTGTGCTCCATCAACATCGGCATCGGTCGCGATGATTATTTTGTGGTAGCGCAATTTCGACAAATCAAATATATCGCCAATCGCGGTACCGAGCGCCACGACGAGATTTTTGATCTGCTCCGAGGCGAGCATTTTGTCGAGACGCGCGCGTTCGATGTTGAGGATTTTACCGCGCAGCGGGAGCACAGCCTGTGTGCGGCGATCGCGCCCTGTCTTGGCGGTACCACCTGCCGAATCTCCCTCTACAATGAAGATTTCGGATTCAGATGCATCTTTGGTCTGACAGTCGGCGAGCTTGCCGGGAAGCGTCATGCCATCGAGAGCACCCTTGCGAAGAATGGAATCCTTGGCTGCTTTGGCTGCTTTGCGCGCCTTCATGGCGAGGACCGCTTTGCCGATGATTGCGCGCGCGTCTTCTGGATGTTCTTCGAGCCATGTCGCAAACGCTTCGCCAAATACTGCTTCGGTAGCGCCGCGTGCTTCTACAGAGCCGAGTTTTGCTTTTGTTTGTCCTTCAAACTGAATTTCGGGAAGCTTGACCGAGACAACCGCCGTGAGACCTTCGAGCACGTCTTCGCCGGTAAAGCTGTCGCCCTTGTTTACGGTGTTGAGACTACGGGTGAGGGCTGTTTTAAAACCGGTGACATGCATGCCGCCTTCGCTCGTGTAGATGTTGTTTGCAAAAGCAGAAAGGCGCGAGGTAATGTCGTCGACGTATTGCAACGCCACTTCTACCTGTACGCCGTCTTTCTCTTTTTCGACATAGAAAATATTTTTGTGGACCGGTTCTTGGTGACGGTTTTGGAACGCGACGAGCGATTTGAGTCCGCCCTCGAAGTAGAAGGTCGTCGAGGGGGCATCCACGCCAAGCTCGCGCATGTAAAACACGCCAACGTCGTCTATGGCATCGGTGCCCTGTTTGTCGCGGAAATCCCACACCGTGATGCGCAAATCTTTTACGAGGTATGCCTGCTGGCGCAGGTGCGCGACGATGGTCTCAAACGTAAAAATCGTATTCGGGAAAATCGTCGGATCAGGCTTAAAGGTGATGATGGTACCGTGGAGATTTGATTTGCCGATTTGCTTTACCTTGCTCACTGGCTTGCCGCCATTTTTATATTCTTGTTCAAACTTGCCGCCGTCACGGTGCACCTCGGCGCGCATATAGGTAGAGAGGGCGTTTACCACCGATGCACCAACGCCGTGCAAACCACCCGACACCTTGTACCCCTCGCCGCCAAATTTGCCACCCGCGTGCAGTACGGTAAGAATGGTTTCGAGTGCGCTTACTTTTGTTTTGGGATGGATGTCTGTCGGGATACCGCGACCGTTGTCGGCGACGCGCACGCTGCCATCGGGCATGAGTGCGACTTCGATATCATCACAGTGTCCGCCCATCGCCTCGTCGCGCGAGTTGTCGAAGATTTCCCACACAAGGTGATGCAAGCCCGCGATATCTGTCGTACCGATGTACATGCCCGGGCGCTTGCGCACGGCCTCGAGACCCTCGAGCACGGTGATTTGTGATGCGTCGTATGTGCTCTTTTTCGCTGCTTTTTCGGCCATAAATAGGTGGAGGAATTGTACCAAGAAACACCCCTCTGCGCCATTCGACAATCCCCACTTTTGTGGCTCAATAGGGCTGATTTTGGGCCGTTTTAGCGCACCTCCCAACCCTTTTCCTTTACTGCAGCATAAATGCTCTCCATGCGCGTATTCGCGTCTTCATCGAGAAGTGTGCGATCAAATGATTGGAAGACAAGTCGAAATGCGTATGAGGTGCGGCCTTCTTTGGTGAACTCATCAAACGTGGCACTCCGCACCAACAGCTCCCCCGCATGCGCACGGATAACTTCGAGCACCTCGTCGGCGCTCGTGCCTTCACTCACCCACAGGGCAATGTCGCGCGAAATAAACGGATACTTAGAAAATGGTTCGTAGCGAACATCGGGCAAGGGAGAAGATGGTATAGAACGGGTCGTAGATGAGAGGCGGGATACAAATTCGTCTAGTTCTTTTTGATACTCGTCCTGTGTTTTCTGCTTCTTTATTTTTTCTACCGCAATCGCGACTTCCACTTTTTCTTCTCCTCCGCGCCATACAGTACCTATTTCAAAAATCTTTACCTGTGCAATACCGAGCAAATCTTTGTTGCGCACATTTCGCTCGAGCGCATCCTGCAACCCCGCGGCAAGTGTGCTGCGCAAAAATGGTTTGTCGCCGCCTATTTTGTTTGAGACCGCACGCTCGCTCGCTTCGGCAAACACACTCGTAAATACTTCAGAAAAACCTTGTGACACCAAATACTCACGAATCGTGGCGTAACGCGCAACGTTCTCGTTTGACACCACCGCAGATGCTACCGGCAATTCGATTGCGGGTACTTTTTCGTAGCCAATCACGCGCCCAACTTCTTCGACAAGATCTTCGGGTATCGCTACATCGAGCCGCTCGCGTGGTACCTGCACCGCAAATATGGAGGGTTCCCCTCCATCTTGGCGGGTAAAGCCGAGACGGGAGAAGACAGTCGAAACTTCTTCGGCAGAAAGCGCGAGGCCGAGCGCGCGATTGATGTGCGCGAGCGATACACTGACCGTTTGCATATCTGCGGCACCAGGATACTCGTCGACTACTCCCACAAGCTCTCCGCCCGCTACCTCGAGCACAAGCTCGATAAATGCGCGCATGCCGTGCGCGGCAAGTTCTGGCGAAATAACTTGCTCAAAGCGCTGTGTCGCATCGGTGCGGAATTTGAGTGCACGTGATGTTTTGCGGAGCGAAGGCCCGTCGAAATTTGCGCTCTCGAGTATGAGATCGGTCGTGGTGTCCGACACTCCGCTCTCCTTCCCGCCCTTTACACCAGCAACGCCGAGGAGCGCGCCCGAATGCCCGTCGACAATCATAAGCATGTTTTCGGTAAGTGATTGCTCCTTGTCGTCGAGCGTTACTATCTTTTCTCCCACCTGCGCATTTCGTACTCTAATTTCTACTTTCTCATCTCTCGCTTCTAGTGTGTTTCTATCAAATGCATGCAGCGGCTGGCCAATGTTAAACATCACAAAGTTCGCGGCATCGACTACATTGTTGATGCTCTTTTGACCTATCGATTCGAGCCGCTCGCGCAGCCACGCGGGAGACGGACCCACCTTCACGCCACGAATGTGCGCACCGATATAGCGGCGACAGAGCGTTGGATCATCTATCACGATTTGCAACGAATCTGTACCAGTGAAGTCCACCTTCCCTACCACAGATGGCTTGAGAGGAATGGGAAGGATTGCCGAAAGCTCTTTGGCGATACCTAGGTGCGAAAGGCAGTCATGCCCGCGGTTTGCGGTAACTTTTACGTCGAGCACCTCGCCTTCGACGCTCTCTATTTCAAACGCATGGAAAGTGAGTGCGTCGGCAAGCTCCTGCACCGGCGGCAGTTCTTGTTCAAAAAATGTCTGGAGCCAATCGCGAGAGATTTTCATACTCAAAATTGATTGATGAATCGCAAATCGGCACTATGCATCAAGCGTACGTCGTCGATACTCCACTTAAGCATCGCCAAGCGATCGAGACCGAAGCCAAAGGCGAAGCCGCGATACTTTTCTGCATCCACGCCGCAATTTTTGAGCACAGTGGGATGCACCATACCCGCGCCGCCCATCTCTATCCACTTATCGCGTAGCTTTTCGGGCACATGCTCACCCACGAGCCGCATGTCCACCTCGACACTTGGTTCGGTAAACGGAAAGAAACTAGGACGAAAACGAATCTCGACAGCCGCACCACCAAAAAGTTCTTTGAAAAATCGTGCGAGCGTGCCCTTGAGGTGCGCCATCGAAATATCCTCACCTACCGCAAGTGCTTCTATCTGAAAAAATTCTGCTTCGTGTGTCATGTCGGTCGCCTCGTTGCGAAAAACCTTGCCCGGCACAATGATGCGATACGGCGGCTGCACGCCGTTTTTGATTTGCTCCTCCATAAAACGAATTTGCACCGAGCTTGTGTGTGTGCGCAGTACCTTTTCATGTTCATCTTTTATAAAAAACGTGTCCTGCATGTCGCGCGCCGGGTGATCCTTGGGAACATTGAGTGCGTCAAAGTTGTGCCATTCGTCTTCGAGAAGCGGCCCTTCGGCTACCGCAAAACCCATGCCCGCAAATATACGTGTCGCCTCAGCAACAAGCTGAGAGATTGGATGTACGTGCCCGCGTTCCATCCGTAGAGTATACCCGCCCCTCGCGTATGGCGAAAGCCGCACCGCACCACTTTCCTGGGAGGCGTCGCCTCCCGGACTAAACCCGACTAAACTGGTACTATAATTTATCTTGGTTTTGTGGTATAATTCCGCCACTGCCTATGGAAATGGCCGTCTACATATTGCTCTTCAGCTCCCTCTACGTCGAGGTGTTTATGCTTATTATGTTTCTCGAGTACGTGGCCACTCGGTCGAGCGTCTCCACCACCGCGCCCACACACCTGCCGTCAGTCGCTATTATTGTCCCTTGCTACAACGAATCTACGGGTATTGATGCCACCCTTCGCTCACTCCTCGCGCTTGAGTACCCCCAAGAACTCCTAGACATTGTTGTGGTGGATGATGGCTCAATAGACGACACGCTTGCGCGTGCCCAGACATACGCACCCCGCGTGCGCGTATTTTCCCAACCAAACGGCGGCAAACATACCGCCATGAATCTCGGTCTCTCGCACGCACAGGGAGAGCTTGTCGGCTGTCTCGATGCAGATTCTGTCGTCAAACCCGACGCACTTATGCATGTAGTTGCAGCATTTGCCAATGAGCGCGTTGCCGCAGTAACTCCCGCCATACATGTAAAGCAGCCGCAAACTATTTTGCAGTACATGCAAGAAGCCGAGTATCGTCTGGCGCTCTTCAATCGATTTATTCTCGCAAAACTCGGAAGCATGTTTATCACGCCCGGTCCGTTTTCTTTTTTCCGTACCGCACTCGTACGTGAATTGGGTGGCTGGAAAGGTGCTCATATGACCGAGGATATGGAGATGGCGATGCGCATACAGGGAGCCGGGCACTCAATAGCAAATGCGCCTCGCGCGCACGTATATACCGCCACCCCGCGCACACTGGGTAAGCTCTACCACCAGCGCGTGCGCTGGACCTATGGATTCCTACAAAATGTACGTGACTATCGCCACGTATTTGGCAACGCGCAATTTGGACACTTGGGTGTCTTTGTATTACCACTTGCGCTTATATCGGTTTTTACCGCAATGTTTTTCTTTATGCGCAGTGTCGCCGATATTGCACTCACCTCGTACGACGCGTACACCTACTTTGCGCTCACCGGTATTTGGCCCGCCTATCATTTCAACGCGTTTTATATCAATACAAGTGCCTTTATGTTTTTGGCGTTTGTGTCTCTCGGGCTCGTACTGGCGCTCATTGCTGCAGGATCATGGATAGGGCACGAGACACGCCGACCACCGCTCTCGACTCCCCTCTTCTTTATTTTTGGGTTTATCACACCCGTGTGGCTCTTTGCAGCTGTCGTGCGCGCCGGACTCAAAACAGGAGTACGCTGGCGCTAAATCATTATGGAAAACCCTATCGCTGGAGACAGAAATCTTACGTGGAAGCCGTACGCCGTCGCGTTTGTTATCACCTCTCTCCTGTTTATTACCGCCTTTGGGGCAAGCACCTACTTTAGCGATGTGCGCGTACGCGACATACGTGCCGCGCAAGACGATATCTCGACCGACATCCTCTCCATCGAAACACAATTTGATTTGCTCCAGGAGCACTCATGCAAAGACGTCGGCGAAAACACGATTCTCCCGAGCGCCCTCTCTTCGCTCGGTAATCAGCTCTCGTACATGGAAGCACAGGGCTCTGGTGCGAGCGAGGAAGTGGTGCGCTTAAAACGTCTCTATTCCCTCCTCGAGATAAAAGACTATTTGCTCATGAAGCAGCTTTCGCTTCGCTGCAATCTCAAGCCAGTCTTCATTCTGTACTTTTATTCAAACAAGGGTGATTGTGAGGAGTGCGAATCACAGGGCTACGTACTCACGGCACTTGCCGCCAAGTATCCACAGCTCCGTATCTACTCGTTTGATTACAATCTCGATGTCGCTGCGCTGCAGAGCTTAATCGCAATAGATG
>JBDKGA010000005.1:0-8958 GCA_039798465.1 Candidatus Parcubacteria bacterium | reverse complement strand
GAAAAGGTGCGCGAAGAGATTCGTCACGAGCACTAATCCACAGGTTGCGCCCTGCGCGCCTGCGGTTACACTACTGACTGCTTTGTTCTTTTGTGCACAGCCCCGACTCATTTGAGCGGGGTTTGTGCTTTTAAATATTGTGCGCACTGCTACAATCGGCGTATATGCAGTGCGTGATACTCGCCGCAGGGAGGGGGGACCCGTATGGGAGCGCTCACCGAGCACACGCCGAAGCCGATGTTGGTTGTTGCGGGGAAAAATCTCATCGAACACAAGCTCGCTGCGCTTCCCGCAGATGTCGACGAGGTGATATTTGTGGTGGGATATCTCGGAGAAGTCATCAAAGATTTTTTTGGCAACTCATACGACGGAAAACATATTAGATACGTGGAGCAAAAAAATATCGTTGGCGGTACTGCCGATGCACTCTGGAGCGCACAAGGCATGCTTCACGATAGGTTTATTGTCATGATGGGTGATGATATATATTCGAAAGAAGATATTGTGTCTTGTGTCTCCCAGTCGGAATGGTGTCAGCTTGTTCAGCGGATGGACGACATACGCTCCGGCGGAAAAATTTCTCTCGATGCGAGCGGCACTATTATAGATGTGGTAGAGGGGGGCGATGGTCGCGGTGAGGGATATATGGGCACCAATCTTTTTGTGCTCGATGACCGTGTCTTTTTACAAGAGCCAGTACCAAAAGCGCCGGGTTCTTCGGAGCTTGGATTACCGCAAACAGTACTTGCTGCTGCACGCACACAAGGAATCCGTTTTACTGCGGTACCTGCAACGAGCTGGATCCAGATTACTGCTCCGGAGGATATCGCCGCTGCCGAGGCTCAGTTGAGCCATTAGTAAACCTCGAGGGACCTGCCCGCGGACCCAGACTTGACACTGCCGGAGCCCAGGCTTATACTTGCGCCTACCTATGTGTTCGGAAAACGCAAACAAGCGACGGCGGTAGCCAGCATTTTGCTTGCTCCGACGGCCGCTTGTAAGCGGCTTTTTTCGTCCATGGGTCAGGGAGAATCGTCTCTCTGCGGCTCGTTGACAACTGAAGAGCGACACAAAAGAAATCAACAAACATTGATAGGGCTCTAGTCTTTGGCCCTATCAGTGCAGGAACAATGTATTTTCGCGCAACCCTTTCTGAGACCGTTAGGTTCGAAGAAAGGAGCAGTCCCCTTTATGGGGAAAAGCGAATAAAAGTCGTCATGCGCTAGACACGCATGGCGCATGTTACGTATGGGAATTACGTAACAAAACACACGCGGTTCTCAGAATTCCTAATGGGAGTTCTGAGTAAGGGCGTGCGGTGGATGCCTAGACTGAAGAAGGCGATGAAGGACGCGGCTCAGCTGCGATAAGCTCCGGTAAGATGCCAAGCAATCGTTATACCCGGAGATCTCCGAATGGGGAAACCCCATCAGGCAAACCCTGATGACCTTGCGCTTAATCGTCGCAAGGAGCATACGTTGGGAAGTGAAACATCTCAGTACCAACAGGAAAAGAGAACAATAGTGACTCCCTTAGTAGCGGCGAGCGAAACGGGAAGAGCCCAAACTCAACCACTCTACCGGTGCGTCAGGAAACTGATGCGTCGATAGAGAGGATGGGGGTTATAAGACTACGACGTGCACACGAAAGTGTGCGTAGAGTTACAAATCGCTTAGTTAGTGGAATGAGCTGGGAAGCTCAACGCCACAGGGTAATAGTCCCGTACACGAAAACGAAGCGACTCTATGGTTGTAGTTCTTGAGTAACTCGAGACACGGAAAGCTCGGGTGAATTCGCCAGAACTAACTGGTAAGGCTACATACTTCTTCAGATCGATAGTGAACAAGTACCGTGAGGGAAAGGTGAAAAGAACCCCGGTGAGGGGAGTGAAATAGAACTGAAACCGCATGTCTACAAGGAGTTGGAGTGGTCCTAGACCACGACAGCGTGCCTATTGAAGAATGAGCCAACGAGTTGATGCAAACGGCCCGACTAAGGAGTCTTCCTCCGGAGTCACAGCGAAAGCGAGTATGAATAGTGCGTTTGTCGTTTGTATCAGACCCGAAGCCGGGTGAGCTACCCATGACCAGGCTGAAGTTCGTAGAAATACGGATGGAGGGCCGAACCCATAGATTGTGCAACATCTCGGGATGAGTTGTGGGTTGGAGTGAAAAGCTTACCGAACTCGGTAATAGCTGGTTTTCTCCGAAACAGCTTTCGGGCTGGCGTCGTATGTTCCCTGTGGAGGTAGAGCACTGGAAGGTCTGGATAGGTCGAAAGGCCACTGGACCTATCAAACTCCGAATGCCACAGGTTAGAGTACGGCAGTTAGGCGATGGGGGCGAAGCTCCATGCGCCAAAAGGGAAACAGCCCAGACCGCCATCTAAGGTCCCTAAATACATGCTCAGTGCAAATAAGGAGGTGAGATTTCTCTGACAGTGAGGATGTTGGCTTAGAAGCAGCCACCATTCAAAGAAAGCGTAACAGCTCACTCACTTAGAGATCTTGCGCCACAAATGATCGGGGCTTAAGCATGTTACCGAAGATGCGGATTGTAGCTCTCAATTTTGTCCTTGAACGGACAAAATTCGAGTGCAAGATTGAGAGCTACAGTGGTAGGAGAACGTTCTAATTGCGATGAAGCCAAAGAGGTGACTCATGGTGGAGCGATTGGAAGTGAAAATGTTGGCACGAGTAACCGCAATGCGAGTGAGATTCTCGCACGCCGAAAGAACAAGGTTTCCTTCGCAATGGAGATCATCGAAGGGTTAGCCGGTCCTAAGCCGATGGCGACAGCCGCAGGCGATGGATATGGGGTTAATATTCCCCAGCTTGTGCGTAGTGCGATGGAGTGACGGAGTGCTGTATCGTAAGCCCGTTAAGGATTCGGGTGTGAGCCGTGATTATGCTGTATAGGAAAATCCGTACGGTAAATGAGAGCGGAACATAAATGGGGCGTCCTCGGACAAACCAGATTTACGGGAGCGCGCTTCCAAGAAAAACTTCTAAGCATAACTACGTACGATCCGTACCGCAAACCGACACAGGTGTTCAGGGCGAGTAGCCCAAGGCGAACGAGTGAGAGATCCTCAAGGAACTCGGCAAAAAAGCGACTGTACGTTCGCAATAAAGTCCGCCCTTCGCAAGAAGGGTCGCAGCTAAAGATTCCCAACCGACTGTTTACCAAAAACACAGCTCCCTGCAAACTCGTAAGAGGAAGTATAGGGGGTGATGCCTGACCAATGCCGGAAGGTCAAGTACGGTCGGTCGTATTTCGCAAGAGATACGGCTGGCACTGTATAAGCCCCGGTGAATGTCGGCGATAACTATAATCGTCCTAAGGTAGCGAAATTCCTTGTCTGGTAAGTTCAGACGCGCACGAATGGTATAACGAGTTGGGAACTGTCTCGAGGATTTGCTCGGTGAAAATACAAGGGCGGTGAAGATGCCGCCTTCCTGCAGCTAGACGAAAAGACCCCAGAAGCTTTACTGCAATTTGGTATTGGGATTACGGATGTTCTGCGTAGCGTAAGTGGGAGGCTTTGAAGCAGTGGTTTTGGCCACTGTGGAGCCGTCAATGCAACACCACTCTTAACAGCTGTAATTTCTAACCTGTGAGGAGAAACCTCTCAGAGACAGTACTTGATGGGCAGTTTCGGTGGGGCGCTGTCCTCCTAAAAAGTAACGGAGGAGCCTATTAAGGTCCGCTAGCCGCGAATGGAAACCGTGGCGATAGTGCATTGGCATAAGCGGGCTTGACTGCAAGGGGTACGTCCCAAGCAGGCACGAAAGTGGAGCAAAGTGAACCGACTCTTCGCGTTAGACGCGGGAGAAGATTAACGGATAAAAGTTACTCTGGGGATAACAGGCTGGTACTGCCTAAGAGTCCAAATCGACGGCAGTGTTCGGCACCTCGATGTCGGCTCATCTCATCCTGGCGCTGGAGCAGGTGCCAAGGGTATGGCTGTTCGCCATTTAAAGAGGTACGTGAGCTGGGTTCAAACCGTCGTGAGACAGGTTGGTCTTAATCTGCTGTAGGCGTTGATTCTTGAGGGGATTTGTTTCTAGTACGAGAGGACCGAAATGAACGAACCTCTGGTCTGGGGGCTGTTACGCCAGTAGCACCGCCCCGTAGCTATGTTCGGATTGGATAACCGCTGAAAGCATCTAAGCGGGAAGCCGACCCCAAGATAAGGAATCGTTATAGATCCGTGGGAGATGACCACGTTGATAGGCACTAGGTGAAAGGGCAGTAATGCCTTGAGCCGAGGTGTACTAATTGATCGACAGAACTCTCAAAAGGAATTGTGGGAGTCGCGTGTTTAACGATTGTTCCAACGTATGATTTCCTGTGTCGCTCTTCAGTGTCAACGAGCAGTAATGCTCTTTGAAATTGATTCGTTTGTTCTGGTGATTCATCGCTCGGGTCACACCTGTTCTCTTTCCGAACACAGCAGTTAAGCCGAGTTGAGGCGATGGTAGTCGTAAGGCGAGAGTAGCTAGTCGCCAGAACAAAAAAATCAATTTCATCTGACATCAGAAAACACGCGGGGCCGCCTTTGGCGGCCCCGCGTGTTTTCGCCTATAATGAGCCTATGTCTTGGGCAATGCGTCGACGAATACTTTACCTCCTCGGTGTATTCGCTTTTTTTGCGATTACTCTCGGCGGCCCTATTGCGTACATGATACTTTCTGTTCCGCCCACCTGTGAAGATGGTATTCAAAACCAGGGAGAGGTGAGTGTTGATAGAGGCGGTCCCTGCCCTCTGCTTGAGGCGTCGCAGTTGCAGCCCTCGTCTGTGTTGTGGACACGCGCTTTCGCGGTGCGCGATGGCTCATACAATGCAGCTGCGTACATAGAAAATCCAAACGAAACGGCAGGTGTTCGCGCAGCACAATATTTGTTTAAACTCTACGACACCGACAATATATTGGTAGCGGAGCGCGCAGGTCAGACGTTTATTATGCCGGGAAGGACAACGCCGGTTTTCCAGGCGGCAATAGATACGGGGAACCGCACCGTGGCTCGAGCATTTTTTGCGTTTACCGATGCTCCGCAGTGGGAGCAGTCGCTCGATGCTGCACGCTCTTTGGCTGTTGCTGAAGTCGCGTCGTCTGATATTGCTACGGCCCCCCGTGTCTCTGCGCTCGTGCGCAATACATCGGTTTCCCCCATATTTGATATCGGATTTGTTGCGACGGTATTTGATACGGCGGGGAATGCCTATGCATCTTCGGCCACACACCTTGCGCGTCTTGCACCAGATGAATCTCAACGCATCGTATTTACCTGGCCAGATCCATTTCCGAGCGCTGTAGGTCGTATCGACGTTATTCCGTTAGTTGCGCCGGTAACTGCTCGTTAGTATGTCGGTGTTGCGACGGGCACAAGACATTGCGCGTCATAGCGTTTTTCGCCATATAGACTGGTATTTGTTTTTCGCTGCACTCGGACTTTCGCTTCTCGGGCTTTTTACTATGCGCAGTTTTGGTGCAGACAATGCGTTTTTTGAGAAACAGGCTATATGGATAGCCCTCTCTGTCATGGTGTTCTTTTTTGCCAGTCTTTTTGAGTATAGTTTTTTACGTCGCACACAAATTATTGTCATGCTGTATGTTGCAATGCTTGGCTTACTGGCGCTGGTACTTTCCTTTGGAGCCATAGTCAAAGGCGCTCAAAACCGCTTTAATCTTGGATTTTTTGCGCTACAACCATCAGATCCGGCCAAGCTCGTGCTCGTTGCACTTCTCGCAAAATATTTTGCACGGCGACATATCGAGATTGCACGCTTTAGGCATATCATGCTTTCGGGAGGGTATGCATTCGTGTTGTTTGTACTCGTGTTTGTACAGCCTGATTTAGGGGGCGGCATTATTATTGCCGCAATCTGGCTGGGCATGGTGCTCATTGCCGGCATATCGTGGAAACACTTGCTCGCGCTTATGCTCACCGCTATGTTTATTTTTGCGGGCTTGTGGCAATACGGTTTGCATCCGTATCAGAAACAGCGCGTGCTTACGTTTGTGCACCCACTCACCGACATTCAAGGTGCTGGTTACAATGCGTACCAATCGATGGTCGCCGTGGGAAGTGGAGAAGTTCTCGGGAAGGGAATAGGATACGGCACGCAATCGAAGCTCCGCTTCTTGCCTGAATATCAAACTGACTTCATTTTTGCCGCGTTTGCGGAAGAGTGGGGGTTCATCGGCGTATGTATGCTCCTCGGTCTTTTTTCTATTGTGTTGGTGCGCATGCTTATGATTGCTGCGCATGGCGCGGATAATTTTGAAACACTTTTTGCGGCGGGGCTCGCTATATACTTTTTTGCACAATCAACAGTACACATCGGTATGAATATGGGCCTTCTCCCTATCACTGGCACTGCCATGCCACTTATGAGTTATGGTGGCTCTCACTTGCTTACCGAATTTGCCGCGCTCGGCATGCTCATGGGCATGCGCCGTCATGCGCGGCCTGTCGTGCGCGTAAAGGATCAAACAGAATTTGTGGGCGCGCTGTAGCGATACTGTGTCACCGTGTTGCGTACCATTGCTTCGAGCGAGAAGGTTGTAAGCGGGAGTGACAGAGCTTCTTCGATACCGCCAACGCGTGCTGCTTCTATGGGCACGCCCGCAAGACGTGCCTCGATGAGAACGTAGGGGAGTCCTTCTTTTAGAGAGGGAAGCGAGAAACTATCGAACCCTCTCAAGACTTCTGCGGCGGGCATGAACCCAAAGAATTTTACGCGTGCCTCGAGGGCATGCTCTGCAACTTTGCCCTCGAGCATTGCCCGGTCCTCGCCCTCTCCGACGATAGCAACAAAAAGATGTGGATTATTTTTTGCCGCTTCAATAAGCGCGATTTGATTTTTATTTGCCGTAAGCTCGCCAATTGTTCCGGTGATGTGCGCTCCCGCGGGGAATGCGTCTCGTATGACCGCCCCCGATTCAAAAGACATGTTCATATCTATGCCGTTGTAAACGAGTGTTTGTTTGCGACCAACACCCCACATGTGCGCAAATGCGCGGAGGTCGTTTTGTGAGATACATATGGTGCGATGCGCTAAGCATATCGTGAGGAGAGATCCAGCCCACGCAACGATGCGCCACGCGAGTGAGCGCTTTTCGCGAAATGGCCACCCGTGTGCGGTAAATACAATGTGCGGCACGCGCGCAGCGCGTGCCGCAAGGGCGCCGATGAGGCCGGCTTTTGAGCTGTTGAGGTGCACTATTCTCGGTTGTTCAGCCATGTACAAATTCTTGAGAGCGCCAAAAGCCACTATATCGAAGACGCTGATATTGCGGGTTAGTTCGGGCACAAATATGACACGAATGTTGGCGGCCTGTAATTTTTCGGCAAGTATTCCTGCGTGTGTTGAATTTTGTCCAGGGCCAAAAGCGACCACTGGCTCGAATTCCGCGGGGAGATGTGTTGCCACATCGTACACATATCGCTGAGCTCCGCCCCAATTTGATTTGGTGATAACGAAAAGAACCTTGGTTTTAGCCCTTGGTTGAGCGCTATTTTGTCCTTGCTCTGAGCCATTTTTCATAGCAGAATGATACTACGTATGCACCCGGTACCCAAGTATGAGTATTTGATACTACTGCTCGGCGATGTGGCCGTGTTTGTTTTGTCTCTCTGGATTACTCTTGCGCTGCGGTATGTGGCAATTCCGAATACTGACATACTGACTCTCCATGCCGTTCCATTTACACTTTTGTTTGCGCTCTGGATTGTGGTTTTTTTCCTTGCTGGTCTTTACGGAAAGCATACACGCCTGTTTCGCTCCTCGCTGCCGTCCCTGATTTTTTCAGTACAGCTGGTCAATATTGCGCTCTCGGGTCTCTTTTTCTTTCTTGTGCCCGTATTTGGTATCGCACCAAAAACAAATCTCTTGCTGTACTTGTTGGTATCCGCGCCACTCATTTATGCATGGCGTGTGTGGGTATTTAGTAGGCTGCGCACGGCACGTACACTCAAGGGTGTGCTTATTGCGGCTGGACCCGAAGCGCAGGCACTTGCTCGGGAAGTAAAAAATGATGATCGTTACCCGTTTTCGTTTGCCTACGTGATAGATACTGCACACGCGCCGACGCATGAGGTTATTCAGCGTGCGTGTCGTGTTGCAGCAGAAGACGACGTAACGTTTGTTGTTGTTGATTATGCGGATCCGGCGGTACTTTCGGCGCTCCCGATTATCTATGACTCGGCATTCCACAAGACGCGTTTTGCACTCATGGATGTCGTTGATTTGTACCAAGAAGTGTTTGATAGAGTGCCGCTTTCGCTCACGCGTTATGCATGGGTACTTGATCAGATAGGCGCATCGCGCACCTACGACGCCCTCAAGAGAGTTATCGATATACTGGGAGCTATTGGGATAGGAGCCATCTCACTCGTAGTGTATCCATTCGTTGCTGTCGCTATTAAGCTCGACGATGGTGGCCCAATATTTATTATGCAAGAGCGTGTAGGACGTTTTCAAAAACCTATTCGCGTTCGCAAATTTCGCACCATGACCGGCAATGATAGTGGTGAGTACGGTGATGATGGTAAGTCGAAGCTCGTGGTAACTCGTGTGGGCAGATGGCTCCGCGTACTGCGCCTCGATGAAATACCGCAGCTGTGGTCTGTGCTCACCGGCGACCTCTCGCTGGTTGGTCCGCGTCCTGAACTTCCGGCGCTCGCCGCCCAGTACAGTGCGCGTATTCCGTATTACAACGCACGTTATTTGGTAGCGCCTGGGCTCACGGGGTGGGCACAGATAAAACATGACAGACACCCGCACCACGGCACGGCCATGGAGGAAACCAAAGAAAAATTATCATACGATTTGTACTATTTGCAGCGCCGCTCGCTCTTGCTCGATATATTTATACTTTTCCAAACGGTGCGCACGGTGCTGACTGCGCGGGGCAGTTGATTTATTTATAAATTGTGATATAGTGCTGTG
>JBDKGA010000004.1:0-10221 GCA_039798465.1 Candidatus Parcubacteria bacterium | reverse complement strand
GGCAAATACGGCGCGTCTTCTTTGTGCTGCACTCCCTTGGGGGCCGGACCAAAAACTTCGTCGGTCGAGAAATTGATGAATGACTTAAGGTGAGGTAGTGTGCGTGCGTACTGCAACATGTTTGTCGTGCCCACCACATTATCTTCGACAAAGAGCATTGGGTCTTCTATCGAGCGATCGACGTGCGTCGAAGCAGCAAGATGCAAAATATAATTCACATCACCCAAGCGAACCTTTACATACTCATTGAGTGGAGCACGAAAATCGTGGTAGACAAATTTTACTCGCTTCTTTTTTTCTTCCCAGTTGGGCAAATCAGAAAGACGATTAAGTGTGCCCGATACGTCGAGCCTGTCGAGAATCACAATATCCCAATCTGTCTTGTCGAGAATATACTCCACAATGTGGTGACCAATAAAGCCTGCCCCGCCAGTGATGAGAATACGCTCGGAATTTTTAAATGACTTCTGGGTTACTTTTTTTGAGGTCTTTTTCATACCGGCATTTATAGCACGATAGGCGGTGCTTTGCGACAGTCGTAGAGGGTGGCATGCATCGCTTTGTCGGTATCTTGATACACGGGCTCACATGTGGCGAAATATTTCGCGAAGAAACTCGTCGGGTCTACTGGTGGCGCGTCTATCACGAGGTAGTGGCCCTTGAATGCATTCATGGTATCGGCTTTCTGGGTCCAGTCGCCAAAGTCGGGGGTTGTGTAGAGGCGTTTCTCGTACTTCCCTGTTTTACGTATTTCATCACCCCCATTGTCGTTGTACACAACCACTTTTTGTATCGAAGACTCAGCAGCAACAAACACTGCCGCGCGCGCAACAAGCCCGGGCGCATAGCCGTTTATTTTCCCGAGTAAATATTCTTCGGCAAATACTGCGTTGTAGGTAAGTCCGAGCGGCAAAAGAATCGCAAGTAATGCCGTGCGCCACTCTGTACGCACCATGCCAAACCCGACGCACACACCAGCAGCAATCCACGAGAGTCCGATAAAAAGAAACGATACGTAAAATGTGAGCGGCCCCGAACCACCAGAAAACGGGTAGAGAAACGCCCAATTAAAACTTAGAATGCGTCCTATCCATTCTGATTTGGGATGTAATGCTGGCACTGCATGCGGCAAAAACTGGAGCGCCACAAACAGTGCTGCAAAAATAATCCCAATCCCTAGATACGCATAGTGTGTGCGAGCAAAATGTTGGCGAGACAAAAACACCGCCGCAAGCGCAACGAGTGGCACAATCAAAAATTGCAAATACCTATCGAGCGCTCCTACAGAAAAATCAAAGAGAACGAGATAGAAGAAGAGTCCAAAAACAACAAAAAACACGAGAGGGCGCACTGCCACATACTCTTCTCGCGATGCCCACAGCGGGATAAGCACAAGCAGAGGCGAAAGATACAGAGCCGCTTTTATGGCCTGAATCGCCACCTGAAACCAATTGTGACTGAGTGAGGCAAAGTGCTGCCAGTACGTAAGCGATGTAGCGAGATTAAAAAATGGAAACAGGTACTGGGTCAGAAATAGCAGCAGCCCAAGACCTGCTACGCCTGCCAGACCAAAGCCTACATACCGCAGCGCAGCACGAGTAAACAAAAGCACGCGACGATCCCACAGAACATCGGCGAGAATTGCACCTATGGCGAGAATGAAACTCGTCTTAACCAAAAACCCTGCAGCACACGCAAGCGCCACGGCGCCCCACCAGCGCGCATCGATACGCGCCTTGTCGTATGCAATAAGGGCAAGGAGCAAGAAAAACGGCATGATTTGGCCATCAGTATCGACCATGAGCGATGCGAGTATCGAATAATACGAAAGTGCAAACAGTACTGCGCCCCAGAGCGCAGCCTTTTCTCCCGCTCGACTACGCAGCCAGTACCACAGCAAAAAGAGATTTACGAAACCAAACACAAGCGGCACATAGCGAAAGTGCACATCGTAGCCCACGAGTGCTCCCGCACTCTGGTAGATAAACTGCGAGAGCGGCGGATGCGGGATGTTGGTCCCATAATTAGTAGCCGGATTCACTATCATCGGCCACTTGTATTCGTCTTGATGCAGCGGAAGTGCCGTACCAGGCAGGCGCAGGAGCAAGAACAATGCGGCAATGGCGGAAAGCAAAATCCACGTGCGCATAGTTATTTTTTACGCGCGATAACGAGCATTTGGCCCGCAAATGGCTTCCAGGGAGAATGAATGTATGCCCGCACGATGAGCGGATGTGCTGGAACCAGAGAAGGGCGTGAGCGAAGTGAAAACGGAAGGAATCGTGGTTTCGAAAGAGTTATTTCAAAACCTTCACCAACCAGGAACGCTTCAAGCCCTGCATCTGTCCATATACGGCGATGTGTCGGGTCGTCAAAGTATCGCTTATATGCAAGTCTAAAATTTGGCTGCAGGAGAATGAGGGTGCCATGATTTTTTAGAATTCGTTTAATCTCCCCCATTACTTCAGGAAGCGCAGCATCATCAATATGTTCGAGAAAGTTACTCGCATGCACTACATCGACCGAGTTGCTCGCTATACCGGAAAGATTGGAGGCTGAATCGTTGAGTGTTATGACAGTGGCACCTGCGTGTGTGGAGAGTTCAGGAGAAATATCAACGGCATATTTTTTCTCTGCAGAGACCTCATTGATAAAATCGCAATATCCTGCCCCCAAATCTACCACCGTAGCCTGAGCAGGAATGTACGGCGCAAGAAAGCGCACTATCTCTTTCCACACAACGCTCCGAGTGGCATCGGGAACAAAACGCGATGCATAGTATGTGTCTTGTGTCATATAAGCTTTATGAGCCGATAGTACACGATAAGAGGTATCATGCGAAGTCCCAGGATGGCAGCTTTCCATACGCTGCCGGTGTACATAGATTCACCGACACGAGGCTTATACATAACCGGTATTTCGACGGCTTTAATCCCCGAGCGAAAAATCCAGATCATCATTTCTGGTGAAAAACGTCCGCCCCCGTCTGAGCGTGAAAAATGCGGTTTTATGCGCTCCAGCGCAGAACGAGAAAGAAGTCTGTAGGTGCACCCCACATCGGTAATCACTGTCCCGTTGTGCAAAAATTCCAAAAATTTAGCAACCGCCCAGTTACCAATACGGACCGATTCTGGCATAAACGCATTACCATGTACCGTGGCGCGCGACGTACGTGAACCAAATACCACGTCAAACTCACGAGAGTAAAGTAAAAACTTTTCTATATCACGCTCTTCATAGGTACCGTCACCTTCTACCACAACGATAATGTCTCCAGTTGCTTCCTTGAGACCACGCATAATTGCATGCCCGTATCCTTGGTGCTCTGTTTCGCGAACATGCACTGCTTTCGTTTTTTTAATTTCCTCGGCTGTGTTCCCGCGCGCGTTATTGTCTACGGCAACAACTTCGTCCACGAATCCCGTAGCAAAAAAAGCATCAATGCAGGCGCGAATACTTCCCTCTTCGTTGTAGGTCGGGATAACAACACTGACGCGCTTATTTTCAAACATGGTTATGTGCGACTAAACGTAATATGCCTATTCGCGAGAAAGCTCACCAAGGCCAAAAAACCCATAATCACCACCTGCGCACCAAGGTACCAGAGCCCCAGAATATCGACGGCAATGTACAGAGAGGCGGCGTTCAACGCGAGATTCATGACGCCAATCAAAAAATACGAGGTGCCTTGCCGCACGTAGCCGCCAGCTGAGTCGCGAAATGTCCAATGCTTTTGGAGCGTAAATGCCACAAAAAAAGTAGCAATAAAAGCGAGTACTGCGGCGCTCAAATACCACATGCCAACCATTTCAGTGAGTACATACAGAAGTGTGATGTCAAACATCACCGCAAATACACCCACCGTAATATAGCGCCCCACCAAATACCAATCGTCAAAGGCGGCGATAATAAGCTGCTTCATGAGCCCCATTGTGCCCTACTTCAAGAGCTTCGCCAAACCGTTCACCAGTGCCTTGAGCGAGTGCTGCTGCTCAATGTATGCGACCGAGCGGCGCACCACCTCCTCCCGCCCGCCCTCCTGCAACATGAGGGCGGATTCGATACCCCGTGCTACGTCTTTTGAGGAATCAGGGTCTACCATGAGCTCGTCGGGAACCACGCCACGAATAGCAGCATTCCCTGCAACCACCACACACCCGCTCGCCATAGCCTCGCCGATTGTTTTGTCGAAACTCCCCGAAGGAGTGATATTTACGTAAATCGCATGCTGATTATAAATCGCTGGTGTTTCGGCATGCGAAACACCACCGTACCAATGAAGTGCTTTACGCTCCTCGAGCTGAAGTATGGATTCGCGAAGCGCTACCACGTGTACACCCCTTGGGTCTGTCGGGTCACCGTAGCCGTGTATACGCGCATGCACACCTTGCCGTGCCAAAAGATCGACCGCAGCAAGAAACACCTCTGGGTTTTTTACCGGATCGAGTCGGCCCAAAAAGAGCACGGTATCAAACGGCGCTGGCTGTGCCGACAGGTGAAATTGTGTCGTGTCTATGCCGATGGGCATTTTGTGCCCGTGCGCAAAACGCGCCACATACGAATCGGGCGAGGTGTAGCACACAACATCTGCCAATCGACACGCAAGTGCGGTGAGCCAGTTTCCCTTTTTGTGATTGCGCCACAAGACCATTCGCTTCCCGAGTAATCGCCACAGCACGCCGCCCATGAGTACGTACTCTTGGTTCATGTGCACAAACACTGCATCGTATTCATGGCGCAGCGTCCATGCGTAATAAAAAAATCGCCACACATATGTAATGCGCGAAGCACCTGCTTCTTTGCCGAGAGAGTGCACTCGCACCGTGCTCGGTAAGGCATGTCTTCCCTCTTTCAAACACACCACTTCGACGGTGCTAAACGTGCGCGCAAACTCCTCGAGCCACTTATGGAAAAACCCCAGTGCTCGCTCATCCTGATCGACAGCCTGTGTGCAGACGAGGATGCGCATATGTATCATCGGCGCTTCTTTGCAGTGACTTTTTTCTTATTTTTTGCATTTTTTTGCCCATGCTTTTTGAGGGTGTCGGCTCCATACACGCCCTCAAGTAAATCGAGGTCCTTGGCGGTAGACATGAGTAAGTGAATATTTTTTGCCTCCATGGCCTCAAGCAATTTGAGTGAGAGCGGGTCATTGGGAAGATATTTCTTGACATGCCCACGAAGAGCCGCCACATCTTTTATAAAACACCCTCCCCCAGCGCCACGGCCACTCTTGTGAATCGGATTGCTGTAGCGCCTTGATATCAGGGGGTCGTGTTGAATTGCCGCGTTTATAACGTCCCAACTCGCCCCAAACCGCTGCGCAAGATCGTACATGATGTTGAACAACATTATCTGTGTGTAGCCACTCGCGTTGTGTGTATATTTAAAAATTTCGGCTTCGGGACTCATGCAAATACTTGAATATTTTGCACGAGGAATCACCTTGAGTACTTTTTCTGCTGCCAGATAGTGTTTGGCATCGTGCACCGGCATACCAACCATGTTTACAAATGGGTGAGCCGCATCGTGTACCGAGGTGGTAATAGAGAGAAATTCGGGGTTGTTGAGTACGATAATCTTGGGGAATTTTGCTTGCAGCGCATTGGTGGTACCAGGAAGAACGGTAGATTTTATAACGGCAATTTTACCCTCCCCCACTAGTGGCAATACGCTCTCTATGATTGAACTATCAAAACCTTTTGGTGTCGTTGGAGTCCACACGGCAATGAACACAATATCGCAATCCTTGATGCGGTCTTTGTTTGCCACATACGGCTTCTCGAGCGCGTAGCGCACTGTATCGTATCCGCGGTGTTCAAAATTGTCGGCATATGCCTTGCCAATCCAGCCCTGCCCGATGAATCCAATCAGTGATTTCTTTGCCATAATCGCTACTATACCGCTTTTGCCGCAGACTGCACATCAGCGCACCACTGCCGCACATACTCGTCAAAATGTGAGTACGGGTAGCCTGCCAGAGAAGCGGTTCGTGGCCCATCCGCTACCCACGCAAGCAATGTCTGTGAAAATTCGTGCTCAGTAGCAACAATAGCTCCTGCCTCGCGCGCAACACCCACGTCTGTCGCAATTACGGGCACGCCTGCAGCGAGCGCCTCTACAATCACCAGTCCGTAGCCCTCGTAGCGCGAAGGCACGAGCACTACATCGGCCTTTGCAAGAAAACGCCCCACGTCATTTTGTTTACCCATGAATTCAGTACGTGATTCAATTCCGAGTTCGCGTGCTTTTTTCTTCAAAAATTCTAATTCACTTCCTACTCCCACAATCGTGAGCCCAATATCATGCCCCACTTCCCGGGCTGCAGCTACTGCGTCGAGTGCCAGGCACGGATGCTTTTCTGGTTCGAGACGCCCAATAAACAGTGCGTCTATTTTCCACTTGGGGTGCTTCTCGCGCGGGAGCGATGCAAAACGTTCTGTATCTACAAATATAGGCAACACCGTGATAGGTGCCGTAACGCCTGCTGCAGCGAGTTCGTCTTTTGTGCGCTGTAGTATTACCCGCGCACGCGTAGCACGTCGCAACACAAACCACGCAAGGTGGTACCGCAGCCGGTTTAGTAGTGAGTGACGGCGAAATGCACGACCCACAAAATCGGTATGCACCTGCACATGGAGTGGCACGCCGAGCGAGCGCGCAATCAAAAGTCCGATGAGGCCTGTCTCAAACGGGTCTTGCACCGTTACTACATCGGGCTGTGGCAAACGCTTGGCAATGCGCCATGCGCCAAGACAATACGTGAGCCGCGACCATGAGCGTGTCGGCGTCACGCTGAAATGTTCTCCAACAACATGCTTAAAGACACTCCCTCGTGAGAAAATAATGATATCGAGTGCCCCGATCGCACGAGCATATGTTTCCTGTCGCATACGTGCCGCACCTCCCTCTTCAAATATAGTTCTGTCGGTACCAATAGAAAGAATTCTCATATGCCGATTTTTTTAAAGAGCTCAATAAAATCGTGGGCGACATGTTGGTATGAGCGTTCGAGTTTGAGTGTTTGTATGCGCTCGCAAAAACGCGCATAGGTGGCATCATCTGCCATCTGCACTATTTTCTCTGCAATATCGTCTGCCGAAAGCGGATCACAGGTAAGTCCATACTCTGCGTACGCTTCAGCAAAGCCAGAGTATTTTGTTTGGATAAACGGTTTACCGCAGCGGAGTGCATCGAGGATGGAGTTGGGCGAAAGCTCGGTGAGAGACGGCACAATGACTGCGTACCCTGCACGAATTTTTTCTATGAGCTCATTTTGAGGAAGCATGCCCGTCTCGAGAGTAATGCCAGGCACCCGCTGCTCAGCTTGTGCAAATGCCTGATGTAGCAGCAACTCATTCTTAAACCGTATACCACGTGAGTAAAACAAAAAGTTTTTGGTACGCGGCACGAATGACGTGAATGATTCAGCAATGGCGTTATCAATCAGATGCATCTTTTCCTTGTGCAACCCATACGCAGGTATCCATATATCACGCTGGAATGCCGTACTAAATACAATAGTTGCGCGCGCGAGTACCCACGCAGTAAGTGAAAAAATGGTGTGTTCCTTGCGGGTGAATGGTTGATGCCTTTCGTAAAAAAATGGAAGTGGGAGCATGTCTCCCGTACGCTCGACATACTGCTCCCACAAAAAATCACCCCCTGTACGAATCACGAGCGGTACCCGAAACAATTTCCCTGCCGCAACGGCAGGCACCGCCACGCTAAATGTATCGAGCGCGAGTACTACATCGGCTCGCCATAGGTGTGGGAGTAAGCGAAAAAAGTATGCGAGGTGGCGCACGCCAATAGGGAGCTTCTTGAGCACGCCATACGTAACCACGCGCACCACATGCCCCTGCTCTACAAATGCCTCGGCAAGATGTTTGGCGTAGTACGCCGGCCCGCCCGATTCGGGAGGATAGATACCGGTTGCAATAACAATACGCATAAAGGCAGTGTACCTCGACTCACGTATAAGCAAAACGGAGCCCGTGTGGGCTCCGCCGTTCTTGCCTAGGCCTTAAAATTGGCTGTAATGACGTGGCACAGGCCACGTGCTTCTACATCCGTAATAGCGCGCAGAGCACGGGGAGTGGGACCAGGGATAAACCTGAACCAGAGCCCCCACGATGTCAGGACGAGATTAAGCGTCGCAACATGCCACTGCACATAGACCTGGTGGAACTCACCCATAACACACCTCCGTGGTTCGATGGACTGCCATTCAGTAAACACTACTTTGTCGTTTCTGCAACGAGCAGGGGCATAAACACCCGCTCCTTCATATCTTTTGCAATCAAATTCCAATCATATTTTTCTATCACCATTTCTTTGGCTGTTGCAACGACAGCCCGCACCTTTTCAGGGCGATTCATGATATCGGCGACTGCCGCTGCAATTTGCTCGGGCGAATCTTTGTCTACTGCCCATCCGGTAATCGGCACGCCCGGATTTCGCTTCTCATCAAAAAGAAAGTCTGCAATACCCCCTTCTTGCGTCGCAATCACTGGCAAGCCCGCTGCCATTGCTTCAACAAACGAATTCCCCATGCCTTCGGAGCGACTGGCACGAATAAATATGTCGCACGCTTTGAGGTACTTTGGCATATCAGCATGCCCTATCTGCCCGAGCCACTTCACGCGCTCATGCGCTCCAAGCTCTGCGGCAAGATTTTTGAGCATGACCTCATCCGGACCCGTACCCAAAACGACAAACGACACATTGTGTGGAAGAAGGGGTAGCGCGCGAATCATATCGTCTACGGCGTTTTTGGTTACCAGGCGCGATGTGGTAATCACAAACACATCTCCCATTTTTTTGTTGAGCGTATCTTTCACCTCGGCGATGACGCGCTCAGGATATTCCTGCGAAAAATGCTCGGTGTTTACCGCATTGGGAATAATCTCGAGCCTACCTTCAAATCCTCGAGCGTGTGCCCACCTGCCCAAAAATGTGGAGATGGCCTGAATAGTGTCGGCTTTGGTAAATGCGCGCGTAAAGAGTGGCCAGAGCGGGCGCATTTTGCGCTCGATGTATTCGATGGGGTCGCCCTCTTGGAGGGTGAGTATAAACGGTACGCGCGGGTGAAAGAGTTTAAAAATCGTCGCAGGTACGCCGCAGCTATGCGCCATCATCGCCCACGTCGCATCAAAACGGTATGTGCGGTGGAGCGAAAGTGCTTTCCATGCCGCACCACATTGGAAAAGGAATTTATTGAGATTGAGTGGCCATTTCTTAAGATCCCCCATGCTTGGGTCTGCTGTGGTGATGCCAATGCGATGCACCATCACATTCCCTATCTTCTCCTCTCGTGGCAGGGTCGAGTCAAACCGATTCGTCACCATATGGAATTCAATTTCCTCTGACGATATGCGATTGGTGATTTCTTTGATTGCCACTTCAGCCCCTCCCACATGTTTGGGAAAATAGGCAAGAGAAAAAATAAGAATGCGCCTCATAATCACTGTTTTGGTGTTTCGAGCGCAAGCAGCCATTTCTCATAGGTACGAAACCAGTCGGCAAAACGTTTGATTCCTTCCTCCATAGAAACCCGTGGCAAAAAATCCAATTCTCGTTCTGCATAGGTACAATCAGCAACCGTCTCCGGCACATCACCCAACTGGAGCGGTGCATACTCAATGAGAGCTGGTCTCCCTATCTCGCGCTCAATGAGTTCAACAAAACGTTTGAGCGGCACTGCTTCCGCACCGCCAAGGTTGTAAATAAGATTTCGTTTCTGAGGCGCTTGTTCGAGAAGCGAAACAATGCCCGCCACCACATCATCCACGTGGGTAAAGCTGCGCTTCATATCACCGTGATTGTAGAGCACGACGGGCTTCCCGCTAAAAATTGCCTTTGCAAACTTGAAGAGCGCCATATCGGGGCGCGACCAGGTGCCATATACGGTAAAAAAACGTAAACCCACCATCTCGATGCCAAATAAATTATTGTACGCGTGTGCAAGCAATTCATTGGCTCGCTTGCTTGCTGCATAGAGCGAGAGGGGTGTATCAACACGGTCGTTCTCCGAAAACGGCTGCTTGGTATTGCCGCCATAGACCGAAGAAGACGACGCGTAAATCACTCGAGGCACATGCATGTGCCGCGCTGCTTCAAACACGGCGAGTGTGCCGAGATAATTTGCATCTGCATAGGCCCACGGATCTGCGATTGAATAACGCACACCTGCTTGTGCAGCAAGATGCACGATTTCGT
>JBDKGA010000003.1:0-3489 GCA_039798465.1 Candidatus Parcubacteria bacterium | reverse complement strand
CTTCTGCCATCTTTTTGGTGAGTACCGTAACGAGCGAGCGAGCATCACGCTTGGTCACCGCCTCGGCCTCTGCAATAAAGTCCTTCACTTGGCCTGCAAAACCGTCTCGCGCAACAATAGGACGCACCTGTATCTCCGGATCCACAAGCCCCGTGGGGCGAATAATTTGTTGAATAGGAGTACCGCCGTGCTCGAGCTCGTACGAGCCAGGCGTTGCCGAGGTGTAAATCACTGGCCCCACGCGCTCCTCAAATTCTTTAAAATTGAGTGGACGGTTGTCGACACAGCTCGGCAAACGAAAACCGTGCTCGGCGAGCGTGAGCTTGCGCGAACGGTCGCCCGCATACATGCCCCCTATCTGCGAAACGGTGACGTGTGATTCATCGATAATCGTGAGAAAGTCCGGGCTACCATCGACCTTGTGCGGGAAATAAGAGAGCAGTGTGTACGGTGGCTCTCCCGATGTGCGCCTATCGAAGTGCTTGGAATAATTTTCGATACCATTACAAAAGCCAAACTCTTTTATCATGGCAATGTCTTGCACCGTGCGACGCTTGATGCGGTCTGCTTCCAAAAGCTTTCCTTCTTTTTCAAACTTTGCGAGCGTCGCCTTGAGTTCGGCTTGAATATCGCGTAGCGCTGCATCTTGGACGTCTTTAGGGGTGACGTACTGGCGAGCGGGAAACACAAACACCGCATCACGTACGCCGCGTATCTCTCGAGTAGTGGGATCTATCTCCTCAATCTTCGCAACACTACCTCCACCCAAATCAACACGGTATATCGTGCGCTCATTTGCAGGCATTATTTCGATGCCGCTTCCCATGGCGCGAAAAGTGCCAGGCTTCAAATCGGCCGGTGTGCGCTCGAAGTACATCGAAACCAGGCGGCGTGTAAGTTCGGCGCGAGTGTGCGTGTCGCCTACCTTGAGCTTGAGCGTTACCTTTTCGTACTCTTCGGGACTACCCAAGCCATAAATACACGAAACCGATGCAACAATAATCACATCTTGGCGCGTCAGGAGCGCCTGGGTGGCCGCGTGGCGCAAGCGCTCGATGTCTTCGTTGACCATAGCCTCCTTTTCGATAAAGGTATCCGTGGTGGGCACATAGGCCTCGGGTTGGTAGTAGTCGTAGTAGGAGACAAAGTAGTGCACCGCATGCTGCGGAAAGAATTCTCGATACTCGGAAGCGAGCTGCGCCGCGAGTGTTTTGTTGTGTGCGATTACCAGTGTGGGCTTGCCGTACTGCGCTATTACATTGGCAGCAGTAAATGTTTTGCCCGTTCCAGTAGCACCCAAGAGCACCTGATCGCGCTTCCCTTCTCGCAATCCCTGCATCAGCGCAGCAATAGCCGCCGGCTGATCACCAGCAGGAGTATGAGTGCTTTCGAGTACAAATGGCGATTTCATGCACACCTAGAATGGCATATTTGCTGATGTTCTGCTAGCATTCTCGCAGTGTTAGCAGAAGGAAGCAAAACAATGTTGCGAGATGACGCACAAGTTTTTGACCATCCAATGAAAACACGAGGTAAGGGGAAGAAAAAGAAGAAGGGTCGAGCATTGGGCGCACGAGTCTACATAAGCCTGGACCATGCTCTGCGCGGGCTTCCAGACGACCATGTCGTCGCAGAGCAACTATCGCTCCTGCCCATCATGCACAACATGGTTTGATGTTTTGATACGATAAGAATCTCAAGGGCGACCACACGGCCGCCCTTTTTGTTTGGAAATTTTTTGTGGACCCGGCGGGAATCGAACCCGCGCTTGTACAATGCGAATGTACCGTTATACCACTTAACTACGGGCCCTTCTTTTGTGAGAAAAATATACCACAGCGACAAAAAATCTGTTAGGATACCGAGGCTGTAACGATTGGACGCTTTGCCGGGCCGTAGTATACCGGTAGTACGTACGATTCGGGTTCGTAAAGACCGAGTTCGATTCTCGGCGGCCCGACAAAGTGTGTAATCGCACAAGCCACCGGGCCGTAGTATACCGGTAGTACGCAAGCATGGGGTGCTTGTAGACCGGGTTCGATTCCCGGCGGCCCGACTAGGAGACGAAGAAAGCGCTTGAGCGCAAAAATACAATAATCCGGCGCAGGTCAAATTATTGCGTCTCGGTGCACCCTATAGGATTCGAACCTATGACCTTTCGAATGTGAATCGAACGCTCTAACCAACTGAGCTAAGGGTGCGTGGGGCGAGTATAACGCGAGCGAGCCGCGGCGTGAAGCGCCGCGGCTCGTCGGAAACAAAATACGAGACCTATGCCTGCGTGTTTGCAGCTTTGCAATCTGGGCACTTGTCGCCACCCATGCAGAGTTTGGTATCCCAGTGAGCGAGACTCCACTTGCCAGCACCAACAGCGGTAACATACAAGAGTCCACCGATGATAGATACGTTCTTGAGGAACATAATCGTGTTCATCTGCTGACTAAAGTCCATGTGAAAGGCTGCGGTGGCTATCGCCGTAAAGACGATGAGCATCCATGCAGCCATACGTGCATGGAACCCGAGGAGGAGCATGAGACCCCCGCCAAGCTCAAAGATAACTGCAAGTGCAGTCATGAGCGTTGGCATTGGAAAACCAGCGCCCGCAACCATTTGGACGGCACCTTCGAAGCCGGTGAGTTTGTTAAAACCTGCAAAAACAAAAAGAAGCGCGAGCAATACGCGACCGATGGTAATGTACCATCCTCCGCAATTACACGAACCTCCGTGTGCGCACTGACACATATAGACTTATTCGTATTTATTAATAAGCACAGGAATAATAGCGCCCACAGTCATGGCGTCAATCCAGACTGTGGACAGCACCCACAGCCTACTTTATTGCGACAATCTTGTACTTTTGCAAACCACGTGGCGTGTCAAAAGAAAAGGTATCTCCTTTTTTCTTCTCCATGAGCGCAGCGCCGAGCGGAGAAAGGTGTGAAATCTTGTGCTCTTGCATGTTTGCCTCTGCACTACCGACTATCTCGTACACATGCTCGTCTTTTTCTCCCTGCTTTTGGATGGTTACTGTAGAGCCCATCGAAACAACATTCCCCTTGCTGTGCTCAATGATTCGGACATGGGAAAGCTGCTCTTCTATTTGGCGTATGCGATCCTCGGTAGCTGCCTGCAAATTGCGTGCTTCTTCGTATTCAGCGTTCTCCGAGAGGTCGCCGAGAGAGCGAGCGTATTCAAGCTGCTCGGCAATTTCGCGACGGCGAATTGTCTTGAGGTGCTCAAGCTCTTTGGTAAGTTCATCAAACTTTTCTTTCGAAAGGTAGTTGTTTGTGTCGTTCATAATGAAAGTTATTCCTGCGCGGGCATTGTAACATACTCAGGCCTGTTAGCCACTAGCCACTCAAAGAAGGGGCGCAAACCTGGCGCAGCGCCGCTTAGCGTGCCCGCAGGCGCATGTTCAAGTACCACCGCATAGGCATAGCGAGGATTGTCCGAGGGCCAGAAACCTACCGACCAGGAATTCATCCACTG
>JBDKGA010000002.1:0-43927 GCA_039798465.1 Candidatus Parcubacteria bacterium | reverse complement strand
ATCGAATTGTATCTCACCCTCAGCCGCATTTACCAAATGCCCCGAGGCATCTGCTCGCACCGAAAGTTCAAACGCCTTCCCTACTTCATACGAGCCTTGCGCAGGAGAAAAGAAGAGCGCCACTTCTGCGTGCGCAACAAAAGGCATACCAAGTGCCACTATCATCGTCGCATATGCCCTCATAGATTATTCGCGTGCCCGACGATCACGACGAGCCATGTACAAACGGATGAGTACCGCTACAAACGCCATGGCGAAGAAGAGACCGTATGAAATCATTTCGGTGTACGTGTACTGGCGGGGCGGAATTGCTTGAGGGTCAAAATCGCCGACACGCACATTACCGGCCTTATCCACCGCTCTCACCTGCACGCCATCGTCGAGCGCACGAGGCTTTACGACGTATGGCGAAGTAATGCGTTTCCACGCGCCACCCTCTGCTATTTCGTAATGATCAAGCCCACTCTGTTTGTCGGTTGTAGAAAAAACAATATAGTACTTGCCATTAAACACTTCTCTATCAGAACGCACCTGGAGTACAAAGGATTCTGGTGGTGTAGCATCAGACTTCACTGCTTCGAGCCACGGGTTCTTGGTGAGCGTTGGCTTATCCTCGACACTGAGTGATGCGCCTTTAAATTCCACGGACGCGACACTTCCCAGTCCGTCGTGCAAGTAGACTCGCGACGCAGGGGAAAATGTGAGAGCAGTAGTCCCCGTGTCTGGTCCCACAACTGAAAATACAATCTTCCCGAGAATATTGCTTTGTGACGGATCGCCTTGAACACGACCGCAGTATCCTCCCGGTGTACCACCTGCAAAAGAAACAACACCTCGCTCTGTATCGAGTTGTGGATCTTGAATCCACAAACTGAATATCGAATCACCTCGACTAAAATCTACCGCGCGCAGCGTGCCAATCGGATATTCTACCTGTACCTCTGCCGCGTTGATGCAGGCGTCACCATTGTCGATGCGAACAGTTGCTATAAATGTATCGCCTATTCCATACGCACCGGTATCAGTTTCGATAGAGAGTGATGCAGCGTGCGCAGCCCCTGGATACACGAACATCACCGCGGCAAGAAACGTGAAGCTAATGCGATTCATACCCATAAGTATAGCTGATAAATAGTGAGGGACTATCCTGTCCATGCGAATAACATGATACTAAAGTCGGCAAGGTTTACCTTGTTGTCTTCGTTGAAATCAGGTTCTGAGTCATCGGTATTCCACGAAGTGAGGAAAATAGAGAAGTCTACAAGGTTCACCTTTCCATCATGATTGAGGTCTGGCGACCGACCACGAGCGGCATCAGTGCCAATCGAAAAACTTATCGCCTTGCCGTAGCCACTTTTTACGAGCGGCGATAGCTGAAATGATGCCTTGGCCGTATGCAATCCTTTGGCGAGTGACGTACTATCAACCTGCAAAGACCATACCCCACGAGCATCAGCTTCAGCTGTGAGTACTTGCTGTGGCCCTGGGCGGATGTCGATGGAAACAGTCGCGCGCGGTACGGTGTGCCCCGATATAGTAAAGAGACTCCCCGGGTCTACACGCAAGGGAGACACCGTCACAGTGGGCGGCAAGAAAATATTGGCAACGGTGGTAATAGCGCTCTGCACGATTTCAAAAACCACTGAGGTGGTTATGGAACCAACTCCCTGCGGGTCTTTTGCCGAGAAACCAAAGGTGGCCGTGCCGGGCGTAACCGCAACAGTACTAAACAAAAAATCAGCATTGGAATCTGCGGTAGCCGTGCCCAGTTCTTTCCCATCGAGAAGAATCGACACGAGGCTCCCCGGAAATGCTTTCCCGCGCAACACAACGCGAGTCTCTTTGTCTGAAGGAAGGAAGCCTGGTGTCGCATTTGGTATAAACGGCGTACTTCCTACCGAAGGCGCACCGCTACCCGGAGGAGGCGCAGATGGAACTGCCTGACACAGCGGCGTGCACAAATCCCCGGTCGCGTTGTTTCCGTCATCACATTGCTCACCAAAGCGCACTTGAAGCACACCATCACCACAATATGGTCCGTAGGAAAAACAATCTACGCCGCATGTTCTATCTGCGGTAGATGAAGCGTATAAACCAAGATTATTGCCAAGACCATTGTCGCAGGTCTCACCAGCGCCCACGATGCCGTCATTACAAATTGAAACGGTGATGAGCGTCGTGACATCGGTTGCCTCGATGTGCCGCAAACCAAGTGAGGCCCACATGACAAGTAATGCAGAAAAAATTGTGGCACCCACTACGAGCGACACATGATATCGCTCCCCTACACGCTCCAGGCTATTGTTGCGCGACTGTTCCATAGGACGCTCTCATCCTGCGACGACGCATAACCAGCCCAACAATAACCAGAATGAGTGCTATCAGCGGAAGCGCAATCACCAGTGCGACCTTTATCTTGTCGGCAAGATTGAGTCCATCAAAACCATATCCCTCATACCCTGGCACTGCGCCGAGAGCAGAAATACTGAGATTTACTTCATTTTGCTGCGCAATGTCATTGTTCTTAAAGATTGTGTACTTAGCAATGTAGCGACCGGCCGGCACGCGCGTAGGGAGTTCTGCCAACACTTCCTTTATCGCAAAAGGTGCAATCGTATCTATCTTGTTTGTGTTGGCGATACTTTCGAGCAATGTTGCCTTGTCGATATCATAAATATCCATCTGTACTTTTGTGGGGCCAAATTCGGTGTTACCCGTATTTTCTATCGTCATGAAAAAACGAATCTTGCCCGGGAAGAACAAGCTCCACTTTCTGAACCCTTCTTCCAAGTCGATAAGCCGAATGCGGCGAACGTTGAAATCGTATATCTTATCAACCACCGTGAGGGACACATCTATCTGCGCACCAAGCGCGATAGAGACACCTCCACCCGAAGACACATCCGCCGAAGAGGTGCGTATACGTATAGCACCGGTATACACTTTGTATTCCGCATCCTGGGGCACATGCACCGTAACCACAATGGGCATTTGTGTAGTGCCTTTTGGCATTATGAACTCATTCCCTCTATCTATTTCAAACCACGACTCGATGCCGGGAATATTCTTGGTGATTTGCACTTTCAAATCATCGACCGGATCCGAGCGTACCAACGTAATACGCTGCTCAAAGGTAGTCCCCCTCGTGAGCCTGTCGTTTGTTACATACGGCGGCGTGATACCAAATCCGGCATGCGCCACACCAGCGTTAGCAAAAAATACAACACCAAACAACACAAAATACGCAGCGCGAAAAAAGCCCGCAAACCTGTGTCTGTTTTGCTTTGTTTCAGTTGTAACGCGCTGGTAGTTCATAGAGATGAGCGCTCGAGCGCGATGCACGAGCACGGCCAGGACTACCAGAATGCTATCGCGCTCTTTTTAGCAGTAATGGTGTCCTGTCCGCGATAATCACCCGCTACCGTAAGTGTTCCCGGAATGTTGATACCCCAGTAGGTGTCTTTCTGCTGCGGTGCCGAAGTCGCGGTAGTCTTGGGAATGTTTATCGAGAATGATGTGGGGGTCGTTGAGCCAGAGAGTGTAAACGCGGCAGCTGATGCATAGGCAACAGAGGAGGTCGCAACTTTTTGATTTGCGATGGTGATGTCGTTGGTGACACTAATGCCGTTTGAATCACAGGAGTCGGGAGAGGTCCAAGTGGTACACATGGTATCGCCGTATATATCCTGGTCGAGGCCAATATTGCCTTGCGCGAGCATGCTCGTGGTAGTCGCGAGCGGATCGGTTTGATCGCCCGGCTGCAAAGCACCAAAGTACACACTTGCCTGCGGCACATCAAACGCCAAGAAACTTACTACTTCATTGCCGGTAGAGCCCTCGGTAAGCGTGCTCGTGAGGCCATTGTCGTCTGTCACACGCACCGATGCGAGCCAATTTTCTGCAGTCCAGGGTGTACTTGCATCGGTCGGGTCAGCGTTGTACCAGAGCGGGAAGCTACAGGTCCAGGTGGCGGTACTGTCAGTCGGACCAGAACACGACGCGACGTCTTGTGTGCAGGTGATGCTGCTATTTACAGAGGCGGCTGGGTAGCAACTATTGGAGTTGTAGTCGGTATTGAGCTGACACGAAGCCTGAGTAACTCCCGAACGGTATATGTTTGCTATAGAAGAAGCTATTTCGTTCGTGCTCAGTGAGTTTTGGCAGCTGTTGTCATCGTTGACTTGAAATTGCACGTAGAAAGGACCAGACGTTGCAGCGGGATTAAAGAGCGTGAGGTTACCGCTTGTGCGAGGATCAACAAGGCTGATAGTCGCCGCGTTGAGTGTGGGAGCGATATTGTTTACCGCAAAGGTAGAGTTGCTTGACTGGCGTGTTGAGGTGGCGCCTAAACCAAACGCGTCTACCACATATACGTAAGCGTTGTATGTTTTGTCCTGGTAGGGAATCGATATTGTTGTTGATGTTGCAGGATTGGAAGCTTGCAGGGTGCTGGTAGCCCATGTACCACCCACTCCACAGGCGCCGGTGACTGCAGAAAAATCTGCGGCCTTACATACCAGAAGGCGCGTTGTGTTTGTGGTAAGTGTATCGGTATCTATCGCATTACTAGTCCAGGTAATGACAGCACCAGGGTTCACGGGCCCGTTGTTTGCAATACTGTTGAACACAGGCGGATGATTTACGATAAACGGCGAAGCGGTGCTTCCTGTCCCCTGCTTGCTCGTTGCGTTGCATTGAGCGAGCGAGCCGTTGCCATCGCAAACCCACGCAAACCAGGCGTTTG
Source organism: Candidatus Parcubacteria bacterium (assembly GCA_039798465.1). GTDB lineage: Bacteria > Patescibacteriota > Minisyncoccia > Phycocordibacterales > UBA2100 > UBA10103. The sequence continues at coordinate 39,183 of JBDKGA010000002.1, read as the reverse complement.
ATTCAGGAAATGCTTCGAGAGTGGTCGTTGAAGCACGGGCCTGGGTGCCACTTGGTGTGGCCGCAGACGTTGCCCAGGTATTTGAGATACCGCCGTTGCAGGTCGGCACTGCGTTTGAGTGAGGAGTTGGCGCACTACCTGTCTTGCAAATCAAGAGGTAGTAATCTTCTCCGTTTGAGTCGGTGCCCGTAGCAATCCATTGACTACTAGTGCCAACGTTAGTCGGAATAGTGATGGATGATTCGTATTCTTCCTGCGCATCTATTGTCCAGACTGGCGGTGTGTTCAGTACGCGCACCGACGTAGTGACATCATCCGCACTAACAGTAGGAACCCGAAATTCGAACGACGCAAACGAAAAAACAGCAAGAAACACCGCTCCTCCAAGTACGGTGACCAGTGTCACCTTACCCGCGCGAGTATCTACATCCGCAAAAAGTCTCTCTATAGAGCCGCGTGTGCGCTTTACGATATGACGGAAATCACCCACGCTATACATAGGCGAATAGTACCACCGAATGGCCATTTTTTGGCGCTAAATGTGGATAACCACGCTGTATACAAAGCCTCAAGAAGCTACTTGTAGCGGATGGCGTCGAGCGGGTTAATTTTTGCTGCGCGGCGGGCCGGGAACAAGCCAGTCAGAAAACCCACCGCCCCCGAAAACGTTGCAATAAAGAGTAGGAATGGCGCGGGGTAGCGGAAAATACCCACTGCCTCCCCGCCAAATTTGCTCGCGACAGCCCCCAAAAAGCCGTTTACAACAACTCCTATCCCCACCCCCAGGAGAATACCTACTACCCCACCTAGTAGACCCACAATTACCGCCTCTGCCACGAACAACACCACAATATCGAGAGATGAGGCGCCAATAGTACGCATGACGCCGATTTCGGCTGTGCGCTCAAGAAGTGTCACCGTCATTGTATTGAACATACCGATTGCCGAAACCGTGAGTGCGATGCCACCAAACACAGCAAGCACTGCTTGAATACCTTGGAAAATTTTGTTGGCTTGCTCTACTGTTTTAGAAAGCGCCGTCACGGTGAACCCCTTTGCGATAATCTCATCTTGTACCGGAACCAGATTCTTACTATCTTTCACGCGCACCTGAACGCGTTCGTAAAACGGCACTGAAAATCGAGAGGTAAATTCATCAAGCGTGACTATGGCGGCAAGTGTCCCCTCGTCCGCGCTCACGCCTTTGATGCGATATTCTTTGTCGATAGACACTTCGGTCTGCGCATCGCTTCCCTCTTGCGGAACCAACACACGAAACTTGAGAGTCTTCCCGAGCGCATCCTGAGGATTCTCGACGCCATAGAGCTTGAGAAGTGCCGCGGTGATGATAACCGCGTCCCTATCTTCGACAGTGGTTTTATCAGAAAAAAGTTCACCAACCACCGCCTTACCGCCAGTATAGAGAAAGTACGACGGCTTGAGTCCTTGGAGATTCGCATTGCCGGTTAGCCCTTCGTAGGTAACGAGCGCGGGGAATGTCACCATCGGAGAAACATCTTTCACTTGCACATTGCGTGCCAAATCATCAACAGTAGCCGGATCAAGCACCACCGCATGAGACGGCGGATTTGCGACGTTGAGCGAAAGCAGTGTCTCGCCAAAGACGATGCGCTCGAGAATAATTCCCTGCAAACCAAACCCAAGTCCCACAAGCGCCACCACTGCCCCCGTGCCCACACCCATACCCAAAATCGTGAGCCACGTACGCGACGGGTTCGTCTTAAACATACGCGTACTGAGCATTGCAATGTCGGGTAGTCGCATAATTATGAGTGAGCTCCTTCGAGTTCGTTTCTTTGGATAAGAAAACCTCCTTGCGCGATAAGCTTTTCGAGATGCCGCGCTATCAAAAATGAAATATCGTCGGTAAACGCAAGTCCACCGAGCTTAAGCGGAAGAGTGAGCTTATCAGCAAATTCATCACGCGTGATAATGCCTCCCATACGGTCTGCGACAGCAAGCTTGAGTACCTTTTCCTGGTCTTTGCTAGGGGTAAGCCCCACCTCTTCTTTCAAATATTCGAGTACGCGCTCTACGTACTTCTGCTGGTGCATAAACATACCGTCTTGATGCATCTCTGCACGAAATCGTTGTACATCTGCCGAATAGCGCATGAGAGAAAATACGCGCCGCGTCATATCGCGAGCTTCCTCTTCGTGAAGCCCTACCCCGCCATGTGGACGCGGCTTCATGAGAAATGCCGCAAACATGGATTCGTCGAGTGAGCCTCTCAACACGTCGAGTATTCCTTTTTCGAGATGCTCTATCTGACGAAAGCCTATGGTCTGTGTTGCAAAATTCACAATTGATTTCACTTTGAGCTCGACCGGTTCGGCATACGGATACATACGCGTCAGCTGTTCAATTTCCGTCACGATGGTTTCGCCGGGCTTAACGCGCTTTATCTGTGGCTTTTCGGGGTTGACCGCAATGCGGCGCAAAATACCATCGCGCATATAAAATACCCGGTGCGCGTAGGGCAAATACTTCGCATCGTGAGTCACCAGCACAACGGTCTTGCGATCTCCTTCATTAATCTCACGAAATGATTCCATAACGTGCTCCGCCGAAATAGAGTCGAGGTTACCCACCGGCTCGTCGGCGAGCAAAATTTCCGGATCGTTCACGAGCGCGCGAGCAACCGCGACACGCTGCTGCTGGCCACCCGACATCATCATCGGCAACTTATCTTCAAGACGGTCAGGGATACCGAATCGGCGCAAGAGTACTCGCGCACGTTCATTGCGCTCGGCAGGCGCTTTGTTGAGAAAGAGCTGCGGCAAAGCCACGTTGTCGAGAACCGAAATCGACATAATGAGATTGAACTGCTGGTACACAATACCTATCACCGACTGCTGGTAGCGATTGAGTTCTGCTGGTGTATACGCATAGATATCTTCCCCGTTTACATACATGTGGCCACTGTCCGGCACGTTACCGCCCAGAATCGTATAGAGGAGTGTCGATTTTCCGCAGCCAGAGGGCCCAAAGAGGATGATGTACTCGCGCGGAAATATCTCGGCGTTGATGTGCGAGAGTGCGTTGAATTCGTTAGACTTCCCCTTGTTGTAGGTAATCACGAGGTCATCTGCTTGTACGGATGTTTTTGCCATACTATTTGCCGATTTTGTTTACCCAGCCAAACGTACCCTGGAAGTTCTCGAGAATAATATCGATGATGTTCTTTTCTTTTATTGGCGTAATGAGCACGAAGTCTTCGGAGCGCGAGGCGTTGCCGGTCTCATCTTCGCAATCTACCCAAAATTTATACACCGTAGCGGGAGCAAAGCCCACAATCACTTGCGTATGGTCGGTGAGCGGATTTGTTTCTTTGGGCATCGAAGCCGTTCCGCCGTTGGGACCTTCTTGTATCACTAAGCCTTGCGTGTAGGATACCTGACACAGCGTGGGCTCATCAGTTTCAAAGGAGATAATCGTTTGCACCTTTGTGTCTTCGCCCGGGAACAGCGTAGATTCATTACTTACCTTTGATATAGCTGGTGGAACCACGTCGCGAATAGTCACAAAAGAAAATGGCTTACTCGATGCCTCTTCACCAACCGAGTTGGTGGCAAAGACTTGTGCTGTATAGCGAGTACCAAATTCAAGGCCAGTAATCTGCACCGAGTGTGTGGGAGTAAGAATCGGATCTCCGATAGTGCGCGCAACATTGGTGCGCATATTTTTGTACTCGACACGACCCTTGGCGAGCACGCTTCCCGTATTCCAGCTCACCACTGCCGAATCTTCTTGCACGCGCGATACGCGCACCCCCTCTACATCGGGCAGTACAGATTTGGTGCGAAACGTATCGTCTTCGCTTTTTCCGGTGAGCCCGACGGTATCCGCCGATGACACCTGAAAGTGATATATGGTCGCGGGCTCGAGTCCCTCAATCGTGACGCGATGCTTGGTGACAGCTTCATTGGGACTTCCCTGCACCTCACCATAGGGGTCGGATGCCCCCTCTTGGTAGTCAGCATCAACCACGTAGGCAACCATCGAACCCGAAGGACGATCTGAACTCCAAGAAATAGTAGCCGAGTCAGAAGTTACCTCCACCTTTGGACTGCCAATAATCGAAGGTGGTCGTATGACGTCGGCCGCTTGTTCTTGCACCTTTTGCACGACGCGCGTGAGCTCAGTGGGGTCGGTTACTTTCTCTAAATCTTTTATAACTTTGTTAGCAACGGCCTGTTGATTATTTGCTGTGGTAAACACAAACCCCGCAGTCGCGCTCTTGTTCCCTTGTGCATCGGTAGAAACAACCCGAAAGTGGTAGGTCGTTGCGGGATCCAAATTTTGAATCGTGAGCAAATGCGACTTTTTATCAAACAGAGGATAGCGCACGGTGCCGACTGAAGAATCGAGACCATAATTGATGGTCGCATCTGTTTCGACATCCGTCTTCCAGCTTACCGCAGCAGAACTATCGGTAACATCCCCTATCGTGACATCACTTATTTCGGCTGCATATACACGCAGCGCGAACACTGCGGCACCCGCGGCCACAGCAAAAAGAACTCGTGTGCTCACTGTTGCACGCGCCATATACACAAATTCTATCATTCCTGCGTGCACTGTAGCTGAGTTATCCTACTCGCGCATACCGCGCACACACCAGACTGTTATAAACCATATTCCCACAACAACGAGAACGATATCGAATGCAGAATAATAGTAGTACACCGCCGGGCGCGTACACGAAAGATAGTCCGCGGTATTTCCATCGCAATATTTACCGGACTCAAACCCAAGCACACCGATTGCAAACAAGGTGCCTCCAACAAATATATCGACATGTCTCCACATGAGAGCAAGCCGCCGCAGCGCAGCGTCGAGCACATAATCTCCCCAGCGAGCTAGCCCGCCAACACGCCGTGATGTTTCCATGCGAATATTGTACCTCTCGCGCACGATGCCGCAATCGTTTTATCGTGGCACACCCAAGCTCGCTAGGAGAGTCTCCATTTTGTAATCAACTTGCTGCAAATCGGCATAGAGATTCGATCTGCGGTTAAATTGCTCCTCCACCTGAGGAATCTCGGCATTGAGAGTCGCTACAAACGCACTGTCGAGCACGCCCGTGTCAGCAATGACGCGCGAAAATATTTTGTCGGTGTGGTAATTCGCACCATAGGAAAGCCCCCGAATATCCTCAACGAGAACTCCCTGCTCTGCAGCAAGTCCTCCAATGTCACGCAGGCGCTTCGCATGCCACAAGCCGCCCACGGTGTACTGCCGCGCCACCAAGCGTTCGCGTGCGCTGTCTGCAGCGGCGCGCACATCAGGAATCGCGTCTATTTCCAGTTCAATATCTTTGAGGAGCGATTGACCGTCACGCGCTCGTTCGATGCGTTCTGCAGGAGACAAGGTGCCGGTAAGTACTTCGACGAGCGCTCGATTGGCGGCAGAGCGCACAGGATTCGCTGCTGCTCCCGGCAAAAATGCGGCGTCCGAAAGTGCTTTGTAGGCATCCGCATATTTGCGAGCGTCTGCCGCAAGTGCTTGCGTCGAGGCATACCACACATAGCCGAGGGCGATACACACGAGCACAATACTGATGGATATTAATTTGCGAGACATAACTATGGTAATGAATGATAAGCAGGCAGTGGTGTGTTATGGCGACGTAGCAATAAAGGTATTAGTACCCTGATGAGTTGTTGCACGTGTGCCGGTTGGGACATTGATGCCCCAATACAGCTCATCAGTCACTGGTGTAGTCGTCGAAGTTGGTTTTGCGAGACTGATATCTACGTTTGTTGCCGAACCGGTAAGGAACTGACAGATACTGCAACTACCGTATGCAAACGTGGAGGTCGCATACTTCTGCTCCCCTACCGGTATCGAGCTCGAAGTTCCGGTGAGATCGGTACCCGCCACTTGTATACCGATAGGCGTGTTGCCCGTATTTACCATGGTGGTCTGGGCGTTAAATGACCCCGTATCGGCACCTGCAGAAAGATCGCCAAAATCAATCGCGGGCGTGTCGATGCGGAGACCGTACAGAGTAAGCAATTCGACTCCGCTCGATGTTGCCGCGCCCGAGAGTCCCGTTGAATCTTGCACACGGAGCTGTGCCAGCCAATCTTCTGCGGCGTATGTACCGGTATCTGTCGGGTCTGCGATGTATTGAATATTCGCGCGGCACGAGAGTGTACATGAATTACCCGAACAGCTCGAGAATAAACACGAAGTAGACGCCACACGATAGCAGCTATTGTCACTAGCACTACACATACTCCCCACACCCGAACGGAAGTAGGTGGACGTAGCAAAAGCAATATCGGTGTAGCCGTTGTAGTCGGTGACTGTAGCAGTTGCCGAAACCGTCGTTGTTGCCCCTTCAGTAAGTGCAATGGGGCTATCATTGTTGAACATGAGCGAAGAAAGGAACGGTGCGTGGAGCAGTGTTGCTTGCGCAACGTGCTGGTAGTTATCGAAGCTCGTCCCCCCGTCGGTAGAGCGCAAACAGTAGGCACTCGCCGAAGCCTGATTGGTAAATTTAAACGCGTATTCGACTTCGGTTGCGGTGTTGCTGTTTACGGTAAGGGCGCTACTTTGGTTTGATGGATCTTCCGACGCGGTGCCAGTCGCATACGACATGCCCGCCGGGACCGATAGCAAATCGGCAAGTGCAGCCTGATCAGTAAATTGCGCAGAAGTGGTCATACACGCGGCAGCACTACCACATCCAGCAGTTTCCGTGGGCACGTCCGAGTAATTCACATGTGGTACTGCTTCGCAGCTGAGCGAAGACCCGATAGGAGCAACCTGTAATTTGAAGTTCCTACTTGCAATGGTGGCACCAGTATTTTGTATCGAGAAGCGAACACGTTGGAGAGAACCAACGACGACGCCAGTGATGTTAGTGTCTTCTGCGGCTTGCCAGGAGGCACCACCCGATACTTGTTCCAAACCAAATGTGTAGGTGGGAGTACTCGCGACATACGGACGAGCGGTGTAGAAATCCCAACCGCCGTGCATAAACCAGAACGAGAAGCCCATTCCGCCAGAGGTGTACGTACTATCCGACGTGGTCGCATTTGCAAAGAGCGCACCAAGACTGTCGTACACTTTCACATCGATAAGGTTTGAGGAAAGCCAATCAACAACCACTTCGTACCAACCGGTGGTGTACGTAACTGTGGTTGACGAGAGCACAGAACCACTTCCATCGTTTGAGGTAACATTTTTTGCAATGATGACCTTGTCGTTTGGATACCTATCGAGACAGACCGCGTAATTTTGTCCAGAAGCTTGCGCGCCAAATAGCGTACAAGGCTCATCTTCTTGGGTGGCGTCTACGTACTGGAAGAATCGAATCGTGCTTCCCTGCGCGAAGAGTGATCCCGTGCGATAAATACCATTCGTCGTTTGTTGATCGAAGTTGCTCCCCGCATCAAGACCATAGGTATGATTGTGATTGAAGGTAGTTCCCACGGTAAAGAGCGAGGTATTGCCCGAGTAACTTCCGAGACTACCGCCCTCGAAATCTTCGAAGAAGGTAAATGTATTGCTGCCACTCTCGACACTCGAGGCACCAGAATTACCGTAGTACGCATAGATAACGGCAGAACTCGCACCCAAGAGACTCGGCACCTTCACCCATACCGTCGTCGAAGCCGCGGTGATGGATTTCTCGCTCCAGAAACTGAGCGTAGTGGTGCCCGAGGCATCGGTAAAGCGCAAATCGGCGAAATCACTGCGCATGTCACCGTCGTAATCAACGACAATTTTGACCGGCACATTGGTATAACTTGATACGTTTGGATTATTGACGGTAATGCGTTTGCGTTTCGACCAATTCACGTCGTACCACTCAGCCGCCGGCGCACCCACGCCGCCGTCATCATTGCGCCAGCGGAAATGTTCCTGACTTACAAAGAGACACGCGGAATCACTCCAGCGAATCGAGCCGCAGGCGTCTCCCCCGTCACTATCGTAGCCTTCCCCGCCAAAATTGCCGTGGTAGTTTGAGAACGACCAGGCACTCACCGGACTTCCCGTACGCGTTACGTTGTACCCAGTAATACCGGTAGATGTTGCAAAGCGCATACCAGTGAATGTTTGGCTCGCGTTTGCATCGATCGCACTGCCCGCGACCGTAATGAGCGAACCGCCCGGATACGAGAGCTCGAGATCGCCATTACTCAATGAGGTAATTACTGGAGAACCGCTTATATCGAGACCGGCGCTAAACATATTGCGCAATGAGTAGCGGCTCGCATTGAGTATCCCTCCCGTAATAGCAAGCGAGTAAAAACCACTGCCTTGATTTGCAACAGTCGTGGTTGCTGCAGTGCCGCCCACCATCTGGAGAGATCCGCCCGATTGGAAGGTAACGACAGAGCTCGATGCAATCGTGACTTGCACCTGACGTGAGCTACCCCCGAGCGCAACGCCGTCGAAGTCTGTCGCATAGCTCCAATAATCGGTACCGGACGATCGCGTGTAATCTCCCCACACCGCAAGTGCACCATCAGCGCCCGCATGGTCTTGCGAATAGAGAGACGCTGTTGTGGGCACTGAAACACTTGCAGCAGAAGAATTCCAAAGACGCACGTGGGTTGTAGGACCGAGCGCCAGAGTGCCGTACGTATCTGAAATTGTTTTTGCATTTGCAGTGTAATTGGTCCCCGAATACAGATAGAGCGTACTACCGGCCCACGTCGTTGCAGCACCGCCCACCGCGTTTGTAAACGTACCGCCCACAGACAACCGCTGTCCCGAAGAAACAGTAAACGCGGCCGCGCGTGAGAGCGTCGTGTCGTGCGTGGAGGTGGCAGCATCAGTGAGCGTCCACCCGCCGGCAGTGCTATCAAAAAGAACATCGTAAAACGGTGAGCCGTTTACTTGCACTGTCTTACCGGTAGTGGTCGCGGTCAGTTTTACCATACCGGCACCACTCGTAAATGTATCCGCATTGATAAACGAAGCGCCAACTGCAAGCTGAGTACTCGGCAATGTAGTTGAGCCATGTACGATGACAAAATCACGCGTCGTGGTTGCGCGCGCGTCGAGGAATGTCCACTCCCCGCCCACACCATCAAATGAGAGATTGTAGAAGGTTGATGTAGCAACCTGAATTGATTTGCCCGCTGAGGCAGCAGTAAATTTCACCGTATTTGTTCCTGCAGAAAATCCGCCACTGGTTGTTGCGGTGATAAATGATCCTCCAATCACAAAGAGCGAAGATGGCAGTGTTACCGAGCCACGCGAAATGAGCACGTCACGAGAAGATGTTGCTATCGCACCACTAAACGACCAGCTACCGGCCCCGTCGAAGGTCGTGTTGTAAAACGCTGAAGCACCCGACTGAATAGTCTTCCCTGTTGCACTCGAAGAAAATACCACCGTGCCGTTGTTGTGCATAAAGGTGCCCGCATTTGAGAACGAGCCGCCAATTGTTGTGGTGGCTGTTGGCATCGTCACGGTGCCATTCGTAATAGTGAAATCGTTTGTGGTCGTAGCGGTCGCTGCAGTAAACGACCAGTTTCCGCCAACGCCATTAAACACGGTGTTGTACAAGCCTTCGGGACCAAAGGCGAGTGTTTTCCCTGTAGTGGTTGCGGTAAAGGTAAACGTCGAACTAGCTGGTGCAATACTGGCACCCGTTCCTACTACCAAGCTGCCGCCAATGCTATGCGACTGCGTGCCTGCTGCCGAGAAAGTTGCATTATTTTTGAGCTCAAGCGTTCCATCGTAGCTTGTCCCCGAACCGCCAGAATTGAGTGTCATGTTGCCCGCAGGAGCAAATGTTTTACCTGTCCACACAATGAGCTTTGTATCAGGTGGTAGCACCAGTGTATCCGTGGCAGCATCGGTCGCATTGAATGGAATGTCGGCATCCTGATCAGAATCATACTGTGCCATTTTGGCGATGGTGAGCGGTGCCGTGTCTTCGTGGCGAACAATCACGCGGTTTTCATACAAATCCATATCGCCAATATTCGAAACTGGATCTGCCGAAATATTTGCTGCGCGCGCTGCGACACCATCGAGGAACAGCGTGAGTGTATCGCCGGGGTTAAACGTAACACCAACAATAGCAAAGGCCCCGGCACCGTCACACGACGAGGTATACGTGCCAGCACCTTGTACCTTGAGACGCACCACCTGCGCCGGCGTACCACACACACTGCTTACACTCGTGCCTTCGTCGGAATACACGTGGCCAGCCACCGTAATCGAGAGCGCACTATCATCCCAGCGTAAGTAGCCCGGGTCCCCTGTCGGATCACTATCGAACGCTTCTCCTGCCAAGTTGCCGTAGTGTAGATTAAACTTCCATGAACTCGCCGTCGAGCCGGTAGTGAGTGCGTTGTATCCACCAATCGGTGTCGTGGTAGCAAAGCGCACGCGCTGAATAATCTTGAGCGGGTTCGCCGTAATAACACTTGCAGTCGTGGTAATGAGCGATCCATCGGGGTATGAGAGCTCAAAATCACCGTCAGAAAGCGAGGTGATGGTTGGTGAACCCGAAAGCGCAAGACCCTGCGCGTCTGTATCTCTCACAGAATAAAACGCAGCCGTGAGCGTCCCGCCAGAAACAGCGAGCGAATAAAAGCCATTGCCCTGATTGCGAATCGTCGTTGTCGCACCGGCAGCACCGATAATATCGAGAAGGCCACTGCTCAGCGTGATAGATGAGCTGCTCGCAATCCGCACATCTACTGCACGTGGTGTACCTGAAATATCGGTGCCATCAAAGTCGGTGGCATAACTCCAATAATCAGAGCCGGTCGAACGTGTATAAGCCCCCCAAATATAGAGCGCACCATCGGTTCCCGAATGATCTTGTGAATAGAGTGACGAAGTCGCGGGTACCGTCGTGGTCGCTGCCGATGAATTCCACATACTCAACTTCGTCGCATTAGAAAGCGCGAGAGTTCCATACGTATCTCCGCTCACGCTCTTGGTATTGAGCGAATACGTAGTACCCGAGGTAAGAGAGAGAATACTGTCGGTCCAGGTAGTGGCTGCACCACCAACAAGATTTGAGAACGTGCCGCCGACAGCAAGAACTGTATTCGGTGAAAGTGTAAAGCTCGATGCGGCAGTCAGTGTGGTATTTCGGGTCGATGTCGCATGCGAGGCAATAGTCCATCCACCCGAGGCACCGGCGAATTCCACGTCATAGAAAGGAAAGGTGCCGGGCGCAATAGTGTTGCCTCCGCTACTGGCAGTAAATCGCACTGCACCCGAAGAGTGTGTAAAGGTGCCCAGCATATTCCACGAACCCGCAACATCAAACGCGCCAACGTTTGATGCAACAAACGTTGAGCCACTGTTCACGAGGAACGTACCACCAACAGACACCGCCGGATCATTTACGGTCGCGTTTACCACAACCGGGTTTGCGCCGCCGATAGTAAGATTATTTGTCGCAAACGTACCGCCAAGAATGGTGTACGTCGGAGTACCCGCAGCAGATGGAGCAAGGTTGAGTGCGGCGTAGGTAGTATCACGCACATTGGTTGCGCTGGAAGCCGTATACCAAAACGGTGCCGTATCAGCATTGAATGTGCCAGTAACAATGAACGGCGTCCCCGCACCGGCAAGTACCCACGGGCCACTGCCCGCATTGAGTGTGTACCCACTTCCTACAGAGAGAGTGCGCGAAACAGTTGTTGTCGCGGTGCCGCTCTTTGTTAGAGCACCACTACTTCCCACACCGAGCGTGAGATCGTAGAACTGCCACGGCACGGTGTTGCTCAATGCTGCAGTTCCCTCTAGCACCACTGCTCCGCCCGTCATAGATACAGTGCCGCTTCCCGTAATGCCCCCGGTTTTTACCACCGCACCACCAGCGCCCGTCATGGTTCCAGCCGAGACCGAGAGAGCATGCCACACGGTGGTCGTGGCCGCTGTCATGCTGTCGAGCGACCACGCTCCTCCGCTACCATTCATAGTCAAATCATGGAACGAAAGAGGTACAGCAGAGTATAGTGATTTACTGCTCGTTGTTGCGGAAAGCGTAATGGTGGTGCTCGCGGTACTAAACGTACTGCTCGTACCCACATACCACCCACCACCAATTGAGTGCGATTGTGTGCCCGCAGCAATGAACGAACCCGAAGACGCAATAAAGAGGCGTCCATCGTACGCACCTCCCACCCCACCAGAACTCAGTGTCACATTGCCTGCAGGAGCAAATGTTTTTCCGCTCCACACAAAGAGCTCGTTCGCCGGATGTACGGTGAGCGTATCGGTAGTGCTCGTTGCGGCGGTAAAGGGTACATCGCTATCGCGCGAGGAGTCATACCACGCAAGCTGAGCAATCGAAATGGCCGAGACATCTTCGTGACGAACAACGACCGCGTTTTCATACAAGTCGAGATTACTGATTGCTGCAGTCGGCGTACGAGTTACCGTGACCGCCCGCCTGCCACCATTGGTATCGAGAAACGCCGTCAATGTTACGTCCCCAGAAAATGTAACACTGGGGAAATTGAAAAGGCCAGAGCCATTACAGCTAGCGGTGTAGGTGGCGCCGCGATTAACGACCAATTTTACAACTGGCGTAGAACCGTCACAGAGCGGGCTGCCAACTGTCGTTACTCCATGGTCGGCATACACATGTCCCGAAATGCTTATGTCATATCCGGAATCATCCCATCGTACGTACCCAGGGTTGCCACCCGGATCGCTATCAAAATTTTCACTCGCAAGATTGCCAGTATGATTTCTAAACCACCAGTACGAAGTGGGCGTACCGGTCACGGTTGCATTGAATCCACCGATAGCGGTACTAGTTGCCACGCGCATACGCTGAATTTGCAACGCCGGATTTTGAGTGATTACTGTCGAGGCAATCGAGAATATGGTGCCACCATTCACCGCAAGCTCCACATCTCCGTCTGAAAGAGAAGAAACAGTCGGCGTGCCTGAGAAAGAAAATCCTGTAGCGCCCATGTTGCGAATCGAGTAGTACTGCGCATTGAGCGTACCTCCCGACAATCCCAGTGTGTACGAGCCAGAGCCCTGATTGTCTATCGTTGTAGTTGCGCCCGCGCTTCCAAGCATACGCCACGTGCCGCTTGAGACCGACACACTCGCGTTGTTTGCAATACGCACGGCAACAGCGCGCGGACTACCCAGTACCGTGCCGTCAAAATCATTTGCGTAGGCCCAGTACTCATCTCCTGTATTTGTATATGTTCCCCATACGTAGAGGTTGCCATTTACCGCAGCATGATTTTGCGAATAGAGTGACGCACTAGCAGGTACGGTGGTTACTGTTGCTGAAGAGTTCCATGTCTTTACTTTTGTGGCGTCATTGAGTGCCAGAGTGCCATATGTATCCCCTCCTGCAGATTTCGTATTGATGGTGTAGCTCGTACCGGAATTGAGATAGAGCGTACTGCCAGCCCACGTGGTAGACGCGCCCCCTACGAGATTGGAGAATGTTCCGCCCACTTCGAGAGTCTTACTCGATGCAAGTGTAAACGCAGACGCAGCAACAAGTGAGGCATGTCGCGTGCTCGTTGCGCTACCCGCGAGTGTCCAACCACCAGTACTGCTATTAAATTCGATATCGTAAAACAGAGAGAGGCCCGGGTCTATGGTGTTGCCCGTTGCGGTCGAGACAAATCGTACTAATCCGTTGTTGTGCGAAAACGTTCCGCCTGCGGAGACTAAAGACCCGCCGATTGCAAACGCTGGTGTCGGTAGCGCAACGCTTCCGCTTTCGAATCGAACTGTGCCAGTCGTTGTGGCACTTCCGCTCGCGAAACTCCACGACCCGGCCCCTGCAAATGTCATATGCGCCGCAGAAGTGCCGCCCAGTTTTATCGTTTGTGCACTCGCGGCAGTAAATCGTAACGTGCCGCTTCCCGGATTGAACGAGCCGCCATTTTTGAAAAATGATCCACCAATAGCGAGTGTGCCGCTAGGAAGCGTGGGAGTTCCAGTGGTGATAGTAAAGTGTCGAGTTGTTGTCGCAGTGGTATCAGTCATATTCCACGAACCAGTGCCGTTAAATGTCACATCGTAGAAGTCTGATCCACCTGCTCGTATCGTTTTGCTTGCACCTGTCGTAAAGAGCAAGGTGCCATTATTGTGCATAAAGGTACCGCCAACATTTTGGAATGAACCACCAATCGTGCTTGTCGCCGCGGGCAGTGTCACTGTGCCTGTCGTAATAGTAAAATCATTTGAAACCGTAAGTGCAGAAGTGTTGAATGACCAATTTCCACCTACACCATTAAACGAGATGTCATAGAACGAAGAGCTTCCTGGTGTGATAATTTTACCGGCAGTCGTGGCGGTAAAGGTTACTGCACCGCTCTGCGCCACAAAAGCGTTGTTGTTGGTGAAATTACCCTTCACTTCGAGTGTGCGATTTGCACTGGCATTCAACGTGTCATCGGCACCGATGGTTATGTCGGTTGCCTTGATGTTTGAGCCCATCAAAATAGTTTTGGCACTGCCGTCGATAAGCACAGTGCCCATGTCTTGCTTAGATGCCGAATTGTCGGTCCACGTACTCGAACCACTGCCCATAAATGTGGTCGTCGCTGTCCCTTTGGTGTAGGTACCGTTTGTCCCAATAGTGAGATTACTTGAGAGAAGGATAGGGTTCGCGCCATTTTGCGCGAGCGTTCCCTGATTGATAGAGAGTGTGCTCGATGCATAAAGCGGGCTCGACAAATTCCACGTAGCAGTACTAGCAGCAGAGCCAAACGTAATGGTACTAAAAGCTGCGGCAGAGGCACCAATCGAATTCACCGTTTCGGTGGTAGAGGTTGCCGTAAATACGACAGATGAAGTGCCCGGCGTAAACACACTACTGTTGCGCCACGAACCGGAAAGCGAAATGGTATTGCCGTCGGCAACAAAAGTTCCTTGATTTTGAAAGTGACGCACTGTCACGTTTCCGCTCGATGCACTATCGGGGCGATATGTCGCATCAGCCAATATGAGGAGGCGCGAATCAAAACAGCCAGCGATAGAGCACAGGGTGAGGTCGTTCCCTGCATCTACGTCGTAGAAAATATCTTCATTGCCCGAGACAGAATTATCATACTGACCGATGTTTGCATTCGTAACCGTCGGATTATCTGCCGAACCAAGCGTCACGTGCCGCTCGTAGAGCTTCATGCCAGTAATATCTCCCGAGGTCGTATACTTTGTAATCGCAACAGCCTCATTGGTGTCCGCAGCCCCGCTTACAAACACAGTAATAATGTCGTCGGTAAATGCGGTCACATTTGGAATAGACCATGTCCCGCCCGATATGGTGCCTGTCTTCCCTACTTGCAGTACCCCATTTACTGCAACAGCAACCGTGCCACTCGTTACGTTCGTTGTCTGATCGAATTGCTGAGCAGTACCCGAGATGGTAATACCGGCAGACCACTTGAGGGTCCAATCATTGAGCGACGGACACAGACCGCCAGCACAGGTGAGTGTCGCACGCAGCCGCAATATCGGATACGTCAGGCGATTAAGGTTACTAATGTCTATAGGCCACATGGTAAAGCCAGTGCTGTTTCCGGGAAGTGCAGCATCGGGCACTAATGCATAGCCAGTGGTGGTGGCATACAGTACCTGTACTTTTATGGAGGTGGAGCCCGGGGTTGTTGTTGCCCATGATACGGTGGCCCACTTAGGGCCCGAGCCGTCAGTAAACACGATATCGTTTGATTCCACGGTGGGCACATTGGGGTCTGCTTCAGAAAGTGACGAAATGCGCACGCCCTGAATGCCTTTTTTATCGGCTGGTACCGTGCCAGTCGTTCCTATTGCTTGCACAACCAATTCGGCGTAATCGCCATTTATCATGCTCGGGAAAATATTACCCGACCAGTTACCAATATCCGACGTGGTGTTGTTGCTACTGTAGGCACCGCCCTGCCCATACTGCAAGAGTGTGCCGCCATTTTTGCGCCACCCTTGGTTGTAATAGGCGTTCGCAATGTTTGTCCCCTGCCCATGAAGCGCCGATAGGAAAAGGTAGTCGCCCGCAATCAGCGTCGTAACGCGACTGTTGTTGGTGGTGGTCGAATGTGAAAACGACGCATCTTCTTCGGCTTCATCATTCCACACAAACCCAGTGAGTGCAGTCGGGTTCATGTTGGGTGTCGTGGTACTCATCGCGCGCGCGAAATCACCTTCTGGTAGCTTAACCACCGTAATCGCCGAGCGATCTATATAGGTACCTGCTTGATTGGAATTGATTGTCCACGCAGCTGTACCCAGTGCACGTGCCAGCTGCACCGAAAGGATTTGATTGGTGGTGGTGGATTGAATAATCATACCGATAGCAACCGCACCTTGGTATGCACCGTTGGTATTTGAGTTGCCGCGCATATACACCGTCGAGTAACTCCCCTCTATTTCGGCTCCACCGAGAGAGAGCCTACCTTTAACCATTGTTTCGACTGTTGAACCCGAAGCAAGTGAGCCGTAGGTATTCGCAAAAACCAAATAATGGCCTGGGGATTTGAGTGTGATGTTTCCAGAGCCAGTGGTATGTGCAAACGCAGTAGTATCGAGTTCATCTTGGCGGTCGTAGGTTACTGTTGCCCAGCTTGCCGAGGTAGGACCTGTCTGCTTGCCTGTTTTGCTGAGGCGAATATATTCCCAGCCATCATCTAGGCGAATCAATTGCAGGCCCGCAGTATTGGCAGCACGCTGTGCGGTCGCTGCTGGGTTTGTATCGGTGCGGAATGTTTTGACCGAAAGCGCCTGACTATCCGACGAGGCATACACGATAGCACCGCCCGATGTGAGGCCTTCGTTTGCGGGGGTTGTGCGACGAATAAATGCCTGCGACCACCCCGCAGGAAGTGCTGTTCCCGCTAGGTCGAGATACGACTGTATTTCGGAGCGGTTAGTGCCACCAGTGGAATCAAAACGTGCACCATACAGAACTACGTAGTGTCCCTTTTTTAAATTGACACTAGTACTTGCTGTCATGCTGTAAATATCATCCTGGCGTACAGTCGTATCAAAATTATGCGAAAAGGTTGTCGTAGTAATCGCATCAGCCGCTGTTGCTTCGCGATAAATAGCTATCTTTCCCGTATCACTTGACGCCGTAACACCGCCACCACTCGCTAACGCGCGATTGAGTGTAGTATTTGTAAATTGTTCGGTGCTAGTTTGAAACCACGTAGACACCGTCACGCTTGTATCAACGGTAAAACTGCGCGGATCAGACCGCAGGGAATACGCGTTGCCCCCGAGCGGATCTTTTGCTCGCACACGCCACCAATAGGTCGTACCATTACTGAGCGCATCGGCATTTTGCACGGTGAATCGTATCGTGTTGTTGTGTGTAAAGGGCGACGTGTCTCCGCCAGAAATTGTGTTAACAAATCCTGCATCTGTGTCCGAGGTACGCGTCGTCACGCCAGTTGCAAACGTAGCATCGGTCGACCACTCGATCTGATACACCAAATCGTTGCTCTGCGGATCGCTTGATATAAATTCAAAGGAAGGTGTTGTGGTTCCTGTTTTTTCATTATCGAAGAGCTTCGTCAGTGTCGGAACCGCGACCGACAGTCCCCATGCGACTGTCCAATCAGACAGTACAGGTGTTGCGCTCGTCTTAGAGAAAGACGCTTTCACGCGTATCTGGTTGTATGTGTCGGTATCCAAGCCAGTGAGATTGATTGGCGGAGTAGTGGTACCGGTAGAGTTTCCCGCGATCTGACTATTTTCGACCAACACCCACGCGCTCGTAGATGCAAAATATTCTACTTGGTAAAGCAAAGTGCCCCCCACTTCGGTGTCGGTCCACGATACACTCCCCCACGAATTTCCTATCGTTTTGTCGTCATAGTCGATAGTCGGTGAATATATGGTACCGCTTGTATTCAGGCCCGAAAGCTCCACTGTACCGCCGCCGGTCGATGTTGTTTGTGTATTAGTAAGCGCGTCGATATCAAATTGTGCTTGCGTTGTCTGGAACCATGTCGAAACGATGACTGTCGTGTCGGTCGTAAAGCTGCGCCCCGTCGACCAACTGCTCCATGTATTTGTGCCGTTTTGGTCTTTTGCTCGCACACGCCACCAGTACGTAGTGTTGTTGGAGAGCGCACTCCCTGGCACAAAGCGGATGGTTTCGTCGCTGTTAAAGGGAGCTTTATCGGCAGGAGTATTTATGTTTGAAAAGAGAGAGAAATCCGTCACCGAATCTTTATCTACGACTGTCGTGGTAAAGGTCGAATCTGTCGAAATTTGAATCTGGTAGTGTATATCCTCACCATTTGGGTCTGAGCCAGTGAATTCAAACCACGGTGTGGTGCTCGCTGTTTTTTCGTTGTCGAACAACTTGGTAAGCGCGGGCACAGAGGGAGTGCCGTTGGTCGTCACTTGTGGGTAGTCGAGATAGTCTTTGAGCACTTGTCCTGCCGAAGAAACGGCACGGAAACAGTATTCGGTTCCCGCCGCAGCACCGTTGTTTTGCAACACCCAATCCCATTCCGCACTTTCCCCTGAAAAGAGTGCGGCAGGAGCGTTTGCCGATGGATTCTGTTCTTCGTACGTTTGCGTCGTTGTTGAAACCGAAAGCAGTTTGTTGGTAAGCGAGATTCGTGAGCCAGCCGTCGCGCCCGCATTGTCATATCCGCGCCATATCGATCCGCTTCCCGCAGCGCCCACATCACTCCACGAAAGCGCTGGTGAACATACCGAACCGGCCGCGTATTGTAATTTAAACGCATCAGTACTTGCAGCAGTGTTTGCATTCACCTGCAGCGCCAGACGCAGGCGTGTGACATCACCCGACTTGATAGAAGTACCGGTGGTCATACTATCGCCTTCATCCAAATCACTTGCACCCGCTGGCCACGGATCGGTGGTTGTCGCAGCATTAGTGTTTACGTACCATCGCTGTGTGTGCTGCAAGTACGCACTCTGCGCCTCTTTGCGCCACAAGACCAATATCGCGCCCTGGTCTTCGGGCACAGTGCCTGCATTTGCTTCTTGTACTGTCGTTACTGTAATCACGTCATTGGCGGCAAGGTCACGCAAGAGAAATGTCATGCCGCCAGAACTTTCGGCATGCCCCGCAGTATTGCGTATGTAGTGCGTTTTTGTTTCGGCACCTGACCTATCCACACTATTGACGGTGAGTGTCACTATTTGGTTTGTGCGGCTTATCGCGGCCGTGCGGGTATCGTTGAATACTGCCAAATAGTCACCAGCCTTGTCGACAGTAATCTCATGTGGATTCGTAGTGGTTGAATGTGTGAACGATGCCGTATCCATCGTGTAATCGGTTTGCCATCGAGCAGTGGTTACCGCTGCAGTGTTCCAGTTGCTACCACCCGAGACAGTACTCGTCGCGCGCCCGACGTATATATCAGCGGGCGGGAGCTGCTGAATAACGAGCGAGCCCACGTCGGAGCCGACAGTGATGGCTCCAGTTGCTGCTTCGGCTTGCACGTCAAACGAGAGTACCGAGTTTGAGGTAGTGGCCTCCACCATACCACTCCAATGCAAAGACGATGTTGTGTCACCGCCGGCGTTTTCAATGTATCCCTGCTTAAAATGTCCGCCCGGGGCAACGACCCCGTTTACGAGTACGCGCCCACGCACGTTTGCATCAGACACCGAGCCACTAAGCGGCATGTTTACAAACACCAGGTAGTACCCCGTCGAAGCAATCGTAATATTTTCTGGCGAAGAGCCATTGTTGTGGGTGTAGCCAGTATCTTTTCTGTCGTCGTACCATAATACTTTCGAGGCGGTCGCTGGATTCATATCGGTACCAGCAGCAGTGGTCGTGGCTGTTGCAGAAAAAATGGTTTGCGAGGAGCTCATGTATTCGGCGTAGAGCGTAGCTCGACCCGAAACGATAATGTCATCGTTTACGTTTGTGGTAGTCACCGCATGTGTTGCAACATCGATATAATCCCCTGCCTGCAAATTGCGAAGTAGTACGGTGAGGTGATCGGATGATTCACTGTGACTGGTTGCGTTTCTTATGTACGAGGAACGACTCACGCCCACTTGCTGCTTTGCGCCATTCACGCGAACTTCGGCTTCGATACGGGTACGGCGGTTGTTGGTATCGGTACGTTCCATCGGGAGTGTGAGAGCTACCAAGTAATCTCCCGCCACATTTACCGTGAGTCGCTCTGAGTTTGTGGTAGTAGAGTGTGTAAAATATGTCGAATCGTAATCACTATCGAGGTTCCACGAAAACGGATATGTGGTGGCATCGTTGAGTTCGGTGCTGTTGGTAGTGCGATCGCCCGCAAGCCACGCAACACCCGTCGCGATAGCGAGTGCATCAGAAGCAATTTGCCAACTACGCGGCTCGGTAAAGACTGGTACGTCGTTTTCGATTAGTGTTGCAGCACCCACACGGAAGAGGTACGGGCTCACATCGGGTGCCTTAAACATATAACTCACTTCCTGTGATTCACCGTCGCCGAGCGTAAGGTGCCACACCAAATACACAACACCCACCTCACGGACTATTTCTGCGCCTCCCGCATCGAGTATGGCAAAGCCTTCAGGCACCGCTTCGCGCACGGTGCCATCAAATGCATGCGTCGCGTGCACTCGCATGCGCATGGTATATGGCGAGGGAGGATAAATACGAGTGGGACCGCTGCGTGTAATAGAAAAACGAGAGTTCGCGTCTACCACAAACGTATCAGCAATACTCGTCATCACCGCGCCTGCATCGTCGAGTCGTGTGAGTGTCATCCGATAAGTTCCTTCTTCAATCACCGGATAATCCGCCACGTAGTCGGGAATATTTGTCACATTGTTGTGGCCACAGTTACCTCCCGGCGAAACCGGCACCTCGGCAACTGCACCAGAGGGGGCAGTGATGGAGAGTGCCAGGTGCGCATCACAAATCGTGTCTCCCTCATCGTCGAGTGCCGCAAGTGCGAGATGTGCGGTGTCTCCGGGAGTGTACGGTTGTTTGTCGGTGTTTACCGCAAGCACGCCCCAATAAAATTCGAGTGAGTCAGTGTAAGTGCTCTCCCCTTCGCGAAGAGCAATATCCATCGTGTAGCGACCTGGTCGAAACGCGCGCGGCGCTTCGTCGAGCTTGAGTGTCCACTCGCCGTTTTGATCAAAAGAAACATCCACTGGCACCTCTTCGCGCGAACCGTCGGCACGCAAAAGCACTGCGCGCTCTACGGCAAATTCTGGCTGTCGCCCGGTGATAGTATCGCGCAAGCGCATGAGGATTGGGCGTTGCGAACGGAATCGCATACGGAATTCTGGTTTTTCGCCAGCTTCAAATTCGACACGTGTGGAAATTTGTTCACTCAAGCGCGCACGCGCAAGCTCTGCTTTTTTTATGGCACGCTTGCCTGATTTCCCTACTTCTGGCCAATCTTTTTCTAAGCGTAGTTGTGAGGAATCGATATCTCCTTCGAGTCCTCCGGCGGCAAAAAGCATAAATCGTGCCGCAGCACCTGGCACTGGGACAAGGAGTGCACGCAGGTAAATGGTTTGGCCAGGAAGTATTTCGAGCGTTCGCGCCGTAATTTTCGTAGCGCGATACCCAGGCGGCACCGGCACCGCAGCAGAAGTTTCCTCAGAAAGATCAAGCGGCACCCAGTCGCTCACATATCGCGTTTCTGTTGTTGAGGCCACCACCACATGCGATACACTGCAGTTTTCTTTGGTATCACTCACTGTCGCGCACGAACGCACATCTCCTGTCTCAAGACAAATATGCTCTGCAGATACAGCTTCCGATGAAGTGGCACTCGCCCACCCCGCAGCACAAAAGTACGACACGTCGTCGTACACGGGAACAATGTTCGTTTGTGGCACATTGCGCATAAACTGCGCAATTTCTTGTACCGTATCACCTTCGGGGAACGCAGCTATGAGAGAGAAATTATCGACCTCGTCGGTAGTGTTGGTGATACTGAGATACGCATACGTGCTGGTGGCGCCTACCTCAGGAGTGTAGACATTTCTATCAAGACGCATCGAGAGTGAATCTGGTTCTGGCTTACCGGTATACACAAAACGCAACTGAGAGCCGTCACCCACCGTGAGCGAGCGAGCGCGGTCGCCACCTTCTGCACTTTCGGCAAATGAAACATTTTCTGGGGCGTCTTCCGGAGCAGGAGCATCGCCAAGCATGACATCTTGCGCGCGCTCCTGATACTCAGCATCTATCCACGCTGCATCGAGATACAAGCGCGCCGGTCCGCTCTCGGCATCACGCTCATACTCGAGCATGACGCGCACATCCGCCAAATCATTCCACACCTGTATCTCATCGAGCTTACTCGAAAAATAGTCGCCATTGCCCGCATTCGAAAGCTCTTTGTTGATGAACACTTCCCCTGCGTGGCGCCATTGGCCATTGTGGTAATAGCGCACAACGAGTTTTGTTTCTGGAAATGCATCCTCTGCGGCAAGTCCCGCAAAAGAAAAGTTTACATACGCACCGCGAAACTTTTTATCGGTGAGCGATCCAGAAACAGAGAAACCACTGAGTTCGATAGTGTGACACGGCCGCCCCAAGACTGCGCACGTCGAGGCGTCGGCAACAGACGGCTCAGAGACGGGCGGTGTAGTCGAGGCAATTATTTCATCACTACTCGAAGCAACAGTGCTCTCGCTACTAGTGGTAGCAAAAGCAACGGTTGCCGTGCGTGCAAGAATTGCATCTGTGACATGTTCCACAAATAGTTCTAAACGCTCCAAGCTCGTCGGTGCCGCATCGGTCGGTGCGGGCGCAGCGGGAATTTCCACCGGAGGTACAGCAGGAGCTTCGGGAGAACTGGGAGCCGTGTCAGAAGCGGGTGTCTCTGACGGGGTCGGCGGTGTTTCTACCGGGGCACTATCGGTAGGTTCGACAGGAACTTCTGAGACTGGTGTTTCTTCGGGCTGCATCTCTGGTGCTTCTCCGGGCTCGGGTGGCGTCGTAACGGCGGGGACAGGTGTTGGTTCGGTAATCTCGCCAATCGCAATGTATGCACTGTTCTCGCGAGAAAAGTTTATGTACGGCGCATCTGCTGGCAAATCAAGCGCGAGCGCATGCGTGGACTCTTCCCATCCAACCGCCGATACGTCTGTTGCAAAAATGTGTGCACGCTTTACTTCGACATACGCTCGGACAAAACCACGCGTGAGCCACCCAACGAGCACGAGCGCAAGAATACTCAAAACGATGAGTGTGACCGGTTTGCGATGAAGAAAAAATCGAGTTTGCATGAAATATTTCATGGAGCCGCACGCACAAAAACGCCGCTCTTTTTCGCCGCGTCTTTTGCCTCTTTATTCTATCATTATTCGCGCACTCAAAATCACCAAAAAAGCCCTTAAAACCTCAAAAATGTGGAGAACTTCTTCACAAAAAACTGCAACATTCCCTCCTGCTTTTTTAGCGCGCATGTAGCGGCCCAAAAACGCGTCGAGGACGCACGAAATCAGACAAAATGTTTATTTTCCGCGAACTTCTTTTTTGAGCTCTTCGAGGCTCGAATCTAGCAACCCTTCTGAGATTTCCAGCACCTCCTTGATACCTTCGAGCAGATCGCGTTCTTGCGGCGTGAGCTGCGGTTTTTCGTCGAAGTCTTGGACCATTTGTTCAAATTCTTCTCGCATCGCGGTAAAAATACGATCGTTCTTTTCGCGCACCTCAACCACGCGCACCAAGATACGCGCTTGTTCAGCGTCGCGCTCTTTGCGTAATCGCATATTCCACGCCACTGCCCCACCCAGGAGGAGTGCGAGTAAGACTACAAGCGCATGCTCCACCCAGTTTGAGCTTTGCTTAGGAGCATCACCTTCGGCAACTGGTTTTTCTACCTTGGGAAGCGTGAGTCGCCGCACTGCCTCACGCACATTGCCAGCTTTATCAAATGCTTTTATCTTCACTTCGGTGTCTCCGCCCTCCTGTGGTGGAATAACAAAAAGTCCATCGGGGATATCTTTAACTTTTACCGAACCAACCGC
Source organism: Candidatus Parcubacteria bacterium (assembly GCA_039798465.1). Lineage (GTDB taxonomy): Bacteria > Patescibacteriota > Minisyncoccia > Phycocordibacterales > UBA2100 > UBA10103. Next base: position 15,255 of record JBDKGA010000002.1, on the reverse strand, counting down.
CGTTCCGTTAAACAAAATTTCATACCTATCGACTCCCGAGAGAGCATCTTCTGCCTTAAAAGAAAGTTTTGGCACATCGGTGCCGGACGTGGGAGACGCGAGCGCAACGTCAAATTCGCTCGGCGCTGTGGTGTCTACGTGTATCTGCAATTTACCCACCGGCCCCCATCCCGAATCATTTTTGTATTGGGCGATAAAATACCATTCACCATCGGCGACACCCACAACGGTCTGTGTGGTAGAGGCAAGCGGCAACACTTGTGTTGGCTTGTCTTCCGGATTCTGACTAAACACCGTGCGCACCGAAAGGACGTCGTTGGTGGGCTTCCAGGCAAACATTGCAGTAGAGGTGCCGTACCAATTTTCGGGCTTACCGTGCGTTGAAGAAGTGACGACCGGCGCGATGGGGAGCGTGCCAATCGCCTCAGAGGTTGGCTCCGGTTCTGCTGCGGGCGGTGGCGCCGCTGGTGCGTCAGTAATGACAAATGTGGCACTCTCTCCTGGCGTATATACATCGGTCCCCTTTCCATCGGCTGCCAGTATCGAGCCTTTAGAAAAAGATACCGCCGCAGAACCTGGTTTTTTTGCTTTAAATACAATGGAAACAACAGTCCCTTTGTTTGAAAATGCAGTCGGTGTTCCACCGCTAAAGACCACTGTCCCATCGGCATTTGAAAAACTCGGATCAGCGGTCCAGAGCGAAAACGCAGAGCCGTCTTTAGAAACACTCGTCACAGAAAGCACCGAGGAATCAAACGACACCGTGCCATCGGCTGCGTTTACTTTATCGGTACCAGGGTCAATCGACACCTTGACGGTAAAGTTCTTCCCCGCCACAAACTCTCCTGCGCTCGGAGTAAATGAAAGCGTCGCTGCGGCAACAGCGCCTGGTGCACACAAAAAAATGCACGCACACAGTGAGAGGGTTCGGATTCCTATTCGACGAGTCTTCATGGAGAAGAGCGCGCACTCGCGCGCTATCACGCCATCTCCACCTGGATACGAACACCGGTGTCGGCGTGCTCTTTTAGCGGAAGGAGTAGCATAAGCACTCCTTCACGCATCTTTGCCTGTGTTTTGCTAGCGTCGACCGCCGCCGGCAGAATTATCTGACGATAAAACTTGCCCCACGAACACTCAGATAACACTTGCTCCTTGCCCTCGATGCCAGGATGCGCGAGCAAATCACCGTTTGGCTTCTTGCGCTCGCCTTTTATCGTTACCACGTCGCTATCTCCTTCGATAGTAACGCTGTAGTCGTTGACACTCGCCCCCGCTATCTGCGCATAAATAATTATTGCGTCTTGTGTCTGATGAATATCTACCTTGAGTTGCTCGGCAGCAGTAACCGATGGCGGATTTGCCTGTGCGCTCTGCGTGGTTTGCGTTGCGACTTGCGCTTTTTTTACATCCTCGGGCGTCGTTGGAACGAGGTCTTTCTTTTTGAGACGATCAAGGAACGTAGACATATGTGCGTATCATTAGTATACGCCACGCGCGCACACTTCCCTCTTTAAACGCGCACTGTTGTGTGGATATCGCACGCAATTACTGTGCGTGCACAAAAACACCCGGATTGAGTTCTGCGCGCGGAAGCGGAAAGAGTCGGATTGCAGCGCGCCCAATGATAAATCGCTTCATGAGCGGCCCCCACACGCGTGAATCAGCGCTCGCCGTCCGATTGTCGCCGAGCACAAAATATTCATCATCGTGTAATACGATGCGCTGATTTTTTTCAGGATTAGTATCTGGTGTTTTGTATGGCTCGTCGAGGGTTGTCGTGCCAAACGGTCCACTCACCCGCACCGCACCATTTACAATTTCAATGGTTTCGCCCGGCAGACCAGCAACACGCTTCACAAATATTTGATCCGGATCAAGTGGGTAGCGAAACACGATTACCTCACCTCGTTCTGGTGCACGATACCGATACGACACCTCGTCCACCACGAGATAATCTTTGGGCTGCAGGAGTGGCTGCATAGAACCGCCCGAGACAATAAATGGCTGCGCCACAAAGAGTCGCATTGGTATAACGATGAGAAACGCTACAAATATATACAGGAGTATGCGACGCATGGGCAGATAATACACTACCTCACAGCCTAACGCAGGAGCCGCCCCTGTGCGTGGAGTGCTTTACGTTTTGCCTGGTAGTCAGGCACATGTACTGCTACGTGCGCCCAAAAACGTGCCGAATGATTGAGCTCGCGCAGGTGGCAGAGCTCATGCACAATCACATACTCGGCAAGCTCTGGCGGCAGCAGCACAAGCTTGTAATGAAAATTGAGATTCCCCTTTATCGAGCAGCTGCCCCACCGTGTTTTGCTATTACGTATACGTACCGCCTTGGGCGCTATCTCACCGAGCGAGACGTAGTGCGCAATGCGCGCGTGCACGAGTGCACGCGCGCCCTCTTTGTACTTCAAATACTCTCGCCGCTTACCGCGCATGATCGATTACGTCGTGCGCAACACTTCCTGCTGTACTCCAATACAACTGCGGCAACAAATAACCTTGCGCGAAGGACGCACCGTGTCGTCGTTGTAAAAGTCTTCGGTACGTGCTCCGCAAAACGCACAGGTGCCGATAATGTCTCGCTGTGGCGTATCCACGACCGTTGTGGTGATGCGGTTATCAAACACAAAGAGCGACCCGCGAAAATGTTTGCCGGGGTACTGTTGCATGTACGTATGAATACCGTCTTTGAGCTGGACCACGTCGGTGAATCCTTCGCGTTTCAAAAGGCAGGTGGCCTTTTCGCAGCGAATGCCGCCCGTGCACACGGTGACCACCTTCTTGTCTTTGAGATGGGCGAGCTCCGGAAGCTTGGCCGGCAAATCACGGAAGTTGTGCAGCGCTGGGTCTATCGTCTTATCAAACTTCCCCACCGCAATCTCATAGTCGTTGCGCAAATCGAGCACGACAAAATCATCCCCGCGTTCATACATGCGCTCGAGTTCTGCCGATTCGAGTGTCGGCGCAGTTTCCTGTGCTACATCAAATGCTCCCGCACCGAGCGTCACCACCTCGGGCCGCACCTTTACCTCGAGCTTCCGAAACGCTTTTCCGGTACCAGCGCTCTCTTTGATGAGCATATCGGCGAGCGCGGGAATACGCTTGAGCGCGGCTTTGTATCGCTCTACATCAGCATCTGTTCCCTCAAAGGTAGCATTGACGCCTTCGGTCGCGACAAGCATACGGCCCTTGAGATTGCAGGCTTCAGCAAGCGCACGCTGGTCATCACGAAAAGCAGCAGGATTCTCTACCGCAAAGAATTTGTAGAAGAGAATAACGGTGTAGCGTATAGCGGGTGCGGTTTCCATGGGGGCAGTGTAGCAAATAGGAGGGGCTACTGGCTACCGAGCACTTTTGGGTAGTCCGAGGAGCATCGTAATGAGTCCGATGAGGCGGTCTTTGTCTTTCGGATCACTCTCGGCCACCAGGAGCGTGAGAGCCGTGAGCGCGCTCGGTGATATTCGCTCGCGGTCCAATATTTTTGCGCGCGCCAAAAACCACACAAACGCGTACGCGCCCGTGCGCTTATTGCCATCCACAAACGGATGGTTCTTCACGACAAAATAGAGAAGGTGTGCAGCCTTTTCTTCGACACTCGGGTACACATCTACTCCGCCAAATCCCTGCATCACATTGCCAATGATTCCCTCTATCGCCTCGCGACTACGCTCTGCAGCAAAGAGCTCAGTAGCCTCACCCTTTTTGATTAATTCATTTTTGAGTACTGCAACGTCGCGCAAAAATGTTTCGGCGGTAAGTGCGATTTTTTTCTTTGTAGTGCGGCCTTTGGCAAAAGCCTCCTTGTCATAGGCATCGAGCGAAAGCCAAGTGTTGGCAAAGAAAGATACGAGCTCAAGCACGCCCTCGTCGCCGAGTGCGCGATTTTTTGGAAGCAGTGCCTTCATTTCCTCAGCGGTGCGCAAAAATGCATCCATATTCTTTGCGACAACAGAGCGGTTGATGGTGTAGCCGCGGGTAATGTGCTCGCGGAGGGTCTTGGTGGCCCACTGGCGGAATCGAGTACCAACAACAGAACCAACGCGATAGCCGACAGCAATCATTGCGTCGAGGTTGTACTCCTTTACCTGGCGGGTAACCTCTCGTTTCCCTTCCTTCTGAACTTGTAAGGATTCCTTACAAGTTGCCCTCTCGTCGAGCTCCTTTTCCTTGTAGATATTTTTGAGGTGCAGTGTAATGTTCTGTGGAGTAACGCCAAATATCCGAGCCATGTCCGCCTGCGTCGCCCACACCGTCTCGCGCGAAGTATCGCCCCGCAGCTCTATTGCTCCGTTTTTTGCTTGATACACAACAACCCCTTGCGGAGCCTTCTTTGTAGGCTTTGTGGCCATCAGCCTAGTATAACGCATTCACTAATTGAGCATCCAGTACAAATAGTTGAGATACGTTGCAAAAGATACCCACGCAAGATACGGCGCCAAAAGCCACGCGGCGGTGCGCGATGTGCGTGCAAATGCCCACATAGTAGCTGCGATAGCAAGCCACATGAGCATAATCTCTGCGAGCGCGAGCCCGAGTGCGTGGAGTGAGAAAAAGATGATAGACCACAGCGTATTGAGCGCGAGCTGCAGCGCATAGAGTGCGAGCGATTCATGCCGCCGCGCTGCATTCTTTTCTTGTGTGTAGACTATCCACGCTGCGGTACCCATCAAGATATAGAGCGTAGTCCACACGGGGCCAAACACCCAATTGGGCGGCGCTATCCATGGCTGTACGAGGCTCGCGTACCACGTCGGGATTTCGCTCATGGTAAACACGCTCCCCACCGCGCCCGCACCGAGTGCGAGGAGGATGGAAGCGACTAAAGATACGTAGCGTGATTGCATGGACTAAGTGTAGCAGATTGCCTCCACATCAAACTATCGCCGCTTCGCACGTTTTTTCTTGGGAGCAGGCTTCGGGAGCGCCTCGGCGGTGAGGCGTACAAGCTCCGAGAGCCACTCGCGATCATCGAGCACCTCCTCGGGTATTTTCATCCACGGCTTGGCGCCCGGGATACGGCGCGCCTTCTGCGTAGCGTGTGCCCACATACTCTTTGCCCTCTTCGGTGAGCTTGATGAAGAGCGTGTCGTCGCATACGAGCGCCACCACTTTGCTATCGCAATACAGCGCATACTCCCCAAACATCTTTCGCGCCCGCACCTCCCCCGCCCCCTCTACCTGGTCGAGCAAAAAATCGATAGTCGCTTGCGTCGTGGACATATTATTTTTGAAACACAAACAAATGCTCGTGCATGATGAGTAAAAAATTACTCTGCTTCGACTTGGTAACCCAGAAGCCCGTGGCTTTGCAGTTAAACTGCCGCTTGATTATATTTTCTTTCAGCTGGAATCCACTATCGAGAAACTGTTGCATTACTTTAAACGCAAGTGGCTGATACATGGTCTTGCGGCGAGTATCGCCAATGAGAATTGCGCAAAATTTCCCCGGCTTGAGTACGCGGTGCATTTCCCGCGCCACCTGCCCCATTTCTTCGACAAACGTATCGATATCGTGAATATTCGATAAGTCTTCTTCTATCTCTCCTTCGCTGTATTTGATGATGTCCGCATACGGCGGATGTGTGAGCGCAAAATCGATAATCCCACTTTCGAGCTTATCGAGTTTACGAGCGTCCCACTTGTAGCCCTTGTGCCACACCTTGTGCGGGACCTCAAAATCAAGAGCTTTTTTGGTGCGCTCGAGTGCCTTTGGATTTACGTCGGAATAAATAATGTTGCGATTGAGGAGCTTTGCCTCGATTGCAGTAGTGCCGCCGCCTATCATTGGATCGAGGAGTGCGTCGCCTTCTTTTGAATATCGGAGTATGAGATTACGGGCAACCTCGGGAGCCCAATTCCCCCGCCAGTCAGAGGTATGCGTGGCCCAATTCCCCCGCCGCGGAAACGCCCACACCGATGTGCATTCCAAATCAAAATCAATCGGCTCAATGTGCATGATTTAATTCAATGATATATTTCTTACTTTTTAGTATTTCTGCACCAAGCCCGGCACCGCTCTCACCAATATCATACGCCCAATATTCAATATTGTTTTGATGAGTCTCTGCTAACAAGACCAGAGAGTGCACAGTCTTCTGGGGCAACAACTTCTTCCATTTTAACATTGGCAACAATGCCTGATTGGTATCGAAATCAGTTTGTTTGAACGAACTCTTCATTTCGGCAATCACTACATCCATAGGCCACTCAAAGCCCCCGTCTATCTCAATTTGCGCTTTCGACATATCCATCATGTCGCCATTTACGTGCACTGTTACCTTTGCCTTTTGTCTACCCCCCGTAAACAAAACACCATTTTCTGTGAGGGTGTAGAAATCCCTAATGAGACCGGTATGCTTTGCAATCGCTAAAAGTGTAGTTTCTCCAGGATTTGATTTAGTTTCAAGAGTATCTACAATCCCCGCAACCATTCCTTCGGTCAATTCGTTCTGAGGAGAGAAGATGCCTCCTTCCTGGGGCTCTTTGAATTCTAGTGGTTTCGGGGCTTGGACCAATTTCCACTGTGTTCGTGAAATAGGAATCTTAACTACCCCTCGTTTTTTTAAAGCAAAAACTTTTGTTGAACCAGAATGGAAAATACGTATTTCGCCTTGACCAGACTTTGTATATTTAGAAAGAATCGAATTAAGGTCTTCCACTGAATATTCAACGGAACAGGCTGCGCCACGAGTATCCCACTTCTGCACGAGGAGTGCTTCCCACGCTTCTTCCTTCCACTTTGTTTTTCTATCCGTCATGTTTCTAATAATTAACGGCCAAAATCTCTTTCACTTCCCCTCTCCCCTTCGCCTGAGAATTCACGTTGCGATTGGCTTTGATTTCAGTGACGCGGATTTTTTTGTCTTTGATTTCTCCATAAATCTTTTTTATAAACGGCGCGCTCGAGTTTGAGAGCATTACGTAGCAGCCGCGCTTGTGTAGCGCGAGAAATGTGTCGCGGAGTTTTATTTGGTCTGCGGCAGAAAAGCCATGTGCAGTGTACGAGGTAAACGAGGCTGTTGCCGAGAGCGGGTGATACGGCGGATCAAAGTACACAAAATCCCCTTTCTTGGCGCGCTTGAGTACGTGGCTATAATCCTCGTGCCGAATCGTCACATGCTTGAGCGCTCGAGAAACGCGGCGCAGATTGGTAGCATCACAAATGCGGGGGTTCTTGTATGCGCCAAACGGGACGTTGAATTGCCCTTTCGAATTTACCCGGTAGAGGCCGTTGAAGCAGGAGCGATTGAGATAGATAAAACGTGAGGCAATTTCCACATCCGAAAGCGTGTTGGTATCAAGAGCGCGAATCTTGAGAAAATGAGTTTTGCTGTAGGTATGCTTTCCCAGCGAACGAATCAGTGCCTCGACATTTGTTTGGATAATCTTGTATGTCGTCACCAATTCTTTGTTCATATCCGAAAGCGCCGCCCTCTCGGGGAGCAAATCGAAGAATACCGCGCCGCCACCTACAAACGGCTCAAAGTAGGTGTTTTTTTCTGGGTCGAATCCATCTGGCGGGTACAAACCGAGCTTACGAAATTGCTTCAAAAGCTGTCGTTTTCCACCCACCCATTTCACAAAAGGAGCCGGCTTTTCGTCGAGAATCTTTTTGGCGTCTGAGATGGGATTTGAGGCTGCTACTCGTGTTGCGAGGTAACGAGCATAGATGGCATTGATATCGAATTCTGCTATCAAAACTCGCGTGATATCGGCCTGCGTCATGGGCTCATTGTCCCATGGCACTCACGGAGATCAAGATCGGAAATGTGTCCTACTACGCAGCCTTCTTCCACCGCGGGGCAAAGCGGGTAGACCAGGCAAACACGCGGGCGACGAGGGGGTTCATCCCCTGCTTGCGCATGGATTCGTAGCACACCTTTTGGAATCCTTTGAGGTCGCCCTCGTAGCAAAACTTCCCGTCGCGATAGCACAGGCTGCAGTAGCGCGGATCTTCGCGCACGCCCGTGTCGTTTTTAAATGGCATCAAACAGCTCTGGCATGAGTCTTTCATGAGCCCAGTCTAGCGCTCTTTTTTCTCTCTGCAAGCGGGACGCTACACCACCACCCCTATCACAAACCCCGCGATACCTATCAAAACAATCACGCAGGCACCGCCCACGATAAACGATAGCTGCGAAAAGCCGCGAGAATTGTTCATGCAGTGGGAGCAAAAAGCTTTTGCAACTCTTCGCGCTTTGCGGGATTCCATTTTGCCTCGATAAACTGCGGCGCGACTTCGCGCGCAGAGCACGCACCCTGTGCCACGAGCTCGATGAGCTCGTCGAGCGATACCGTGAGCAGCTCTACCTTTTCGCCCGCATCGAGCAGCTGCTCCCCCGCCCTGCTCACCCCTTTTGCAATAAAGGTGTACACCGCCCAATCGAGCTTTGCGACCGGCTGCTGCGCATCCCAGAGCGTGATTGATTGTGCATCGTAGCCACTTTCTTCACGCAATTCTCGCAGCGCGGCCACGTCGGGCTCTTCGCCGTCTTCGACGCGTCCGCCCAAAATACCGACAAAGCTTCCCGCCCCCGGCTGCTCTTCTTTTACTATCACGAGGCGACCATCGGGCAACACAGGAATCACGCCGACCGTATCGGGGCGCGTGAGTCGTTCGAATGTCGCATGCGAGCCATCAAACATTGTTTGTTCCCACTGGTATACATCGAATAGTACGCCCTCAAACACGCGCTTTGCTTCCGGCGGAATCGGCTGGCGGGATTGTGGGCGCTGTATGTGCATACACTACGCCGTCGCTACACCAAACAGCATACCAATGCCAAATGTCACAATCATCGCCACGATACCGCCAGTGACCACACGCAGTGTTACCGTCCAAAGAGGAGCGTCGCTTACCTTGGCACTCAAAAAGCCCGTGAGCGCAAGCGCGAGACCAACCGCAGCAAAGGTAACGGGCACGCGCACATCGCTCGGCGGAAGCGTGATAGCAAGCACGGGAATAATGGCGCCCGCAATAAATGAAAAGCCTGATGCAAACGCGGCGTGCCAGGGATTGGTGAATTCGTCTTTTTCCATTTTGAGCTCGGCCTCGAGGTGTGCCGCAAGTGCGTCATGCTCGGTAAGTTCGCGTGCAACCACTTCTGCCGTGTGGCGCGAAACCCCCTTGCTCTCGTAAATGCGCGTGAGTTCTTCGAGCTCGCCTGCAGGATTTTCTTCGAGCTCGCGGCGCTCTTTGTTTACGAGCACCTCTTCGATATCACGCTGACTACTCACCGAAACATATTCCCCCGCCGCCATCGAGAGCGAGCCCGATATCATACCAGCCACACCGGTAATGAGGAGTGTGCCCACGTGCTCAGTGGCACCAGCAACACCCACCACAAGTGCGGCGACCGATACGATGCCGTCGTTTGCACCAAGCACCGCCGCGCGTAGCCAATTGCTCATGCTTGCGTGAGAAGATGATTGCGATTCAGGATGAAGTATTTCAGACATGCACGAGAGTATAGCAGAGCATGGCCCGCGCCTCTAGTACTACGGCACACGAATCTCGAGTGAGACTCGCACCCTATCATTTGCAGCAATTCCTTCGGCGCGGCGCACCGAAAGTTTGAGCGGCAAAAGATATGTGCCCGATTTTTTGTCGGGAAATATCGAGGTATCCCAACTCGTCTTCCCTATCGTGGCGCGCACTCTGAGCGAGCCCCAGCCCCGTGCATGTGCGCCATGTTTCTTTTTTATTGCTTCGGATTCTTTTGCGGGCACGTGCAAAAAGTGCCACGCCGCCTGCTGCCCCGGCCAAAGAAATACTTTTGATGCAACGGTAATCGTGCGAGCAGTCATGAGTACATTATAGCTTTCGACTATCGTAGGCCCAGTGCAAAAGCGCTTGGCGCTGTACCGGGCGACACGAGTAATCACCCGCCGCACAATGCTTTTTGAGCTGGCCAATATGTCGCCGGATTGCTTTCCATCGTTTTATCTGGCGCACATCTTCGGCAGGCACACGACGCCCTATGTAGTAGCGGCAGTACCACTGAAACCAGCCGCGCGGATCATCGGGATGTATCCAGCCCTTGCGCCTCCACTCAGAAAGCGGCTGGCTAGCAAAAACACCAAAATGATTGAGTGCGGCACTCGGGTCCTCACCTTTTTTCTGCATACGAGCATGCACAAACCACGAGCGCGGAAATTCTTGTGTGCAATCGCGCATATAGACACCGCCGAAGATACCGAGCGCGAGCATTTCCGCGGGAGTGAGATCGGGGCGAAACTCGGGATCAAAATCTTTACCCACCGGCGCGGTGCAGGTATAGCGATACCCCTTTTGCATCGTGTCGTGTACGAGCACCTCACGGCGCGCCATATACTATTGTGGTGTTACCAGTGCGCGGCTCTCTTTGCACGTATTACCCAAAAGTGACTTCCACATGGTAGGACACTGTAGGTGCACGACGCGCTCTTCTTGCGCAGTGCTCGTAATGCGGAAATCGCACGAGACATACGCATCACCATCGGTGTCTTCACCCTGGCAGCTTTTGCCAAGAATAGAATATTCGGCGTAGAGTTGATGGATAAACGCCTCACCACGGGACTGTGCTACCGATGCACGCGCCTCGCGCGTAAGTATGGCGACACCAAAATACGCCCCGAGTGCGAGGACAATGATAAGTATTGCGAGAAAGATAGTTTTCTTCATACGGATACGGTAACACATTTGCACCAGATTTCATCTAACGGACGATTACCAAAAGAGATACAGCGCCGTCGCGATAGCACCTAACCATCCAAGGGTCGAAGCGGCTCCCGAGAGCACAAAGCTCGCCTGGCGAGAACGTGGAAGCTCGGCAAACGGTGTTTCAAAAGCCGCGTGCATAATGGAGGTAATTACGAATGAATTCACTACAAGCACCGCCACAAAAAAGAGCTTGAGCTTGAATTCAGGAATCGAGAAGTAGTATGCCCACCCCTGCCACACAAGTGCGGTGCCTGTGACGAGCATGCCTACCAAAAGCGCCCACACCATGTGGTGCAGACGCAACGTGGCGGATTTATCAAGCACGCGCTCACGCCCCAAAAGGTAGCGAAACGCGTGATGATCTGCGTAGAGCACCACACACACAGTAACGACAATGATACCGATGTGCAGCCACGCAAGCATAGACTACTGCACAAGGTCTCCCTTGAAGAGAGTAGCCATTTGCTGCATAGCGCCCGCCTGTGCGCGACTATCCATGCGCTGGAATCCTTGGGTGCCGTCTTTGCCACATGAAGCAAGAATTGCCTTGGGACCCGCTGGGTGAGTACTTACCACCGAGGTAACATCATAGACCTTGCCCGAAACGACAGTCCAGCAATCTTTTTCGGTGGAGTGTTTTGCAACCTCTGCCATGGTAATACCTGTCGGAGCGGGCTGCGCGGGAGTTTCTGGTGCTTGTGTAGTGGGAGCGGCTGCAGGAGTTTCAGTAGTCGGTGCGGCTGGCATCGGCGCAGAGATGGTGGGGCCTTCTGTCACGGCAGCAGGGGCAGCCGATTGACCGGTGTACATCCAATAACCTCCAAGGCCCAAAAGAATAATAATCGCTACAATGTATGTGTTGTTCATATGTTATGCATAATAGCTTATATCTCCCCCATGCACTAGTGGATAAGGACGTTGTGCATTCGCCAAGACATTATGCGCTATCTCTTCTCCCACCCAAATTCTGAATACAATTCTTTGCGCTGCACGGCTTCAATTGCCCGACGGATGTACGGAATCGTATTTTCGGGTAGCGCATCGAGCGGGTGCCACGAAAGTTCGTCACACTTTTCTGGCTCACAATTACGTATCTCGCCCGCATACTCACGAGTGGTTACAAAAAAGTCTATATAAATAATCTCTTCGTCGCTGTACCGGTGCATCACATGCACCATTTCAAGATCGGTGGACCGCACCTCAATACCTATCTCTTCGCGGGATTCACGCACGATACATTCTCGCGCAGTTTCACCGCCATCTATATGCCCCGCTGGCACACTGTAGTATCCGTCCATGAATCCGGTGTTGAACCGGCGAGAAAGAAGAATCTCTCCTTCACGGAGGAGAAACAGATGTGTCGCACCGCGGTATGGAAATCGTGACATTTAGCTTAGTGTATCGCTCTTTCAAGGTGCGTGCCAATCATGCCGGACTACGAAGCGTAGCATCATGAAAATCCGTGGGCAGTGGTGCTTCATACAATACCCGCTCCCCGCTCGGGAGCACAAACGCCACAGAAAATGCATGCAGTGCCGAGCGCGTAAATCCAAGTATCGGCGCTCGCTCGGGCGCGTAGAGGTGATCACCGACGATAGGGTGTCCTATCGAGGAAAGATGTACGCGTATCTGATGTGTGCGCCCCGTCTTGGGCACAAGCTCGAGGTATGAATACGGTTCACCTTCTCGACTCTCCCCGCGCACGAGTACACGCCACTCGGTGATTGCAGCACGCACGTATGATTCATCGCACGGTTTTGCATACCAGCGTTTGGGCGCCGCACTGGAGCGAGCAATCTCTGCGACAATGCGACCAGTCTCATCTTGCACGTGCCCGTGCACAATCGCGCGATATACCTTTTCAACACGACGCGCCTTGAATTCATGTTTGAGATGCGTGTACAGCGCTGCGGTGCGCGCCGCCACGAGCACGCCACTCGTAGTTCTGTCGAGCCGATGCACCAAGCCACACACACGCACCACTTCGCCTTGCGGAGAAACCCACGGCTCCCCCACTGCGCACGTGTCGGGATACTGTGCGGCAAGCCACTCAGCAACACTTGGTTCTACCGTGCGACCATCGCTGTGCACAATGAGCCCCGCAGGTTTATCGAGCACAATATATTCTGGCGTCTCCGCAACAGTGCGCGGCATATCAATAATTTATACTCGAAACGGATTAAAATTGGTATCCCGATCGTACACATCTACCCCTTCGTGTTTCTTGAGATATCGCACCACCGCGTAGGTGACGGGGGTAAACACCGCCTCTATCGCTACCTTGAAAAGGTACATAGAAATAATCATCGGGAGAATGATGTTGTCGGGAAACACACCCCAAAAGGCAACAATAGTAAACACACTCGTGTCGAGTAGTTCGCCCACAAGAGTTGAGCCTACAGTGCGCATCCACAAGTACTTGCCTGCCATGGCTACCTTCATGCGCGCGAGCACGTAGCTGTTTGCAAATTCACCGATGAGGAACGCAACGAGGCTCGCGCACACAATGCGCGGGGTGAGACCGAGAATGGATTCGTAGGCTGCCTGATTCCCCCACTCCGGAGCCGGAGGCAAAGCGCCAACAATCATAAACGTGGCCGCGGCAAGAAACGTGCTCGCAAAACCAATCCATATCACACGGCGACTCGCGGCGTAACCGTATACTTCGGTGAGTACATCGCCAAATATATACGAGAGCGGAAAGAGGACCGTCCCCGCATCAAGTGTGAGACCCCAAAAGCTCGTCACCTTTGACGCGGCTACGTTTGAAACAACGAGCACTACCGCAAAAAGTGCGGTGATGAGTGTGTAGGAGCGCGAGTTTGTCATGGCCGAGACTATAGCACAGTCCGATTATTCTGATGAGCCTCGGGAGCGCTCTGTACTATTTACCTTTCGGCAGCGGGGTACTTCTTGCGCATGTCTGCAACAGAGCGCTTGATGAGCTTGGTGAGCAATCGCGTATCGATGTCTGCCAGTTTCTTTATGTAGAGACACGACATTCCTGTTTTGTAGGCACCCAATCCTTTCATGATGTCTTGGTATTCACCAAAGCCGGGCATGATGTAGATGGTGATATTTTGTGCACGCGGCGAAAACGCTGTGAGCGGCCAATCGCCCTTCTGTGCACTGCGCTCAGATTCGTAATGATACGTGCCGAATCCCACAATAGCGCTCCCCCACATCACTGGCTTCTCGCCAGTAGTAGCTTCAAATATTTTGAGGAGCTCGAGACAGTCTGCGCGCTTGCGCACATCGGGCACCTTCTTCAAAAAAGCGCTCACACTTGCCTTTGTCGCCTTGGTCTTGAGTTCGGCCATAGAAAAATTCTAGCACCGCACCATCTCCCCTTTCTCGTCTTCGCAATACGCATCACCGCCGATGATGTTGAATCGTATGAATCCCGCAATCGCGATAAAAAGGACGATACCTACCGCAAAGGTACCTGCCATGCGAGCAAAATACTGCACGGCGTCTGCGCGCGCGCCATCGAGAACAAGCGTGAGTGGGCGGTAGAAAAAGAGAAAGCCCATTGTCGCGACAGAGAGCACGAGGAGAGAGAGCATGATGAGCGGCGCCAAGAATTCGACATCGGGTGCATCGCCAAAGAAGTGCGCAATACCCGCAAAGAAAAGAACGACCAGGCCGATGTATCCGATAGCTGTAAGCGCGCTCATGTAGGGGTTGTGCATGAATCAATAGTACCTGCTGGGAGAGGATGCGCAATGGAAAACTCCCGGAAGCCCCTTGCTTGAAGAGTTTGTAACCTGTGGTATGTTCAACACCAGGATGTCTAAAGGAGGGTTTCGACATGAAGCTACTCAGACGCACACGGTCTGTACTCAGAAAATTCAACGAAAACCAGGCCTACTGGCACGACGCAAAAATCTTCCAGCATAGAGACGGGGGCGCGCTCCTAATCACCTACTGGAAAAACCCGGAACTCGATGGTATTTGGGAACTGCACTACAAGATAATCGCCAAGTGCATGGGGGAGCTCAAAAAGTATCCGAGCCTGATTCAGCTCGAACAAGGCGGGGACGGGAAAACGTATGTGCTTTCCCCCGAAGGCAAAAGGCGGCTTGGCACGTAGCCAAGCCGTTTTTGATAGAAACACTCTCAGTACCTCATCTGCAGTACCTGCTTCGACTTTTCGAATCCAAGGTATGGATTCGCCCTCCACATATTTTCTCGCCGTCGCTCGAAAATTGCTAGGGCCGCAAGACTTGGATTCCTCTCAACTCGTTTTACTGCCGTCGCAGTAAAACGGTTTCGAGCCGACTCTCGCCACCCATTCTGCTGAACGGGTCCCGGCTGCGAGTTTTCGAATCCAAGTCTGGCTGCAAAAACATAGTCGCCGAACGCATGCGTTCGTCTCGTTGTTTTTGTTGCCAGACTTGGATTCGAACCAAGATACACTCCTCCAGAGGGAGTAGTCCTACCATTAGACGATCTGGCAATGTCCGCACAGGATAGCCCAAAAACACCCCTTATTCAACCGCCCTCTGCTGCTACACAAGCCCAACACTTTCCTC
>JBDKGA010000001.1:0-16270 GCA_039798465.1 Candidatus Parcubacteria bacterium | reverse complement strand
CCTATTGTTGCGCGAGACGGTTTTGCAGGCCAAGTGAAGGACTTTATTGCAGAGGCCGAGGCGGTGACCAAGCGTGATGCTCGCTCGCTCGTTACGGTACTCACCAAAAAGATGGCAGAAGATTTGTCTCAGTTTTTGGTGGAGAAGGGAATAAAGGCTCGCTACATCCATAGCGATATAAAGACGATAGAGCGCATTGAGATACTCACCGAATTCCGCAAAGGCACGTTTGATGTGCTCGTGGGAGTCAACCTCTTGCGCGAGGGCTTGGATTTGCCCGAAGTAGAGCTGGTGGGCATACTCGACGCCGACAAAGAGGGCTTTCTGCGCAGCGAGACGAGTCTCATACAAACCATCGGTCGCGCGGCGCGCAATGTAAACGGTCGCGTGATTTTGTATGCCGATACTTCCACCGGCTCGATGGAGCGGGCGATAGGCGAAACAAATCGCCGCCGCGCCAAGCAGCTCGCGTACAACAAAGAGCACGGCATTACTCCCACCACCATCAAGAAGCAGATAAAAGACATTATGGGAGACATTGCCAAGGCGCGTCAGCGAGCAGTAAAAGAGCTCGCTAGCCTCGACGCGGCTGCATACAGTGGCACAGTGACTAAGCTCATAAAAGAAAAGCGCAAAGAGATGCATGCAGCAGCCGACAATTTGGATTTTGAAACAGCAGCCTTGTTGCGTGATGAGATTGCAGCATTTGAAAAAGAAGGCGAAAAAATTGCAAAAAAGAAGTAAAATGCCGAGTATGCAAATTCAAGAGAATGTACTGCTCGCCCCGCACACCACCTTTCAAATAGGCGGTACTGCTGCGTATTTTGTCGAAGTAACAACTGAAGATGAATTGAGAGAAGCGCTTGCGTGGGCACGGGAAAAGAAGGTGCCATTTGCCCTGCTTGGTGGCGGATCCAATGTCCTCGCGAGCGATGAGGGGTTTGACGGGCTAGTGATACACATTGTTTCGAATAGCATGCGCCAAGACAGCGATCTGCTTACTCTTGATGCCGGGCGTAATCTTTTGCACAGCATTCGCGATGCCGCTCAAGCTGGTTTGGGCGGCTGGGAAAAGCTTGCCGGTATTCCAGGCACTGTGGGCGGCGCAGCCCGCGGGAATGCAGGAGCCTTTGGGGCCGAGATGAAAGATTTTGTCACAAAAATTCGCGCACTCAATACTGAGACAGGTGAGATAAATGAATTTTCAAATGCCGAATGCGCTTTTGGGTATCGCCAGAGCTATTTCAAACACCATCCACAGTGGGCGATTGTTTTGGTGGAGGTGCGATTGTCTGCCGTGGAAAGCAGCACGGCTCTTGCTGCTATTGAAACAACGATTACAGAACGTGAGAAACGACATTTACAAAATGTTCGTGCTGCAGGTTCATATTTTATGAATCCAGTAGCTCCCGCGCATATTGTCGCTCTCTTCGAACAAGAAAAAGGTGTGCAGTCGCGCGAAAACCGTGTCCCGGCAGGCTGGCTTATCGAAAAGGCCGGATTCAAAGGCGCCATGTTTGGCGGTGCACAAGCCTCAATGCAGCATCCAAATTACTTGGTAAATGCATCAGGCGAAGCTACTGCGGCAGAGGTGCTTGAGCTCGCCGACACGATAAAAGAGGCGGTGCGCGAGCAGTTTGGTGTGGAATTACACGAAGAAGCCGCGTTTCTCTAATCATTGAGCTTCTCTCTCTTTGTATGTGTTCTACAAATTTAACAATTGTTAAATTTGTAGAACATTGTAGGCCTTAGAGTCCCTCGAAGCAGGGTAATTGCTATGCTTATGCTATAGTGCCCCTGCTACCCCCACGCGAAAAGGCGGGGGCGCATCTGTATGGCAAAAGACGACAAAGACATGAAAGAAAAGATAGTCGTGAAGGGTGCGCGTACCCACAACCTTAAGAATGTGTCGGTAGAAATGCCGCGCAACAAAATGATTGTGTTTACCGGTCTTTCCGGTTCGGGCAAGTCCTCTCTCGCGTTTGACACTATTTTTGCCGAAGGCCAGCGCAAGTATGTCGAATCACTTTCTGCGTACGCGCGCCAATTTTTGCGCCAAATGCAAAAGCCCGATGTGGATGAAATAAGCGGCCTCTCTCCCGCTATTTCGATAGACCAAAAGAGTCGCTCAAATAATCCACGCTCCACCGTTGCCACGATTACCGAAATATATGATTACCTGCGCGTCCTCTATAGTCGTGTGGGGCACCCGCACTGCCCGGAATGCGGAAGGGAAGTCAAAAAGCTCTCTAATGAAGAGATACTCGAAACGGTACTCAAGGGAGTCTCTGCGGGTGCTGGCAAAAAAGATGCAAAACTTACGGCGGGTGTTACTCATGCCAAGGTGCGCATTTCTGCACCGGTTGTAGTGGGTCGCAAGGGTGAGTACTACCAGCTGCTCTACGACATGCTCAACAAGGGCTTTGAGAAGGCAATCATCGATGGCGAAGAGAAATCTTTGCGTGAGCGTATCGAACTCAAGAAAAATTTCAAACACGATATTGATATCGTGGTAGATGAGATTTTTGCCAGCGAATTTAAAGATGATCCCAAGGGTGCGCGTGAGCGTGCAAGCGAAGCCATAGAGCGGGCACTGCATGAGAGCGAAGGACTTGTGCGCATCACCGATGCGGCAGGGCAGGGACGCATTGTCTCGGCCAAATTTATGTGCGCGTACGATGGATTTTCGTTTCCCGAGGTCGAGCCACGCCTCTTTTCGTTTAATTCCCCGTACGGTGCTTGCCCTACCTGTAATGGCTTGGGCACCAAGTATCTCTTTTCGGACGAAGCATGCGATACCTGCAAAGGCGCACGTCTACGCCCCGAGGCTCTGCACGTGTTTGTAGCAAGCAAAAAAACAGGGCAAAAGAATATTGTTGATATCTCAAGTTTTTCTATCACCGATGCGATGGACTTTTTCCAGTCACTCGACCTCTCCGAGACCGAGGCCGATATTTCCAAGGTAGTAATCAAAGAGATTACCGCGCGCCTGCAATTTATGCTCAACGTGGGCATCGAATACCTGACACTCAATCGCACTGCAAACACTCTCAGTGGTGGTGAAGCACAGCGTATACGCTTGGCATCCCAGCTGGGGAGTGGCCTTGTGGGGGCACTCTACGTACTCGACGAGCCCACTATCGGACTCCATCAGCGCGACAACGAGCGACTCATCAAAACCCTCACGCACTTGCGCGATTTGGGTAATACGGTGCTTGTGGTAGAGCACGACGAAGACACTATTTTTGCCGCCGATTACATCATCGATATTGGTCCGGGGGCAGGCACACATGGAGGCAACGTAGTGGTTTCTGGCTGGCTCGACGATTTGATTACTGCAAAGACCAACAAGAGTGGCTCGCGTACGCTTGCGTATTTGCGCGAGGAAGCGCAGGTGGATATTCCGGAGACGCGCCGCACTGCAGATAAGGGCAAAATAAAAATTCGCGGTGCCAATCGATTTAGCATCAAGGATTTGAATGCAGATATTCCGCTCGGGAAATTAGTGTGCATCACTGGTGTGTCGGGCTCAGGCAAATCAACGTTCCTCTACGACATTCTGCACCGAAACTTGATGGCACGTTTTGATAAGCGTTTTCGGACTGCCAAGATTTACAACGTTGCAGAATTTTCGGGTACCGAATACCTCTCGCGCTCGATTCTCATCGATCAGTCGCCTATAGGACGCACACCACGCAGTAATCCCGCTACGTATACCGGTGCGTGGACGCATATCCGCGACTTGTTTGCCATGAGCTCAGAAGCCCGCGCGCGCGGCTGGGGCCCGGGGAGATTTTCGTTCAACGTAAAGGGCGGGCGTTGTGAGGCCTGCGAAGGGAATGGTTTGGTAGCGGTAGAAATGCACTTTTTGCCGACGGTGTATGTGACCTGCGATGTGTGCGCCGGGAAGCGATTCATGAAAGAGACGCTGGAAGTGAAGTACAAGAAGAAGAGCATTCACGATGTGCTCAAGATGACAGTGGAAGAGGCGGTGACCTTTTTTGACGATATCCCTGCAATAAGCGATCGCCTGAAAAGCTTGGCCGATGTTGGTTTGGGATATCTCGAACTTGGCCAAAGTGCCACAACTCTCTCTGGTGGAGAAGCGCAGCGTGTAAAGATTGCTTCCGAACTCTACCGTCCGCTCCAAAACAAAACCATCTACCTGCTTGATGAGCCTACAGTGGGCTTGCACTACGACGACGTGGCGCGACTCATTGAGATTTTGCAAAAGCTCGTGGATAGGGGGAATACGGTGGTTGTTATCGAACACAATCTCGATGTACTCAAATGTGCCGACTACATTCTCGATATGGGACCTGAGGGTGGCTCAGGTGGCGGACATCTAGTTGCAAAAGGCACGCCCGAAGAAGTATCCAAAACTGTGGGCTCGCACACGGGGTACTATTTGAAGAAAGTTTTAAAGAAACATAAATAACGCCGATTAAAAATATCCGCAAGACAGGGTGTGGATAGTGCTATCCACAGATTTTTTGCATATCTACAAAAACAGAGGTATCCTAAGGCTTTAGAACTTCTCCTTGAATAAAACCGCCAAGACCGGGAGGTATCAGTCATGGCTAATCGGACGAAGCTGCACATTCCCACAATCAGGATGGTGCGCACCTTGTGTCGCAAATATCATGTGCGTACTTGTTGCGAAGCCTATCGTAAGGCATACGCGGAAATTATCGGTGGCAACATTGCTATTGCAGATACAGATTTCCGTCTCTTCCTTTCGGGCGACACTAATCCACCAGCGTATTTGCGTCGGGCCTGTCTCGACCATGCGATGTAGGTTTGCCTCTAAAGAATCCCGCCGTTGCTTCGGCAGCGGCGGGGGCTTCTTTTTTGGATTGCATAATGTCTCATGATTAGGCACACTCTCCCTATGCAGCGCGAAGATTTAGCGAAGTTTGATGTGCCCGACACACCCGGGGTTTATTTTTTCTTGCGTGGCGGCGATTTGCTTTACATAGGTAAGGCCACCTCGCTACACGACCGTGTACGGAGCTATTTTTCCAAGGACCTTGCGGTGGCGCGGAGTAGTGCGATTGCAGCAATGATAGAACGTGCCGACGAGGTGCGTTTTGTAAAGACTGATTCAGTACTTGAGGCACTCATTCTCGAGGCCAATCTCATCAAAAAGCACCAACCACCCTACAACACCGACGAACGCGACAACAAAAGCTTCAACTATTTGGTTATTACCCGCGAATCATTTCCGCGCATCATCACTATTCGTGGTCGAGAACTTTTTGATCCGACGGTAAAAAAAGATTTTGTTGTAAAGCACTTATTTGGTCCGTTTCCGCAGGGAGGTTCGCTAAAAGAAGCTCTCAAAATCGTGCGTAAAATATTTCCCTACCGAGATACGTGTATTCCTGAGAGTGGCAAACCGTGTTTCAACGCGCAGATTGGTTTGTGTCCTGGCGTGTGTTCGGGTACATGCTCGCGGCTCGATTATGCACACAACGTGCGCAACATTACCGATTTGTTTAAGGGGAATTTCCACGGCCTCAAAAAGCGACTTATTCGCGAGATGCGCACTGCTGCTGATGCTGAGCGTTTTGAAGAGGCAACTACTCTGCGTCGCCAAGTATTGGCGCTTGAACACATCCGTGATGTGTCGCTTATTAAAGATGAGTCGCGCGTTGCGGGAGGTGGCTCCATTCGTATCGAAGGGTACGATGTGGCGCATACGGCCGGGAAGGAAACAGTGGGAGTGATGACAGTTGTCGATGGCGGCGAGGCCGAGAAAGGACAGTATCGCAAATTTACTATTCGCACTGCAGGGAATGACGACCCTGCGGCGCTTGCCGAAATGCTCGAGCGGCGTCTTGCTCACACGGAGTGGCCCTACCCCAAACTCATTGTCGTAGACGGGGGGATTACTCAGCTCAGGCGCGCACAGGCCGTGCTCAAAAAGGTGGGCGTATCTATACCAGTCGTCGGGGTAGTCAAAAATGATCGGCACAAGCCCGAGCGACTTATAGGAGACATACGGGCCATTCAGCTTTACGAAAAGGATATTCTTTTGGTAAATGCTGAAGCGCACCGGTTTTCGATAGAGTGGCACCGCACACGCTTGCGGAATCGCCTTGTATAGAAATAACCCGAATTTTTCTCTGCTATACTAATTCCAATGGTCCGCACGACGGTCGGTGTTTTGCGTGGAGGCACTTCGAGCGAATATGAGCATTCGCTTAAAAGCGGTGCAGCACTGATGGCCGCGCTTCCAGAAGACAAATACGATACCAGAGATATTTTCATTGATACGCATGGTATGTGGCATCGGCGTGGTATGCCTGCCGATCCGGCGCGCGCGCTCGCACAGCTCGATGTAGTGCTCAATGTTCTTCATGGTGGTGTCGGAGAAGATGGCAGCGTGCAACGCATGCTTGAGCGCGCTGGTGTTCCGTTTGCTGGTTCTCGTGCGAGCGCGGCCGCGACTGCTCACAATAAGCGCCGTGCTCGCGAGACACTTCAGGCTGTTGGTATACAAATGCCGCAGGCGGTTTCATTTTCTATCGGTATTGATGCAACAACGGCAGAAATGGCGCGTATGGTATTTGATACTTTTGGTCCTCCATACGTCATAAAGCCCATGGCCGAGAGCGGTGGTCACGGTATCCGTATTGCTACCACAATACTCGAGCTCCCGGATGCGCTCGGAGACATGCTGGAGGTGTTCGGCGGAGTAATAGTTGAAGAATTCATTCGCGGGAGAGAGTCTTCGGTGGAAATTATCGAAGGGTTTCGTCGCGAAGATTTGTATGCGCTACCACCCACGCATATCGAATTGCCTGATACCTCGCGCGTGTTTGATGCTCCCGCGCGCTCGCAAACACGTATTGCGACGCCAGGGAATTTTGCTCATACCGAAAAGGAGGCGCTCATGTCTGTTGCGCGCGCCGCGCACAAAGCACTGCAGCTTTCGCACTTTTCGCGAGCAGACATCATGCTCTCTCATCACGGGGTGCCGTATCTTTTGGAAGTAAACACCACGCCTAAATTGCACGAAGATGCGGCTTTGCCCCAATTACTCGACTACGTCGGCTCCTCTGTCCGTGAGTTTTCGGAACACTTGGTCCAGCTTGCGCGGTAATTATGAAGGACACGGGCACTGTCTCGCTTGAGCGCATGTATCACTTCCGCTGCAAAGCATGCGAGCGCTGGTGGAGTATCGCCGATGCTCCCGGAAATCCGGCCGAACGAGAATGGTATTGTCCCTGGTGTGGACTGCATCAATCGGTAGGGGACAAGACACCACAAAAACTGACCTAAAATGGGCCTTTTTTCAGACTCAGGAGTGGATAAACCCCGGGTTAGCCGGCTGTAGCCAGCAAGGGGAGCGTTTGGTATACTACAGACCTTATGGCACGCAAAGAAGAGCCCAAGGAAGACCCAAAACCAACAAATCATACCGGTGTTGTTTCTCGCTCGATTACGCAAGAAATGCGCGAGAGCTATCTCGACTACGCGATGACGGTCATTACCGCTCGTGCACTTCCGGATGTGCGTGATGGTTTTAAGCCAGTGCACCGCCGCATTCTCTACGCCATGCATGAGGCTGGCCTTTCTGTTTCTGCAAAAACTCGCAAATCAGCTACGGTGGTTGGTGATGTGCTTGGTAAATATCACCCACACGGTGATGCCTCCGTGTACGATGCTATGGTCAAAATGGCGCAAGATTTCACAATGCGTTACCCACTTATCATTGGCCAAGGAAACTTTGGCTCTATCGATGGTGATGGTGCTGCTGCGTATCGTTATACCGAAGCAAAAATGTCGCGCTTGGCAGGAGAGATGATTCGCGATATCGAAAAAGAGACTGTTGAATTTCGCCCCAACTACGACAACACAAAGACAGAGCCCACTGTTTTGCCTGCAGCTATTCCAAATCTTTTGCTCAACGGTACGCTTGGTATCGCCGTCGGTATGGCAAGCAATATTCCGCCTCACAATTTGCGCGAAGTCTGCGAAGCGGCAACACACATTATTGATAATCCAGATGCAACCACAGAAGATCTTTTGCAATTTGTACAAGGCCCTGATTTTCCTACTGGCTGCATCGCATTTAATCAGGCCGATATTCGTCATGCGTACACTACCGGCCGTGGTGGCGTGGTTGTGCGCGGTAATGCAGAGATTGTTGAAGGCAAAAAAGGTGATTACCAAATCGTCATCACTTCGATTCCGTACCGTGTCGTCAAGGCGGATTTGCTCACTAAAATAGCGGATTTGGTGCACGAAAAGAAGCTTGAGGGCATCAAAGACATTCGCGATGAATCCACCAAGGACATTCGTGTGGTTATTGAGCTCAAGAACAACGCGCATCCGCAGACAGTGCTCAACTACCTCTACAAGCACACGCAAATAGAAGAAACATTCCACTACAACGTCGTCGCCCTCGTTGATGGTGTGCCACAAACACTCTCACTCAAAGAATTGCTCGAGCACTTTGTGGCGCATCGCAAAGACGTGGTCACCAAGCGCACCAAATTTGATTTGGCAAAGGCAGAAGCACGTGAGCATATATTGCTCGGCCTCAAAAAGGCACTCGATCATATCGACGAAATCATTGCCATCATCAAAAAGAGCAAGACCGTCGACGATGCGCGAGCAAACTTGATGGCCAAGTTTAAGTTCTCCGAACTCCAGGCAAATGCGATTCTTGAAATGCGCCTCCAGAAGCTGGCTGGCCTCGAGCGCAAGAAAATAGAAGACGAGCTCGCCGAAGTGCAGGCTCTCATCGAAGAGCTGCGCGCTCTGCTCAAGAGTGAGAAAAAAATGATGGATCTCATCAAGAAGGAGATTCGCGAAGTTATTGAAAAGTACGGTGACGACCGCCGCACACGTATCATGAAAAAGGGCGCCACCATTCTTTCTGTAGAAGATTTGGTGCCAGACGACGAATCCGTGCTGGTGCTCACTTCTGGCGGCTACATCAAGCGCACCAATCCGGGGGAATACCGCAAGCAGAAGCGCGGCGGCGTAGGGGTCGTCGATCTCGACACTAAAGACGAGGATTTTGTGACACAATTCCTTACCGCAAGTGCGCACAGCGACATCCTCTTCTTCTCCGATCGCGGCAAGGCATACCAGCTCAAGATGTACGAAGTGCCCGAAGGTAAGCGTGCAACCAAAGGCAAGTCGATTATGAACTTCATCTCTCTCGAGCAGGGCGAACAGATTACGAGTGTGCTTTCTATGCCAAAAGAGACAAAAGCGGCCGACGGTCTCTCGCTCGTACTTGTTACCAAACAGGGTACCGTCAAAAAGACTGCCGCGGCGGCATTTAAGGAAGTGCGTCGCTCAGGACTCATTGCGATCAATCTCGACAAGGGCGACTCTCTTATCTCTGCGCAATTTGCACGCGAGGGAGACGACGTAATGCTCACCACAGCCAAGGGCCAGTCTATTCGCTTCAAAGAAAAAGATGTGCGCGAAATGGGCCGCCAGGCAGCTGGTGTGCGCGGCATGAAGCTCGGAGCAGGCGACGAAATAGTAGGCGCCGGTATCGTACCCAAGGGCGCAAAAGACGCAGAGCTCCTCGTGGTATCCTCGACTGGTTACGGCAAGAAGACAAAACTTTCTGAATACAAAGTGCAGGGTCGTGGGGGATCGGGCATCAAAACTATGTCTATCACCGCAAAGACCAAGCAGTTGGTGGGCGCAAGCGTGATTACGACGAGCGGCGAGCTCGTTGCGATGAGCAAAAAGAGCCAGACCATCCGCACCGGACTCGATGAAATACCGACACTCAGTCGCGCAACGCAGGGCGTGCGTGTGATGAAGCTCTACGAAGGAGACAGTGTCGCAAGCTTTGTGGTTTTTGAGGGAGGAGAGGAATAGTTTTTCCCACAGCGCCATAACAATCTTTCTCGAATTAGTCGTATACTGTGTGCATGGACACAGCAGGTTTTGCACATCCGGCGCGCAATATTGCGGCACTTGGTATACAGCCTGGCATGAGCGTTGCCGATTTTGGTAGCGGCTCGGGTGCGTATGTGCTTCTCATGGCAGAAGAGCTGGGTAACACGGGCCATGTATATGCAATCGATATCCAAAAAGATTTATTACGACGCACCTACAACGAAGCACATCGCCGCGGATTCAAACATGTAAAAGTGCTTTGGGGAGATTTGGAATCCGAAGGCGGCTCCAAGCTCGCGGATAGCTCAGTGGATTTGGTACTCATATCAAATCTGTTATTCCAAGTTGAAAATAAGGCGGCGGTGATGCGCGAAGCGGCACGGGCTGTGCGCGCGGGCGGACATGTTGCCGTGATAGACTGGACAGATAGTTTTGGTGGCATGGGCCCTGCGAGCGATGCCGTATTTCCTGCAACAGAAACAAAAAACATCGCCACTGGTGCAGGACTTTCGTACGAAAATGATTTTATAGCGGGCGCCCATCATTACGGACTTATCTTTTCCAAGATATGAAGCGATCATCCCCATTTCAAATAGTACTGCTGGCGGTATTTGGTGCACTTGGTGTTGCTGGTGTGCTTATTTTTGCACTCGTCGTTGGTGGCGGAAACACGACGAATGTGGGGCAAGTAACCGTGTGGGGCACCTTTGATGAATCTCGTATTCAGGCCGTCTTGCGCGCAGCCGCAGAAACAGACGATCGCCTTACCGGGGTTACGTATGTCCGCAAAGACGCAACGACGTACGAGAGTGATTTGGTAAACGCTCTGGCAAGTGGCACGGGGCCAGATTTGTTTTTCTTGCGTGATGATTGGGCACTGTATGACTCTGCAAAGACAATTCACATAAGTCCGGCGCAAATGTCTGAGACACAATTTCGAAACACGTTCATTGATGCGGCGCTTCCTTTTTTGGCAAGTGATGGCGCAATGGCAGTTCCACTTGTCGCCGATCCGCTGGTGATGTATTGGAACAAGGATATTTTTGCATCGGCAAATCTCGCAACGCCACCGCTGTACTGGAATGATTTTGCCACACTCGGACCAAAACTCACCGTTCAGAAAGACTCCGGCGTGATTACGCGAAGTGCGTTTGCGCTTGGTGAATACCAAAACATCGCAAACGCAAAGGGGATACTCGCGACACTCATTATGCAAGCGGGGGGTGTTGTGTCTACGCGTGATGCGGCAGGCAAAGTACAATCGGGCCTCGCTCCTCAGCAAGGCGGAAGTTCTCAGCCATCGCTCGCTGCGCTGCGTTTTTATACCGACTTTGCCGACCCTTCAAAAGATCACTACTCGTGGAATAGGGCATTGCCCGAGGCACGTACCGCCTTTGCACAGGGCATCGTGGCGGTCTATATCGGCTACGCAAGTGAAGGGATTCTCATCAAGCAAGCCAATCCAAATTTAAATTTCACAATGGCACCTGTTCCGCAATTGCGTGATGCAGGTACTCCTAAAAACTATGCGCATGTGTATGCTCTGGCGATTCCACGTACGGCCAAAAACCCGCAAGGCGGCCTCACGGTGGCATATATTTTTGCGGCACCGGTTGTTTCGCAGGGCTTCGCCTCTGTGCTTGGTATGGCAAGCGCGCTGCGCGGTGTTGTAGCAAGTGCCTCAGACAGTCTCGGGGGTGCTCCCGCAGGCTCTTTACAGGCAGTGCTTGCCTCTGCGCCTAAAAGTGCGCAGGATTTAATAAACAGCCAAGCGGCCATCGCACTTTCGTGGTATGACCCAGATCCGCTCGCGACAGCAGATATCTTTCGCGCTATGATAGAAGACACGGTGACTGGAGCACAAAAGGCCCAAGATGCCCTTGGCCGCGCCGATAAATCATTCAATCAACTTCTTGGTATATGAGTCGTGCTAATCTTCGTTTTGCCGCCTTTGTGCTTACACTTATGCCGCTTGCGGCATTTGCAGCAACAACCATTCAAAACCCAACAAGCGTGAATGGTATCTCTGAATTCATTCAGCTCGTACTGCGAGCGATGGTGCGCCTCGGTACAGTGGTGGTTGCACTTTTTCTTTTGATTGCAGGATTTATGTATGTCTCTGCTCGCGGTAATCCTGGAAAAATAGGTGAGGCACACGAGAATTTCAAGTACGTTATTTATGGAGCAGTGCTTATTTTAGGTGCGTGGGTTATTGCAACCGTTATTGGCGGCACGGTTACTCAAATACTCGGCGCATAGGTATGCGAAGAGCACTTTTTCTCGCAGCGCTCTCCACTATCCCGCTTCCGGTATATGCTGCAACCCCGCGCACATTTGCGGATGTGGCAAATCTGATGCTCGTCATTATCGGGCAGGCAACTCTCGCGCTTATGATAGCAGCCGTGGCTATTTATTTCTGGAGTATCGCGTACAACATGCTTCAGCTCAGTAAAGGAGAAGCCGCTGAGTGGAAATCACACTTCTTTTGGGGAGTCGTAGTGATTTTTGTCATGGTATCTATTTGGGGCATTGTGCAGATTTTGCAAAATACCATCTTCACCTCTGGTGGTGGTTCGGGAACCGGTGGACGCGGGGCACCTTGTGTGCGCTTTGGAGATCCGGGCTGTGGTAATTAATCCATATGGATGCAACGACAGAAGTGATAGAAATAGGAGCAGGCGAACCCATGTCGGCCCAGCCAACTCAGGTGCAAACTAATCCCGTGCCCGCTATTCAAGAAGTCGTAGAGCCTGTGCAGGAGGTTTTTGTACAAGAAACCAGTGTCCCTGCAGTTCCGCCCCCTGCAGAACCTTCTGGCTCTCTTGCCTTGTTTACTGGGTACGCCAATATCGGTGTCGGTTTTATAGTACTGGCAGTGCTCGGTATGTATATCGCAGGCCTGGGGATCTGGGCGGCGCATATTAAGGTTACCGGTAGAGATGAGGGTATTGAGTGGATGGAGCGGGCGGTCTCTACACTCTTTTGGCTTCTTGTTATCTTGGGCATTTTAAGATTTGTTCAATACAACCCACAACTTGCCATGCAAATTGTTGCCGTTGTGGTGGTTGCTATTGGGGGGTGGCTTGCGATACAGGCCGTACGTGCTTCGGGAGAGGGAGACGACGAGCATTAATGTTATCCACACACGGCGCTCTCGTCGCTTGCTGAATACTGGGGAAAGGCTACCATAAGCATACTTAATTACTTATACGAATCGTCACGTTATGACACGCGCTAGCTCTTATTCTGCCCTCGCACTTGCAGTCGCATTCTTGCCTTCGATGGCTTCGGCTGTGGGTCTCTTAGATATCCTCGTTCTCGCTAGTCGCTTCCTCAATGGAGTGATTGGCCTCTTTATTACACTTGCTATCGTTATCTTCTTCTGGGGTCTCATCAAGTACCTCGTTGACGTTGGCGAAGAGAAGTCCAAGGGTCTCCAGATAATGTTCTACGGCGTTATCGCTATCTTTGTGATGGTTTCTCTCTGGGGCATCATTCGCGTATTGCAGACCACTTTTGGCGTTCAGAACAACCAGGCGATTCCGCTTCAGGGTCTGATTGTCCAGCCGTAATCTGCTTGTTATATGGGTGCCGATGCGATTGCAAAGGTCCAGGAGTATATACTCATCCCTGCCGAGAAGGTCATCTTCGCGGCAGGGATGTTCCTATTTGTATATGGTCTCGTAGAGTTTTTGTGGAATGTCGATGAGGGGAGCGCACAACAAGAAGGTAAGCAACACATGCTGTGGGGGATTATCGGGGTGTTTATCATGGTGTCGGTGGTCGGTATCATCAACATCATCGAAAACACCTTTGGTATCGGTTCCTCCAATGCCGCTTCGACCGATATATCTCGTACACAAAACATCGGCCCCGCCAATTTCGGGAACCTCAATAATCTAAACCGTTAGTGGGCGTAATCATACACCACTCGAACTTTACGATACTATAGCGACCTATACGGATTGGCTCCAAGCGTGGAATGAGGAGATGTGGGCTTTTCTCGCGCAAGAGCGTAAGCCCGAGGCCTTATTTCTCAAGCTCTAACGTAGTAAAATGAAGCTATGTACCGACGCAAAGACAACCTCACGGACTTGGTAGAAACACTCCCGAAAACCCCGACGAGCGACACGTCGCAGTCGTCCAACGATCAGCAAGTCGTAAGCGGCAG
Source organism: Candidatus Parcubacteria bacterium (assembly GCA_039798465.1). Lineage (GTDB taxonomy): Bacteria > Patescibacteriota > Minisyncoccia > Phycocordibacterales > UBA2100 > UBA10103. The sequence continues at coordinate 2,220 of JBDKGA010000001.1, read as the reverse complement.
CGGAGAAGTCATTACTTTAGGCCAAAAACCTCAATCCAGTGCTAACAAGAGTTCTCTAGAACTCTCTGATCTCAAGGGAGTGATAGTGTCTGCTCTCGAACAAGCATTCGATCGTTTTCGAGCGCGCGCGAAGCAAAACAAGGATATATAACCGCGAATAACCACGAACATGAGAAAGACGAAGCAAATCGAGGAGATGATCAAGCGAGCGATCCGCGACGAGCTCGCGCTCAATCCGCTCAAATCCGTTTCGCAGATCCAAGTCGCACTCTTCAAGCAGGGCTACCAACAGGTATACGGCAAGCTCGACTGGCACTATGTGAGCAAGCTCGTGAAGAGTGTGCGCCTCGAAAACCTTGCATCGCTCTACACAAAAGATCGCAGCGAGCGGCTCGCGCAGATCAAAGAGCGGCACCGAGTGATCACCGAGAAGTTGGTAGGTATCCTCGAAGGCGAAGCAGGAACCTCCTACGACAAACCCAACTTCCCCACACACGCCGAGCGTATCGCCGCCGCAAACACGATCCTAAAATGGGACACCGCACTTTTCTTTATGGAGGAACAAGTCAATGCGATTGATGCCGCTGGAGAAAGCAAAGTGATCACTTTGCAGCCGGTGCTGTTGGAGGCGCCGCGGGTTGTATCCTATCCGCAAACTCATGTTCCAGTGCTGGCACAAAGCCGTACTGCTTCGCTGCAAGATCAAGATACTTCAGTGGTTCCGGCATTGTGAAGTCCGAAGAAAAGAAATAAACCACAACTTCGTTTTTCTCCGGCGGCACGTCGTAATCAAAGTGCCAAGAAAAGTTAGTGAGGAATAAAATACAGTGTTTATATTTCTCATCACGAAGAAACCCATACTTTTCGAGGTGCTGTTCGACTTCCTTGAACCACTTACTCTCATTCGACGGTTTCCCCGCAGTAAGCGGTAGGTTGAGATCGTCGAAGATAACGAGAGGTGCCACGTTCGTCGGCGTCGGAGCTTGCTCAAGCGCTTTTTTGACGTGATCCATGATCTTTATTCGCGCACTATCGGGATCAAAAGTGCCAGCACGCCCGAGCACCCCATCACGATGGTGGCTTTTCGCCTCAAAGACCGCTTTCGCTCCGGTGACTTTGTGAGTGCCCATAAACTCGGAGTGTTTATCTTTTCCTTTTAGCCACTCGATATTGAAACCAGAACGAACAACAAGACCAGCAACAGCTATCTCGTACCGCGCACCTTGGAACTGCTCCTCATCGCGCAGTCGATCTAACACTTTCGACGGCACTGTCGCCCCGCAGTGGTCGAGTGTATAGAAGTCATATGCGATCGCGAGGAGCGAACGCATGTTGCCCGTGAGCTTCACGCCTCGTACCTCGTCTTTTGCGACTTGATTAGCGTCGATGTTCGATTGCATCTCTCGTGACCACTGGATGAGCGTATGTGGTTTTTCTTTTTTCTCCTCTGCCTCAACCCACTTTTGGGTGAGGGTGTCGAAGAAACGTCGGAGTATGAAGAGATGGAACGTCTCATCGATTGGTCGTTGGTAGACACGATTCGCCATAGCGCGCATGCGTTTACCTTGGAAGATCGTTGAAATAAAAGGCCGGCCCGTTAGAAAGCCGCCCTTCTCAAACGGCTCTTGTGGACGAGTGAAAAACTCATTCAACACTTCATGGGGAATACGAGGATTTTCACCGTGGCAATGCTTATACTTCACCGGCTTTCCGTCCGGCTTGAGAGCACCACATGGACACGGATCATTTCTTCCGACCTTAGGAAAATGAGTCATGGCGTAGCCATTTTACGCCTTCCTATGGAAGGCATCTAGCCAAGTTGACATTTTGATAATAAAGTGATATATTAGCGACGCTTAGATTTGGGCTCGAAAACGCCCTCTAAGCGAAGTTCCTCAACTCCAACTCATAGAAAGGCGGTGCCATTGTGGCAACGATCAAGACAGTTTCCGGTGATATTTCCCGTGTCGGTGCGGATGCGCTCATCACGGCGATCAACTCCGGCGGCATGTGGTTCGGCGGCATCGACGGCGTGATCAGTCGCGCTGCCGGCAACGTGTTCCACTCGCAGGCGAGCAAGGCAATGCCCCTTTCGGACGGCCAGACGGTCGTCGCGAAGGGCGAAGGTCATGTCCTCAAGGGTGCGTTCAAGAACGTCGTGTTCGTCGTCGACGACCTGCAGCGGCCGCTCCGCGAGATCGTCTACAATGGCCTCAAGGC